>JAUVAY010000087.1 GCA_030591505.1 Flavobacteriales bacterium | reverse complement strand
GTTAATTTTATAATTGGCAGTTTGATCGAACCTAAATTATTAGGTAAGGGAATGGGGCTTTCAACAGCAGTTATTTTTATTTCACTCGTTTTTTGGGGGTGGTTATTGGGGCCGGTTGGTATGTTTCTTTCCGTACCATTAACAATGGTTTTAAAGGTGATGCTTCAAACCAATGAAAGCAGTAAATATTTTGCAATTTTGATTGGCACCAAGCAGGAAGCTGAAAATATTATTGAGGAGAACAAAAAAAGAGAGTTACGATCTAAACACACTTGATCTATGGAAATAAAGGCCTTAAAAAAAGATAGTAATTTTAAAACGCTTGTTATTGTTGCTAGTTTGTTTATTATCATCGGAGGAATGAAACTAGCCTCTGACATTCTAAACCCCTTTTTTTTAGCCATATTCATTAGTATTGTTGCATCTCAACCTGTTAATTGGCTGATTAAAAAAGGAATCGGTAAATCATTATCGATTGTTATCATTATGCTTCTCATCATTATTTCCGGTCTTTTGGTAGGAGGATTGATCGGAGGCTCGATTGGACAGTTTACACAAAGTCTTCCCAAACTAGATCAGGATTTTAAAGCAGCATTTCAAGACATCATTATAAATTTAAAAGAGTTTGGAATTGACCTTTCCGATCAACAGTTTCTAAAAGCGATTGATCCCGGAAAAATTATGGGCTTTACTGCTTCTACTATAAATGGAATGGGTAATATTCTCGGACAAACACTTATTATCACTTTCATCGTACTTTTCATGCTTTTCGAATTAGAAAGCTTTCCTACAAAATACAAGATCATTACGAGCCATGAAAAGTCACCACGTATCTATAACTTTGAAATGATCATTCATAATGTTAGAAGTTACCTTGGAATTAAAACACTTACAAGTTTAGCAACAGGGGTCATAATCGCATTATCACTTAAATTAATCGGTATTCAATATGCATTTTTCTGGGGTTTGATCGCCTTTCTAATGAATTACATACCTAATATCGGATCATTATTGGCTGCTATTCCTGCTTTATTATTCGCCCTAATAGAAAATGGATTGGGCGGAACGTTATGGACCGCAGGGGTTTATATTGCTGTAAATATAATAATCGGTAGTATTTTAGAACCTAAAATAATGGGAGATGGACTTGGTTTGTCTACATTGGTTGTTTTGTTATCCTTACTTTTCTGGGGTTGGGTTTTCGGTCCAATCGGAATGTTTTTATCTGTACCTTTTACGATGGCCTTAAAAATTATATTAGAAACAAGTGATAGTTCTAAATGGTTATCTGTTATTCTCGATTCTGAAGATAATGCTGAAAAACAATGGCATAAAATGCGAGAAAAAAGAAAATAATTTTATACCATTATCGAATATAAACTCATCAATATAAAAGCGAGCTAATAAATATGCTTATAACAATATCACCAGCTAAAACACTTGATTTTAAAGCCGCTCCAATAAAAGATGAAATTATCTATCCGGAGTTGATCAATGAGGCAGAGTACTTGGTCAATAAACTAAAAAAAATTAGTCCAAAGAAACTAAAATCCATGATGGATATAAGTGATAACCTTGCTGAGCTAAACTATGAAAGGTTTCAGGGCTGGGATGCCAATTTTGATCCATCTATTGCCAAAGAAGCGATCTATGTTTTTAAAGGGGATGTTTATCAAGGATTAGATGTAGAAACACTTGACAATAAAGGTAAATCCTATTTAAATGATAATCTATTAATCCTTTCCGGGTTATATGGAGCATTAAAACCATTTGATAGTATGTTGCCTTATCGCCTTGAAATGGGTAGTTCTTTCAAGGTCACTCCTTCAAAAAATAACCTATATAAATTTTGGGGCGATAAAATTACTGATCAGTTTAATCGTCAATTAGAAGAACAAAAGACCGATGTATTAATTAATTTAGCAAGCAATGAATATTTCAAAGCTATCAATCAAAAAAAATTGAATGCTGAAATAATTGTTCCTGAGTTTAAAGATATGAAAAATGGTTCCTATAAGATGATAAGCTTTTTTGCAAAAAAAGCCAGAGGAATGATGCTTCGCTATATCGCTAAAAATAATATCAATGAACCTGAGCATATCAAAACATTTGATAGCAATGGTTACTATTTTAATAATTCACTAAGCAAAGAAAACAAATGGGTATTTACTCGAGATCATTAGGACTTCTTATCGCAATCGTATTATTTACAGGTGTAGATGGAATTGCGCAAAAAAGAAAAAAGAACAAAAAGAATAAAAAAGAAGTTGTTGAAGCGCCGCTGATAACAACTCAATTAGATTCAGTGAGCTATGCTCTTGGTATGGCTGTAGCGGAGAACTTAAAAAGTTCCGGTGTTGATACATTAAATAATATCGCTTTTCAAAAAGGGTTGCTCGCTACTCTCAATGAAGATTCAACTATTATAGCAGAAGAAAAGGTTCAATCTATACTCAATGATTATTTCACTAACCTTAATAACAAAAAGTTAATGAAAAACGTTGAAGAAGGAAAAGCCTTTCTTGCTAAAAACAAGCTTCGGCCTGAAGTAGATACAACTGCAAGTGGATTACAATATGAAGTAATTAATCCCGGTGAAGGTGCTAAACCAACTTCAGCGAGTCAGGTTACTGTTCATTATGAAGGTAAACTCTTAGATGGAACTATATTTGATTCTTCTTATGATAGAGGGCAGGAAATTCAATTTGGTCTTGGCCAAGTTATTCCAGGATGGACAGAAGGGTTACAATTGATGAGTCCCGGTGCAAAATACATCTTCTATATTCCTTCTCATCTGGCTTATGGTAAAAAAGGAGCAGGAGCTGATATTCCACCAAACTCCACATTGATCTTTACTGTCGAATTGATTAAAATAGACTAATCTACAGAAGGGTATCTATAATTTTATTAGAAGTAAAACCTTCAGCTTCAGCTTTGTAATTGCGTATTAATCGGTGTCTTAGTACAGGGTGCACAATCGCTTTAACATCTTCAATATCTGGAGAGAATTTACCGTCAATTGCAGCATGTGTTTTTGCAGCTAATATTAAATTCTGCGAGGCTCGTGGACCAGCGCCCCACGAAACGAATGACTTAACAACATCAGTTGCACTATCTGATTCCGGACGGGTTTTAGCTACTAACTCAACTGCATAATTAATCACATTATCTGCCACGGGCATTTTGCGAATTAATTGTTGAAAGTATCTAATCTGATCGGCATCAAGCGTTGAATTAACCTCTTCTTCATTATTAGCAGTTGTAGCTTTAACAACCATAACCTCTTCATCAAAACTTGGATAATCGACCCAAATATTAAACATAAACCGATCGAGTTGTGCTTCAGGCAAAGGATAAGTTCCTTCTTGTTCTATTGGATTTTGCGTAGCTAAAACGAAAAATGGATCATCCAATATATAAGAATGTCCCGCTACTGTTACTGTTTTTTCCTGCATAGCTTCCAATAAAGCCGCTTGCGTTTTAGGTGGAGTTCGGTTGATCTCATCCGCCAAAATAATATTAGCGAAAATGGGACCTTTAATAAACTTAAAATGCCTTGATTCATCAAGTATTTCGGACCCTATAATATCCGATGGCATGAGGTCTGGAGTAAATTGAATTCTACTAAAACTCAAACCCAATGATTTTGAAATAGTACTGACTAGCAATGTTTTAGCCAGTCCAGGAACTCCAACTAAAAGACAGTGTCCTTTGCTGAAAATCGATATCAACACTTGTTTAACTACCGCTTCCTGTCCAATGATCACCTTTGAGATCTCTTTAGAAAGTGCTTTGTATTTTACTCCAAAATCTTGAATTGCTTCACTATCTGAATTATAATTAGGTATAGCCATAAAAGTGTTCTTAGGTTTAGTTTTTGTTCCAGTTTAGTTCCCACTCACAATCCTTATACTTATCATCAATATGTATATAGGTTTCATTTATTTTTACTTTAATCCACTCTACTGTTGCTCTTTGCTTAGCCAATGAAGTGGCTGATTCTTGGAGAACCTGATAATCATCTTGTAAATTAGCTCGGTGAGGTTCGATCTGCTTAAGTAGTTTAATCAAACGATATCCTTCCTTTCCCTCTCGTGTTTGATAAAGTATTGGACCTTCTATTTCACCCTCTTGCATATTCTCTATCGCTACATAGGCTTGAGGATCTAATTGACTCAACTCGAAACGAGGTGTACCTGTCATAAGATTAACAACCAACCCTTCGTTATTATAACTCTTCTCATCCTGACTGTATTTCAAAACAGCTTTATACCAATCAAGTGTATCACTTGCAAGGGAAGTTTTAACCTTTATTAAAAGATCTTTTGCCTCTTTCAAGTCTGTGCCTGTTACTTTAGGCTTAAGAAGAATATGTTTTGCATGGTACTGCTCTCCACGTCTTTCAATCATTTGCATTATGTGATAACCAAACTCTGTTTCAAATACACTGGATAATTCGCCATTCGATAATTGAAACGCAACTTCATCAAATTCGGATACCATCGTTCCTCTAGGAACCATTCCAAGATCACCACCTTTTGAAGCAGAACCAGGGTCATCAGAATAAAGCACAGCCAATGTTGAAAAATCTTCCCCTTCCCTAACCTCTTGAATAAACCCCCGTAATCTTTTCTTTACTTTTTCCACTTCCTTTGGGTTATCCTTTGGAAAAACAACAATTTGAGCAAACTCAATTTGTGTATTCATTAAAGGCAAACTATCCTTGGGTATAGAATTAAAATAATCTTGAATATCACTTGGAGTAACATTTACACCATAGGTTACAGTGTTTTGTACTTCTTGAATGATCATTTGATTTCTCATCGGATCTCGGAAATCGTTTTTAATCTCATTTATAGATTTCCCAAAATACTCTTCAAGGGCTTCTTGTGAACCAATTTGCTGAGTAAACATTGCTATTCTACGATTTAGTTCTCCTTCTATCATTCCATCATCAACCTCAATCGTATCAACTTTAGCCTGGTGAAGAAATATTTTTTCAGTTAATAAAGAACCAAGAACGAAACAATCTGCATCATCATCAAGACGAATTCCTTCTTGTCTAAATTGAATTTTCGTTTCTTCTATTTCAGACTTCAGAACGATCTCATCTCCAACTACCGCAATAACATTATCGAGAATGTAGATTGAATCCTGTTGTGCTAAACTTTGTTCTCCGATCAAGAGAAACATGGAAAACAAATAAAATGCTAACAAGTATTTTTTCATCTATTATAAACTAGTCTGTGTACAAATTCAATTATGGAATAATTCGATCTTTTTCTTACGCATCGCATCCGAATATATATCCTTTCTCATTTTTTTTAGTAATTCCATTTTTCTTTTATTAAGAATTATGGCACTAATATCTTCTTTTACCAAATCGATTGGAGCTTGTTCTCCAACTTTCAAAACTTCCTTTACAAAAATTAGGTAAGTAAAAGTCTCATCCAATATTTTAGCAAAGCCAAGTTGGGGATCTGATCTATTAATAAAACCACTCTCCGGCAACTCTTTTTTTATCTCTTTTGGTGTTACCCATATAGAGTCATTTAAAAAGTACTTCGCAACATTATCTTCACAATAATAGTGTAACTCTTCAATATCACCTTCATCATCCGAGCGTATCCATTTTTCAATTTGACTAAGCTCAGGTGAATCATTTAATAACTTGATATACCTTAATTTAAATGCTGGTTCTCGAAGTAAGAAATTTTCTTTATTTCCATCATAATAATTTATGATCGATAAAAAGGCAACGTCCACCTGAAGTTTTTCATCAATCAAGGCTTGTTCATAAGCGTAAATAATCAATGAGTTTTTATACTGTTCAAGCTTCTCTTCAAAATCCAACTGATCGTTTGATAAATTTAACTCCGCTTGACTGATCAAAACATTATAATGAAGCCAATTATTGATGTATTTATCAACTATCCTGGTACTATCAGCAATAGAAGCCGTTACGGGAACTATTTTATCAAGATCCGATTTATATAAATATTTATCATAAGCTCTTGCAACCCGAACCTCATCTTTGACAGGTCCCAGGTTACAGCTCGCAGCTATAAAATAGATACTTAAAAATATGATGAGACTACTTAGTTTCAATTGTATAGAGTACTTCTTTATTTATTTCTACAGGATACTTTTGACGTAATGATAATATCCACTCCGCTTCCAATGTTTCCTGATAGTTCGAAATGTACAAACCTTTTGCTTCATCTAACGATTTTGGAGATGGTATTAGTACATCCGTAATGTTAACAAAGATAAACTGACTATTTATTAGCACAATCTCCGATATCCCTCTTTTCCACTCTATTTTCGAAAACACCTCTTCATCATCCTTTGCATATAAGCCTTCGTCGACAATTAAATTTAACTGAGAATCTTTATTTATCAGTTTTACAATAGAATCGTTACTCAAACTATCACTAACAAATTGTTGTACTTGTTTAGCCATTTCCTCATCGATCGATTTATAAATCTGCGCTTCAACACGGTCTGGCCACATGTTATCTAGTTTATTCTCTTGATAATACGTATCTAATCCTAAAGAGTCTTTGGTCGCTTTTTTCCATACTTTTTGATCAGATAATTCAAATAGTAATATCCCATCATGGTATTCCTGAAGTAAAGACTTGAAATCAGGGTATTTCTCTTCTAACCTGCTTTTCTCATACTCCATAACCGAATTATTCTTATAGTCTTCATAAGAAGAATTTACAAAGGTTTCTATCGGCATATTTACTTTAGTAGAAGGCTTTGCTCTTCTGGTTTTATTATGTAAAAAATTCGCAAAATCCTGCTGGGTATATTTTGTTTTACCAATTGAGAATACAATTTTTGATAACTTCCATTCAGGGTTTATTCTCCATTTGTTAACATAGATAGAACTGTCGACCCAAGTATAAAAAGGCGCCAGATTTTTAGCATACTCCTTAAATCCATATTCCTTCATACGTTCTTGAATAAAAACTTCTTTACTCAATTTACTACGAGAATCACGCTGTATTTTCTTTTCGATTATTGGTTTCAACTCCTCAAATGACTCGAGTTTTTTCACATCTAATAATTTAATAATGTGCCAACCGAATCTACTTTTAAAAGGTTTTGTAAAATCACCTAAATTTTCAAGTTTAAAAGCTTCTGTTTCAAATTCAGGAACCATTTTCCCAGGTCCAAACATCGGCAATTCACCACCTCGTTGGGCTGAACCTTTATCATCACTAAACTGTTTTGCTAATAAAGCAAAATCTTCACCCTGTTCTACCTTTTCATAGATTTCATCTATCTTGGTCTTCGCTTGTTGTTGCTCTTGTGGTGTCATTTTATCATTTGAAACAATAACAATATGTGCAACTTTCACTTCTCCTTTTGATTTTCTTTTATCAACTACCTCAAGAATATGATATCCAAAACGAGTTCTAATGATTGATGAAATTTCTTTTACCGGAGTATTATAGGCAGCATTTTCAAAAGGGTATACCATTTGAAAGGCAGTAAAGTAACCTAAATCCCCTTTATTTGTTTTTGCTGAAGGATCTTCAGAATACTTGCTCGCTGCATCCTGAAAGCTCATCTCTTTTCCAACTATTTTTGCTCTTATATCCGCTATCTTATTGTATGCTGCTAAGGTATCTTGAGACAAGGCTCCTTCTGAAACTTTTATAAGCAAATGACTAGCCCTAACCTCTTGTTGCATACGCTCATAGGCCTGTTCCGTTAACTCTTCATCTACTTTAGAGTTGGTAAGGTAAGGTGCAGCCAACTGATTTCTATAACCGTCGAGTTCCTTAACAAATGTAGGGACAGTATCTAAGCCTAGATCTTCTGCTTCTTTAACTTTTAATTTGTAGTTAATAAAGAGCTCCATATATTCATTTAACTCTTCCTGAGTAATACTTTCATCCGTATTGTTTTTCTTAAAAACATACTCAAATTCCGATTTTGTAACAGCTTCTCCAGCTATAGTAAGAATGGTTTCATTCTGAGCATTAACCGAAAGAATGCTTATTAATGCTACGAATAGCAATTGAATCTTTTTCATCTGAATTTATTAATAGGGTTTATTATTTAATACTATAATTTGGGGCTTCTCTGGTTATTGAAATATCATGTGGATGACTTTCACGTACACCAGCAGCTGTAATTCTAACAAATTGTGCTTCCTTCAATGTTTTTATATCAGGTGCTCCACAATAGCCCATACCAGCCTGTAGTCCACCTTTTATTTGAAATAATACTTCTTCTAAAGTTCCTTTATATGGTACTCTTCCAGAGATTCCTTCGGGAACAAGCTTACTCACATCCATCTCGTCTGACTGAAAATACCTGTCTTTCGATCCTTTTTGCATGGCTTCGATCGATCCCATTCCACGGTAAGCTTTAAACTTCCTTCCTTCATATATTATCGTTTCACCTGGTGACTCTTCAACACCAGCCAGCATAGACCCGATCATGATTGAGCTGGCCCCAGCGGCTAAGGCTTTTACAATATCGCCTGTATAACGAACTCCACCATCAGCAATAATTGGAACCCCACTCCCCTCTAATTCTTTTGCTACATTATAAACGGCAGTCAATTGTGGCATTCCCACTCCTGCAATCACACGTGTGGTACAAATACTTCCAGGTCCAATCCCTACTTTCACTGCATCGGCACCATTATCAACCAATGCTCTTGCAGCGGCTGCAGTGGCAATATTTCCAACAATAACATCAAGATCCGGAAAAGCTTTCTTAACCTCTTTCAATTTTTCAACAACACTAAGTGTATGTCCATGTGCTGTATCAATAATAACAGCATCAACACCTGCATTATACAAAGCTTCTGTACGCTCAACAGCATCTGGAGTAACCCCTAAAGCTGCAGCAACTCTTAATCTTCCAAATTGATCTTTACAAGAATTCGGGTGTTCTTTTAATTTGATAATATCCCGGTATGTTATTAGGCCAACAAGGAAATTATTGTCGTCTACTACGGGCAATTTCTCGATCTTATGCTGCTGTAAAATCTTTTCAGCCTTCTTTAATCCAATCCCTTCTTCAACCGTTATCAAGTTTTCAGAAGTCATTACTTCTACAACAGGCCTATTTAATTCCTTTATAAATCGTAAGTCACGATTTGTTACAATACCAACCAGTTTACCTTTACTATCAATAACCGGAATACCACCGATCTTATTCTCACTCATCAATCGTAATGCATCTCCTACAATTGCATCTCTATTTAGCGTAATAGGATCTTTTATCATTCCGCTCTCAGAACGCTTCACTTTTCTAACCTCTTTTGCCTGAGCTTTTATCGACATATTCTTATGTATCACCCCGATGCCCCCTTGCTGAGCAATTGCGATCGCAAGTGATGACTCTGTCACTGTATCCATTGCTGCAGATATAATTGGCGTATTTAGGACAATGTTTTTTGAAAATCGACTAACGATTGAAACTTGAGAAGGTAAAACCTCCGAATAAGCCGGAATCAATAGTACATCATCGTATGTAAGTCCTTCTCCAACTAATTTTGACGCATCCATAATTTGTATTTTAGGTCGAAATAAATTGGCGCAAAAGTATGAAAATAACGGGAAGAAATCAGCATCAATAAAAATGAATTTACCATTTACTAATTCCTTGCCAATCCATACGCTACCTTATACTCAATTAACGATTAGAAAAAACGGTGACACTTCCTCCTTTGGTAATGAGCTTACCAAATCCATCTTTTAACTCAATTACATAAATATACACTCCTTGGGAAACTGGATTTCCTTTGTAATAACCATCCCATCCATTAAATACATCCTCACTGACAAAAAGTGTCTTCCCCCATCGATTAATTATCGTCATCCTATAATTTTCAACATTCGCATAAGCAAATACAGGTAAAAAAGTAGGAGAACTACCACCAACAATAAAAGAATTAGGAATCCAAACTCTTGGATCTATTTGTGTACATCCTTCATTTGATCTACTTGCACTAAAGAGTCCATAAGGATTGTTCTCCTCAATGGTTTCAATAAAGTAACAATAATCCCCTTCCTTCTCCCACTCTTCAGAAAGATCGTCTTGTATAAAATATTCATTGGCTCCTCCATTATAAAAATTCACTTCTACTCCTTCATTATGCACCCTATAAACAGCGTAGCCACTAATATCCCCAGCTCTTCCCTGAGCGGCATTCCACGCTATCGAATTCAAGGCATTCTCATCGTCCGTTACAACATTTATAAAAAGCGTATTGATCTCATTGCTATAAAAATTATTATTCCCACACCCATCTAAAATTTGTATTCTATACCATAGTGAAAGCACATCAGCCGATGTGTTTTCATCCACGAACTCAACAATACCCTGATCTGTATACGGTACGAATCCAATGGTTATATAATCCGTTTCATTCGGATAAAGCGCTTGAATATTAAAACCCTCAATTTCAATATCACTATCGGATTCAACATAAAACTCAAGGCTCACATTGCTTATCGAATCAACTTGTAATGAGGCCAAGTATAATAAATCAGGCAAGCCTGGGTAGGCAATTTCCTGACAAAAAATGTTAGATAATGAGTAACGATCTCCTGTACCATCAATGGCTTTTACAAGGTAACAATAGGTCGAGAAAGCGTTTAGATTTTCGTGTGTAAAAGAAGTGTCATTAGGGGATAATTCCTGTAATAATTGATAAGGAGCATTATCCTGACTTACATACAACTCATACTTTAACACCCCTTCTGGCCAGTTTATGTATTTATTCCACAGCAGTTCATTTATTTGTTCACATGCTAAATATTCATTTTGTAATAGGATGGTTTTTTGAAACTCGTTTAAGGGAGTTGGCGGAGAGATATAAAAAAATGGTGGATTTGAATTGGGGTTCAAGCAGGTATCAAACGCAGCAATTCCGTATAAATAATTTTCACTATCAACATTCGTGTTAAAATCAATATAATAATTCACTGTAGGATCCCAAATGGTATCGATCGCTACGGAAAAGCCACCAATATTCTGAACGATAACATATCCTTGTACATCTTGTTGAGGAGGAATATTCCACAAAAAACTGGCAAACCCTGAGGCAGTATCAACACCAACTTGAATGATCTCAGGAATATCTGGCGGTGTATTGTTATTAAACATATCCCCTTTCACATTTGAAACAAAATCACACGATCCTCCCCATTGCCAATCTATCCTATAATTAACAAAATCATCACAAATTTCTATGGTATCCAAATAAGATGTCACTCCCATCGGAAGCTGAGCTATCTCCGTCCAAGTTCCGGCAGGGTACTCTTGAAAAACCTTATAAACGCTATTCGAAGGTGGAACAAATGCTGATGAATAGGGTTGATTCCATGAGAGGTTGGCAATTCCACCTCCATTCATTGGATCTACATCCAACACAATATTCGACAAGGTATCTGAATAAGAATTATCAATAGGGTCGAAGAAATAAAACCAAAGAATATTGCTCTGGGTAATCAAACTACCTATTAATATGGTTGTCCCACCATTAATTGTAGTCGGGTTCACCAATTCATTATAGGGTCCATTAATAGCGTTTGCAATATTTAATTCACTTGATAAGGGGCTAGCTAATTCGATATAAATTGAATCATCCCCTACAACTTGTATACACTCCACATCATTTGCCTGGAGCAAATAAAATAGCTCATTATTAGCATTCAATGCAAATAATGGTTGCCCAAAAATCACAATGAGCATACTGATATAAAGGTAAGTCGATTTCAAAACTTCTATAGGTCTATTATAGTTAACGGAAATGAAGATAAAAGTTGCTAAACACCCGCTACTATTTTATAAAAGTTATTTTCATTCAAATATTGTTCCGATAATTTAATTAAATCATCAGGGTGTACTTTATCAAGATAATTTATGTACTGGTTTACCCTATCATCTTCCATCGAATAAATAAGAGAATTTCTTAAATAAGTCGAAAATGAAAAGGCGCCATCCAGTGACTGCAATAGGTTTCCTTTAATATAACGCCGAACCATCTCCAGTTCGCTAGCATCAATTAAATTACTTTTTAAGTCATTAAAAACATCCAAAATAGAATCATAGGCTTCCTCCCAATTTGCAGCATTTAATTCAGCATGTATACTCAGATAATCAGCGTGTTTTAAATGTGTAAGATGCCCATGAACACCATAGGTCAATCCTTTCTCCTCTCGTAACACCTTATTCAAACGTGAACCAAAGTAGCCGCCCAGAATTGTAGAAAGCAAGGAAAGTCCCCAATAATCTTCGTGTCCGAATGTAATTGTAGGACTTCCAATCCGGAGTGATACTTGATTATTATCTGCACCCGGTATTTTAATCCAATCCTCTTTCGGAGCTACATCGCCGTAAACTAAAACTCGATCCGAAGCGATATTATTCTTAAGCTCAAAACTTTCAAAACTAGCGATCACCTCTTTCCTCACCTTTTCATCAATCATTCCTGAAACGATTACATGACTTGGGCTTTTTTTAACTCTATCATTATAAAATGCCTGAATCGAATCTCGTTGAAGGTGATCATAATCCGCAGCTTTTGTATTATCTGCATAAATACTATTGCTTCCAAAGAGTGCGTTGTTGAAATGCTGATAAGATTGAACATTTACCTTTTCATATTCTACCAAAAATCGTTGTTTCATATTCCTCTTATACATTTCAATCTCTTCCTGAGGGAAAACTGAATTATTGATCATTTCGACCAACAGAGGTAACAGGTCTTTGGTAAATTTATTAAGCAAGTATAAACTGACCTGACTAAAATCATTTTGTACATCCGGCATATAAAAAGC
>JAUVAY010000002.1 GCA_030591505.1 Flavobacteriales bacterium | reverse complement strand
CAATCCATCAATGGGTGCTGGTGAAATGATAGAAGATAGTGTTTACGTTGTTTACAATGGTTCTGCAAATCAGTTTACCCTAAATCAATTAAAATCAGGAAGCGATTATTTAATACATGTATTTCCTTATAAAGGGTTAGTATGCGAAGAAAATTACACTCCTATTTCATTGAGCTCCACTTTAACTACTCCCCTCTGTACAGATTGTCCCTATTTAATTTCTGCTTTGATCAATCCTTGTGCCGAAAATTGTATTCAAGAAGGATTGAACGAATTGCTCTTTTTTAACAGTGCTTCTTTTTCCTTTTTAACTGATACTTCAGAATTTAAGATCTATTACAAAGGGTCGTCAAACAACTTACTTAATCAGAATATGCAAGCCAATCCATCTTTAGTTAATGGATTAAATAACTTGCTTGATTGTCCTACATTATTTATCGATGCAACGGTTCCCGCTACCATTCCAAATAATAGTATTGTTCTCCTTTGTAATAGTTCAATATGTTTAAATGATATTGATAAATCGATCTTATGTTCATTGCCTTTAGTTTATGTACTAAGTTGTGAGTCTAGCGAATGGAATCCAAATGGAGAATTTTTAAATAGTGGGTATGGCTCCCAGCAATTCATACTTGATTTTAGTAATGTTTCAACTTCTTGTATCTTAAATTATTCATATATACCAAATGACATTCCCCAAGTTGATGGTAGTTTTATTCAATTCTCGCAACAAGGAGGTTCTATGATCAGTCATAGTATTGAAGCAAATTGTAATTCGACAATTATTCCTCTTCCACTACTATGGGGAGATTTCACAATCAAGTCTACTATAGAAGGTAGAAAATTAGAATGGAGTACCTTATCTGAAAACGACAACCTTGGGTTTAGCATTGAGCGAGCTGATAATTCCACTATTTTTTCATCTATTGGATGGATAGGCAGCAAAGGGAACTCTATAACTGGATTTGACTATTTCTATCTAGATATGGAAGATATCAACGGTATATTTTATTATCGTTTAAAACAAACAGATTATAATGGTATTTCAACTACATCTCCTACAATTTCTATTGAGCATTTTCAGCCGATAAGCATTTCGCAACGACTGAAAACTCTCGTTATTGAAGGGGAAATAAGTGATATAAACTTGATCTCTATTTATTCGATCGATGCACAACATATTGAATCCTACACCTTGTCAACGAATAAGGATCTTATTTCTCTAAATCTAGATGATATTAAAAGCGGTATTTATATAATTCAGTTTACCGGTCTAAAAAAATCAATAATTAAGAGGTTTTATTGGCGCTAAAATTTACTAATTGAACATATTTAACCTCATCGATCATAAATTGATCCTTCTCTGGTAAGCGATGTTCTAATTTAACTTGTCGCTTTTTTTTCTTTTTAGAAAAATCAATAAAAAGAGGAGCGAAATTTATTGTTTTAAGCATCTTTTCATTTTGATCAAGAAACTTAATTTCCCAAGAATAATAGGAATCCTCTTCGCTTAATGAAAAACTGAGTTTACACAATCCTGTCGA
Organism: Flavobacteriales bacterium; assembly: GCA_030591505.1. Lineage (GTDB taxonomy): Bacteria > Bacteroidota > Bacteroidia > Flavobacteriales_D > JAHECK01 > JAHECK01. The sequence continues at coordinate 50,902 of JAUVAY010000002.1, read as the reverse complement.
ATAAAAAACAATGTTAATGTCATTCTGTAACCATTGATCTGAACTTATGTTTTGTTCATCTTGAGGATACCACGACTTAGCTGAAATACCATTCTCAGTAGTATAGAAATTGCTGAATGCCACAATAGGGGCTGATTCAAACCCCTCTTTATTCGTAACCGTTTTGTTTTTTTTATTCATTATCCTTCTGACAAAGTTGTGAAAGTACTTAATATTTGTCAATCAAATTTTAGTACAAACTATTGCTTGATCCATTTTTTTACTCCTCTACCCTTCTTGGTTTCAATTACAAAAAAGTAAATGCCTGAACTTAAATCCTCAATTGCTATGGTTCGGGAGTCAAGTATAGCACTTCTTATTAATTTACCATTAACATCACGGATTTCCCATTTAGCATCCTTCATTCCGATTGGAAGACTAATTGAGATCTCATCAGTGGCCGGATTTGGAAATAATTCATAATTAATCTTAGTGACCTCTCTTACAGAAGTGCTGAAATCTAGTAATGAATCGAGTGAAAGTGTTTGTAAAGAACGAGCAAAAGTACCTGCTACTATTCTATTTGCATCATAATCGATCTCTATATCAAACACCAGAATGGTTGGCATATTATCACCTACTCTATTCCAATTCACACCACCATTACTTGTATAATACACTCCAGCATCACTTGCAACAAACAGAATAGAATCATCATAATTCTCAAGAATTTCCATGTGATTCAATCCAAAGTCGGGGAGGTCTCCATTTATCGCTACCCATGTTAGTCCGTTATCATCCGATCGATGGATATGGGCACTATTATCACCATCTTTATAACCTGAATGTGTTACGTAAACTCTTCCTTCTACAACAGAAGAAGCTTTAATATTTGTCACATAACGATCAGGCAATCCAGATGTAATATCAACCCATTCTTCCGTATCAGCATTTTCTGCATACCACACTTTACCATCGCTTGTTCCTGCATAAAGTAAAAGGTCGTTAATTGGTGATTCGGCAACAGTAGATACAATATGCCGATTAGCAGGGTAAAATTCTTCAGAGGCATTTAGGTTTTCAGATATTGCATTCCAGAATAAGCCATCATGCTTATATACCTTAGTTGTAGCTGTATACAAAACATCAGAATTATGCGAACTCATAATAAGTGGTGCATCCCAAGCGACATGTTCATTTTCGTTTATTCCAGAATTAAATCCTTCCCATGATCCACCATTATTCTTTACGAAATTTCCATTTTGAGTGGATGCATAAAAAATAGCTGAATTATCCGGATCATAAAGAGATTGAAAACCATCTCCACCATATAATCGAGGCCATCCATCCAAATCCAAGTGATTCCCTTCTGTTGTCCCGTTATCTTGGGCGCCACCTGAATATACTTCAGCATTATGAGGGTCTACTGCAATGCGATAAAACTGTGTATTAGGAATGTAGGAGATGTATTCCCAATTCGTCATATTATCATCAGAAAAAAAGAGTCCTCCATCAGTTGCTAAATAAATATCACCATTGGATGCATATAAAAGATCATGCATATCAGCATGTACTTGGTAAGTCCACCAATCCGGTGTGCTTTGAAACCAGCTAGAACCTCCATTAGTAGTTGAGTGTAGCTCAACTCCTGCAACGGATACATCGTTTTCATCTGTTGGATTAATCCTTATCTGACCAAAATACCAACCGAATCCACCGAGCGCTCCATCTAAATTGGAAATGTTTGTTGCTGTCCATGTATCACCATAATTCTCAGATTTATACACACCATAAAACTGCATATCTTCTCCAACGAAGCTAGCATACAAAACAGAAGGGTCACTGATCGAAACATCAACTGCTGAACGAGATAATACTATTTGTGGTAAACCACCACCCAATGTATCCCAGCTCACTCCGCCATCCATTGATCGAAAGATTCGAGAATGATCTCCCTCAACTATGCTTTGAGTATTGGATCGGATTCTATCCCATCCTGCAGCATATAAAGTGTCGGGCGTAGTAGGATGAAATACCAAAGAAGAAAGTCCGGCCTGATCTGATAAAAACAATACCTGTTCCCAATTATCTCCTCCATCAATTGATTTATACACTCCCCTATCCGGTCCTTCTATCCATGGTGTTCCCATTGATGCCATGTATAAAATATTGGTTGAAGTAGGATGAACTAATAATTTGCTTACAACTCCTACTTCGCTTGGCCCTTTATGCTCCCAGCTAACACCACCGTCCGTACTTTTATATACTCCATCTCCCGATTTAGGATAGCCACTAATATTTGGATCACCTGTACCAACATAAACTGTATCTGTATGAATAGGGTCAAAAGCAATAGAACCGATCGACATATAAGCAAATTCATTTCCTACTTCTTCCCAATTTGCTCCGGAATCAATAGATCTAAAAACACCACCTGCGGCAGTTCCTATCCATATTTCTTCTTCATTATCTGGTTTTAAAGCGATGCAATTTATTCTACCTCCTATATTTAAAGGTCCTTCTTGTCGCCAGCTTAAATCTGTTTGAAGATCTTTATTTGCCATATCTCCTTTAACAGAATTGACAACCTTAGTAAAATAGGCTTCATCAAAATTTTCATTTGGGTAGGTCCACCGCTCCCATAAATTCTCTGCTGGTCCATAAGCATCATATGCTTTTCCTGCTTCCTTCTTTTCTGTAGTTGAACATGACATCATTGTTAACAATGCCAATCCTATAATAACTCTATTCATTCTTATTTACATTTTGCAACACTAACTACCTTTAACTCATCAATATATATTTCAAAATCCTCGCTTTTTAGTTGCGCTATGGTAAGCGTTTCCGGATTATAGAACAGTCCTTTTATTTTTCCCTTTTTGGTTTTTCCTTCTTTAATACATATACGGGTTACTTTTGTTGCTTCAGCAGATTCCATTTCATAGCGAAGGTCCATTTCAAAACTCACTTCAAGCAATTGTTTTGTTTTATTCGTGATTGATAACCTGATTTCAGGAATCATTGCACTTTTCTTTTTAACTTCGAGTATTTGGTAGGATAGCATTACTTTGTCATCATCAAGTAATACAGTAAATTCATCTTGAGCACTTGAAGAAAAAGTAATCACAAAAGCTAATAAATAGAATAATAATCGCATAATTTTGGTTAATTTGTTATTCAAAGATACCAAATTGTAAGTCCTAAGCTTACTTTTTAATCATGACTTTAAAGAAAGACTATATTAATCCAATTATCGGTGGCCGGCAGCTATTAATAGGTGATATTCATGGTTGTAATATTACCTTTAACAGGCTGCTTAGAAATATTGATCTCCAAAAAAACGATCAATTAATTATATTGGGTGATGTTATTAATAAAGGTCCCGATGCAAAAGGTGTAATAGATAGTATATTATCATTACAGGAATCTGAATTTGAAGTTTTGGTACTCAGAGGGAATAACGAGTCCTTACTTTTAAAAGTTCTTAAAAAGAATGAGAGTAGAATTGAAAGCTTAGCCAGTCGCTTTGGTGTTATTCCACTATTCAAAAAAGACAAATGGGTTTTAAAGAAAAAATATAAATTCTTTCTGAAATCAACATTACACTATATTGAATCGGAGTCGTTTTATGCTGTTCATGCAGGCTTTGACTATAGTTCGGAAGACCCATTCAATGATAGTTTTCCTATGTTATGGATGAGGAATTTTAAAGCGAATAAACATCTCCAGAATTTTAAACCTGTGATTCATGGTCATAAGGTGCTACCTATTAGTAAGATTGAAAAGAATATTAGAAAGGAAAAATTCAACCTACCTATAGATAATGGATGTGTTCTTGGAAATGAGGACCCTGATTATGGCAGACTGCTTTGTCTTGATATTACGAATAGAATTCTTTATAGTGAGGAAAATGCAGAATCTTCTATGATGGAAAAAGGTTTAGATTAGAAATTACTTAGCATTTAAAACTTTCTCAACTTCTGCATAAGTTCGGTTTAACTGCTCCTCGTGTGTTAAGTCACTTGTGTCAATATGAATAGCATCATTTGCCATCATTAAAGGACTTACTTTTCTATGGGAATCAAGAAAGTCACGCTCTTCGATATTGTTCTTTATTTCTTCAAGCGAAACCGAAGTAAAACCATTTTTCATCATTTCATCGTAGCGTCTTTTGGCTCTAATATCAACGTCAGCTGTAATATAAAATTTAACTTTCGCTCTTGGTAAAACTACCGTTCCGATATCTCTTCCATCCATCACAACTCCTTTACCTTTGCTCAATTTTTGTTGTTGTTTCACCAGATACCTTCTTACTATCGCAATTTTCGCAACCTGGCTAACATACATTGAAACTTCAAGACTTCTTATTTCAAGCTCAACATCAACACCGTTTAAAAATGTATGTTGTACACCCTCAACCATTCCAAAACCAACCTGAATCTTCGATAAATTATTAAGCAGATCCAGTTCCTTAACCTTCTCAAACTCAACTAAATCATTTTGAATAGCATATAAAGTAATAGCTCGATACATCGCCCCTGAGTCAACATAAAAATATCCTAACTTATCAGCCAAGGCTCTAGCTATAGTACTTTTCCCACAGGAAGAATGACCATCGATTGCAATATTGATTTTACCCATTTATATTATATCAGAGTGAAGCCTCTAATTTAATATTTTTTCCTTCTTCATTTCATTAAATCGAAGAGATAAGGTAAACTGATGTGAATTTGCCGAACGCGTATAACTTGAATAGCCATAACTCACATTCATTGATTTGATCTTAGCTCCTACGCCAAACGAAAGTCCAGCCATTCCAGGATTGTTGATCAGCTTTAATTCTTTTCGTCTGCGATAATTATAGGCTAGTTGAATCTGAATAACATCGCCGATCAAAACTTCTCCACCGAATATTACATGTCTCATTAATTTATCTCCAAAAGAACTAGGTTCAATCTCAATAGGATCGCCAGTAAGTGGATCTCTTTTTCCAATAAGGTTTGGATCGGTATAAGTTAAATCCCATTTCTGTAGGTTATCCAGGACCAGCGATAATCGAAATGGTGCATGCTTCATCTTTTTCGACACTCCAAGTTGAATATTGAAGGGCAATGCAGCTTTCTCACCACTATCATAATAGGAAGTAAATTGATAACCTATATTCTTCATTACAAATGAAGTGGTTAAATACTCTTCTTCAATATGATATGTTAAACCAAGATCAAGTCCCATACCAAAAGCACTATACTGCTCCAGATTCGAAAACAAAAATTTCATTTGTAAACCAGCACTCAATCGTTCGCCGATCATTCTGCTCCCTGCAAGAGTAAATCCTGTTTCTTTAGCTTTGAATTGCCCGACGATCTGACCTGAATTATCAGTTTCATCAAACGATCCGTAATTAAGGAAAAGAAGGTTCACCGAAAAAGTTCCGATATTCTTAACATCCCTTCCATAGGAAAAGAAGCCATATGAACTGCTTGCTAAATAACTAGAATAAGAAAATACGGCTTGATTATCCATTTTAGCATTAAGTAAAGCAGGATTTCCATATGCTAAGGATAAGTCCCCATCTTTAATATTATTCAACTCTCCCCCCATTCCAGCGACTCTCGAAGATGACGGTAAATCAATAAAATCAAAAGACGTCTGCGTTTCTACCTGTGCAAAAATTACACTTGGTGTAAAGAAACATAGGAATAAAAAGAGAAAATGTATTCTCATTAAACAAGCGATTTGGATTAAAAACGAAAGATAGAAAAACTTAGTGTCCTTGGGAGGAATTAAATTAGATTAAATTCTACTTTTGGAAGCTAATAATCAAAATTATGACTTCAAAGGTTACTCATTCCATTTCGAATGGTATTGCTACAATTAATTTTTACGATGAAAAAAGTAACGCACTACCAGGTAGCACATTAAAAGCATTAGCAGAATCCGTTACCCATTTAGGTGATGACGATTCAGTAAAAGTTATTGTTTTAAAGAGTGCAGGCGATAGGGCATTTTGTGCAGGAGCTTCATTCGATGAATTAATGGCAATAGACAGTCCAGAAGATGGTAAGTCCTTTTTTATGGGCTTTGCCAATGTAATTAATGCAATGCGAAGGTGTCCAAAATTTATAATTGGCAGAGTTCAAGGAAAAGCAGTTGGTGGAGGTGTTGGTATGGCTTCTTCTGTAGACTTTTGTTTGGCTACAAAACATGCTTCTGTAAAGCTTAGCGAACTTGCCATCGGAATAGGGCCTTTTGTTGTTGGCCCAGCAGTACAAAGAAAACTTGGATTGTCAAAAATGAGTGAACTCGCTATAAATGCAAGTGAATGGAGGGATGCAAAATGGGCAATGGAAGGCGGCTTGTATCAGGAAGTTTATGATAACATTGATGAATTAGACGTAGCAATAAATGAACTTGCCGAACGGCTTAGTAAGTTTAATCCTGAAGCGATGAGCGAATTAAAAAAGAATTTTTGGGAAGGATGTGAAAATTGGGATCAGCTGCTTTCGGAAAGGGCTGCAATGAGTGGCAAATTAGTACTGTCTGACTTCACGCGAAATGCAATTTCCAAATTCAAACAATAGTGAAAGATCATTATCAAAAGTTAATTAATATGTATGGCAGTGCACCCATACAGAAGAAATTTCCCGGTATAGATTTAAAAATAAAAAAACTTAAGGCTGAGATCACCCTACCTATCGATGAATCATATCACCATGCAGGAGGAAGCTTACACGGAGCCGTATATTTCAGACTTCTAGATGATGTTTGCTATTTCGCAGCAATGTCGGAAGAGACTGAATACTTTTATGTAACGAAAACATTTTCTATTCAATTTTACAGACCCATACAAAATGGACTAATGATAGCAAGGTCGGAAGAGATAAAATTTGAGGGAAATGAATTTACAGCATCAGGAACGATCTATAATGAAAAAGGTGAAAAGCTCGCTTCCGGAAGTGGTGTATTTAGTAAGGTATCAGTAAAGCTCGACCCTAAAGTAGGTTATAAGATCGATTAATTGGAGTTGATATAATTAAGAACTTCTATCATATTATCTACGGAAGTTATTTCATTGTTTTTAAATTCTGAAATCCCTTCTTCGTATAAAAGGCTTCCAATTTGTGCTTTAAGATCATTGATTTGAACTTTCAATAACTTTCCATTTGGGGGAAGAATATAATAAATATCCGTTGCTCTACTTTGACCATAAGCAGCAATAGTTGAGTGATAGTTGAGTTCATCCTTTAATAGCGTGTATTTTCCTTTTACTACAACAAGTAAAAACCTACCTTGATCAAAAAAGCAATTTTTCTTAACAAATACAGAATCGCTATCTACATAGACCTTCCTCCTATATTCATCTGTCTTTTTATTATAATAAGCAGCAATATCCTTTCGGTATATTTCTGATTTTTTATTCTTACCGCCTTTATAAATTATATGTGTTGTCTTGATGTCATTATAAGGAGTAAGATGTGTAAACTTTCCTGTAAGAGAATCACCATTCTCAAGAAATACTTTCCCTTTTATTACCTCTCCTTTCCAAACATTGGGTACACACACTTTTTCTTGAGCGATAGTAGGCTGAATGATAAACAAAAAAGTAAAAAATATAATCGAGTTTCTAATCAAAATAAAGATTCTGTTTTAGTGAATGTAAAGATGATTAATTCCCATCATCTTTTGAAACAATTTTACACAAAGAAAAAAGAAGATGGGATTGATATTCAACTCAATTAAAATTCTTGTACATTTGTTCTAGTTTATAATGAATCTAAATAAGAAATGATCCGTCTCTTACTCGCCGACTACAGTGACTTATCGAGAATTGGTTTAAAAACAATTTTTGAAAAGAACAAAGAGATTAAAATTGTTGGTGAGGCAAAGTCGAATGAAGAGTTAAAAAACATCCTTTCTAAGGTATCCGTGGATGTGGTAATGATCGATTATACTTCTGAAAATTTTAATATCGAAGTTGTTTCAGAATGCAAGAGTTTATATCCTGAGGTACACTTTTTAGCCATTACTCCTTTGCAATCCAGAGAAGTGCTAATCAATGCGATTCGTCATGGAATTAATAGTTATATAAAGAAGGATTGTGACGAGCAGGAGATACAAGATTCAATACCAAGTACGGCTAATGGAGATAAGTTTTTCTGCGGTCGAATTTTAGAGACCATACAGCGAAATGACATCAATATAGATCATTTGGATTATGAGGCACTTTCTTGTTTACCTGTTTCATTATCGCAGAGAGAATTAGAGATCATTCAATTGATAGCTGAAGGGAATACGAATAATCAAATAGCTGAAAATCTCTTTATATCAACGCATACTGTTAATACACACCGCAAAAATATAATGGCCAAATTAGGTGTAAATAATACTGCAGCTATTGTAATGTATGCTGTTAAATATCGCTTAGTAAGTCCGAGTGAATTTAACTTCTCCACAAGTCTTGATCTGAATTTATCTGGTGAAGACCATTCTGTCGCTTAATATCATTTTTCTTCGTATTGTTTTCTTACTTTTCGACACTAATATAGTACAATGTGTACCCTTACTTATATTCCTTTAAAAGATGAAGTGGTCTTTACGTCGAATCGCGATGAACACGTGAGTCGGGCAGACACTCAATTTCCTGTGATCGAAGAAAGGAAGGGATCAAAAATTTACTTCCCTCAGGATCCACAAGCTGGCGGAACCTGGTTAGCAAGCAGTGATTCACAACGAGTTTCTATACTATTAAATGGAGCTTTTAAAGCTCATAAACATCTCCCTCCTTATCGAAAAAGCCGAGGGATCATTTTACTTGACACTTTCGATTACCCTTCATTAGATGAATTCAAATCATCCTATTCATTAGCTGACATTGAACCATTTACAATTGTAAGTTATAATATGCACAAGCATGACATCATTGAAGAGCTAAGATGGGATGGGGAAAATGTTCACTTCAAAGTGATATCTGCTAAAGAAGCTCATATCTGGTCTTCTGCTCAATTATACTCCACTGAAATCAGGAAGCGGAGAGAAACTTGGTTTAAAACTCTTATTACTGATGAAATTAGCGCAAATAAATTGATTGAATTTCATGAATTTGGAGAACATTCAGACCAACAAAACAACATTAAAATTGATAGGGGCTTTGGGTTTCGCACCATAAGCATTTCTCAATTACTCGTTTCAAAAGAAAAAACTAAATTTAACTATCATAATTTAGTCAGCGGAATTGACCGTGATATAACAATAGATAATAAATGATCAATATTCAACATCCTGAACCGGACAGACCTGAACATTTACCTGAACATGCACAATGGCTCGCGGGTAAAGATAGTGGTCAGTGGTTTGTGATAGACGAAAATGATGTTGACAAACGACTCTACCGAATTCGTCGATATGGAATGGATGGAGTGGTACAATTTGATCGCTTATTTATAACTGATCAAGTAGGTTTTATTAGCAATAAAACGTATGAATTCACCCACTTATCACACGGTCGTTATTGCAGTATATCTCAAAACAACAAACTATTCCGCTTTACCCTTTTACAGTCTAAAAGTGATGAGGGGCTTCATATTGACAAATCTCTATTTGGGAATAATTAAGTTTTACTTTTTTCTTCCAGCAAAACCTTGTGCTTTCTACCACGTTTATTTCCGTTAAGCACATTTACTTTCATTGTCGCTAGTTCTTAGCGTTATTTTGCCTTCAATAAATCACTAAAACACAAACAATGAAACAATCACTACACACTACTTTATCTTATTCATTTTTATTGCTTTTACTATTCTTAAGCGGAAACAGTTTCGCTCAGAATTTGCTAACTCCTCGTCCTGTAAGTCCACAAGCTGAGGTTAAACAAACGATCGGCCTGACTGAAATATCCGTTATTTATTCTCGTCCAAATGTTATTTTAAGAGGTACGGATCGTACAGGAAATATCTGGGGAACACAAATACCTTATGGATTTAATAAAACAAATTTCGGAGCACAAGGAGATATTCCTTGGAGAGCCGGGGCCAACGAAAATACTATTATCACTTTCTCAGATGATGTGAAGGTAGAAGGAAAAGAACTTAGTGCAGGAACTTACGGCTTACATATGGCTTTATATGAGGATGGAAAAGTAACTGTTATCTTTTCATCAAATTATAGTTCTTGGGGCAGTTTTCATTATAATGAAAGTGAGGATGTACTTCGTGTTGATACAAAACTTAGCGATCATGCAAAAACGAATGTCTTGACTTATGATTTTATCGACTACGGTACAGATTTCACAGTACTTGCGTTAATGTGGGAAGAAAAAATGATTCCATTTAGAATCGACATCAATACAACGGAGCTCGTATATGAGAGCTATAAAGATCAATTGAGAGGATCTGTTGGTTTTGGATGGCAAGCATATGTTACTGCTGCTAATTTTTGCATTAACAATAATGTTCATCTAGACCAAGCAAGCGCATGGGCTGATATTGCTGTTAGTAGAAATAGCAATTTTCAGACTTTAACCCTTAAAGCTGGAATACTAGAAGCACAAGGTAAATCTGATGAAGCTATAAAGATGTATGATGATCTGGTAGCTACTTCAACAAATGCTGAATTAAATGCACTTGGATATCAGATGTTAGGAAAGAAAAATTACGATAAAGCCAGTGAGTACTTCACTTTAAATGTAAAAAGAAATAAAACAGATCCTAATGTTTATGATAGTTTAGGTGAGGCGTATAAGATCAGTGGTGATACTAAAAATGCTACAAAATATTTAAAGAAGTCACTTTCTTTGGATCCTCCTGCAAATGTAAAAGCAAATTCAACTCGATTATTAAAAGAGATGGGAGTTGATATTGATAGTTAGTTAAATAAAACTCACAAAAAAGCCCTGACAATAATGTCAGGGCTAATATTTTCTAATAAATGAATTCTTATTCTTTCACGTATTTATTAATCACATCCTGACTAACACCTGTAAATGAAAAGCCACCATCATGGAAAAGATTTTGCATGGTCACATAGCGTGTAAGATCAGAAAAAAGTGAAACGGTATAGTTAGCACAAGCTTCAGCAGATGCGTTACCCAATGGACTCATCTCCTCGGCAAAAGAAACAAACTCGGTAAAGCCTTTAACTCCACTTCCTGCGGTTGTCATGGTTGGAGATTGCGAGATCGTATTCACACGAACCTTATTTTTTATACCAAACTGATAACCAAAATTTCTTGTGATAGACTCTAATAAAGCTTTCGCATCAGCCATATCATTATAATCCGGGAATACACGTTGAGCAGCAATATAGCTCAATGCTACAACCGAACCCCAGTCTTTCATTGCATCTTGCTTATAGGCAACAGCCAATGTTTTATGAAGTGATATAGCTGAAATATCCATCGTTTTATGGTACCAATCATAGTTAGTATCAGTATAGTGCTTTCCTTTTCTTACGTTCGGAGACATTCCGATCGAATGAAGAACAAAATCTAATTTACCACCTAAAATTTCTTGTGCCTTTGTAAAGAGATTAGCAAGATCCTCTTCAGAAGTAGCATCTGCAGGTATCAATTGAGAATTGGTTTTTTCCGCCAGTTCATTGATCTCTCCCATTCGTAGTGCTATCGGGGCATTGGTTAAAACAAATTCAGCTCCTTGCTCGTGTGCAATCTCTGCCACTTTCCAGGCAATTGACATATTATTAAGTGCGCCAAAAATGATTCCTTTTTTTCCTTTTAACAGTCCGTTTGACATAGTTATTTCTTTAGTTTGGGGACAAAGATATAAATTCGATCGATGTATGTAATTTCATTTCAATAAATCTAATCCAGATAAAATATTAAATCCTCTGCATCATTTACTATTGTCCATAATTTATCATCATCTTCCTTCATAAATTTTTCTTCAATTGTCCGATTTAACATTTCTATCAATGGATCATAATATCCATCAGTATTTACAATATAGATGGGAAGAGAATGAAGACCTAATCGTTTTAAGGTAATCGCTTCAAGTAATTCCTCCAAGGTACCTGTCCCACCTGGAAGGGCAATCAAGGCATCGGAAGAATCTATAAATTTTTTCTTCCTTGCATGCATATCTTCAACAAAATGAAAATTATAAACTCCTTTATGGTCCCATTCAATTGCTTTCATAAAATTAGGCATGATTCCTATGATCTCACCATTTAACTCTATCACCTTATCAGCAATACACCCCATCAATCCAGTAGATCCACCACCAAAAACGGTAATGATCTTTCTTTCTACCATTATTTCAGCAATACGCTCCGCCTCTTTAAAATACTTCTCATCAATATTGCTGCTGGATGCGCAATAAATACAAATTGTTTTACCCATTCTTACTACTTTTTAAAATGCCTTTATCAATTTCAAATCCAATAAGTAAAATATCATCCACTTGCTCTTCTTCTCCTTGCCAATCAATTTTATGATCACTTATCTTGACCAATTGTTTTTGGACATCTATATCTTGTATGGATAGTAAATATTTTTTAAGTCCACTAGTTTTTAATTTTTTTCCTTTCTTTCCACCAAATTGATCTGGAAGTCCATCTGAGAACAAATATATCCTATCCTTCAATTCAATATCAATTTCCTTTGTTGTATAGTTCAAACCAGGCATTATTTTCTGACTACCTATCGAAAAACGGTCCGCTTTGAATTCCTGCAATTCTCCATTTCGAATCAAATACAATGGATTATAAGCCCCTGCATAGTATAATTTTCTTTCGCTAATATTAACCTTAACTAAAGCAAGGTCCATTCCATCATTGATTGTTTGATTTTCATCATTCTGGAGGGTCCTTGCTACTTGTCTATTCAGTTTGTCCAGAAATTCTCCAGGAAGAATGTCCGGAAACGAACTTATAATTCTATCCATTATATTTCTTCCCATAATTGAAAGTAAGGCACCAGGAACACCATGTCCTGTACAATCAGCAGCACAAATATAGATAGTATCATCCTGATAGGATATAAAATAAAAATCACCGGAAACTATATCCTTGGGTCTAAAATAAATAAAGCCATAAGGATCTAAAAGGGTGGTTCTAGGCAATACCGCTTTTTGTATTCTACTGGCATAATGTATGCTATCGGTAACATCCTTATTTTTTTGAGCCAATTGTTTGTTTTTTAAAACGATCAACCGAGTACGTTCTTTAACTCTTTCCTCAAGAACTTCTTTTTCTCTTTTTAAATTTCGTTCACGTATGTGAATGTAAACCCTAATTACGATAATAATTAAAATAACTACACTACCTATAAACCAAATTGAAAAATACCAGGGAGGTTTTATGGTCCATTCCAATGGTTCATCAATTGACAATTCCGTTCCATCAAAGCCTATCGCCTTCAATTTTAACGAATAGGAGCCTGAACCTAGGTTTATTAAATTGATGTCTTGCTCTTCATTTAACTTGATCCAATTTTCATTATACCCTTCGATTTTATAATGATAAATGGTCTTTTTAGGGGCATATAAATTAGGAGAGGCGATCTTAAAAACAATATCATTCTTTGTATGATTAAGTTTGTCCAATTCATGATTTATAACTTTTTCATCATTAATATAAATAGATTCAATTAAGGGTTGACTAGGGCTAATACTCTTTGGTCGATTGCTGATATTATTTAGGATCATATCAGTACTTGTAGCGATCCACATTCTGTTCTTTTCGTCAACAAAAGTTGAATTACGTAGTATTTGCTCATTTAAAACCCCTTGTTCATTATCATATTGTTCCACCCATCTGCTTTCAAAATTTCGAATTGCATTGATTCCTTGATTATTCCCTATCCATATACCACCTTCGAGATCTTTTTGAACAAATTGTACATGGTCATTGATCAGTCCGTTTTTACTATTTACACGATACTTAATACTGTCATTCTCCAAGACAAACACACCATGATTCATTGTTCCTATCCACAATTCACTTCCTTTTTTCAGAAAGCTCGTTGGCGTAATTACATAAGGAATTCGGACCCTATAAACCTGTTTATCAATAATATAATTGATACCTCCTCTATTATCCCTAAACCCTACAAAAATGGTATCATTTAAATTGTAAACTACACTAATATCTCTACTGATCAAATCATCCTCTTGAGACAAAAGTTGCACTTCCTCAGTAAGCTTGTTATAATAAAGAAGTCCGTTAATAGTACCTATCCATAGATTTCCATTGTCATCAATTTCAAAAGAAGTGATTTTGTTATTGATGTATAAATAGGCTGTTAATGACTTGATTTTTATTAATTCTCCGTTTTGAGGGTTAAAAGAAAAAACGCCTTCAAATTCAGAGGCCAACCAAAGCAAGCCATTTTTATCCTTCTTGATAAATTTAAAATTCTGCTCTGTTTCAAATAATTCTAATTGATCATATGCAAGAGGAGCTTTCTCATTTAGGTTGAATTTTAATATTCCTGTAGAGGTAACACCATAATAATCAGAATTTATTTTCGTCAAAGCACTAATAGAAAAACTCTCATCACCGAATTTACGTGTACTACCAAATTGAAAGCCTTTAAAGATTTGCAAGCCATTAGAATTGGTTGCAATTAGTACCATTCCTTCCTTATTGACCATAATTGCTTGAATAAAATCATCAAGTATTCCTTGATTCAAATCAACTGTTATAATCTCATCATTTTTAATAATATTGACTCCACCACCAAATGTTCCAACCCAGATCAACCCGTCTTTATCTTCTTGTACCGAAGTGATAAAATTATGTGAAAGACCTTTCTTCTCATCAAAAAAGGTAATGGCGTCATTTTTCAAATTCAATCTGTACACACCGCCATTAAAGGTTCCTAAATACAAAAATCCTTTATCAGACTCCTGCAGGCTTGTTACTTGAAAATAGGCTGGAATCACTCCTTGCTTATAGAATTTAAAGTCCTCCGTTTCAGTGTCTAAATATTTCAATGCCGGATCCGTTACAAAAAGAACTTCTCCGGAACTTAATTTCAATACATCGAAAACTCGATCACTCAAGCCTTCCTTCCCCATATATTGAGAAGCATGATACCAATCCCATTCCCCATTCTTTTCGGAAACCTTAAATACTCCTGAGCCATAAGTAGCAATCCAAAGAATATCACCATCAATAAATAAGTCGTGAATATCTCCTTTAATATTAAGGCTATCAAGACTTGATACTAACCCGTCTTTTAAAATGCTAATCCCTCCTTCATAATGACCAAATATCAGCTGACCAAATTGATCTTCTATCATACACTTTACTCCACCTTCAGATAATCCTTCTTCTGTAGTATAACTGATAAAAGAACTACCATCGAAGCGAGATACTCCATACTCAGTACCTAACCAGATAAAATGCTGACTATCCTCTTCAATACAATACACTTTTGAACCGGCCAGCCCTTGACTTGTTGAATAATTTTGAAAGAAAAAATCCTGCGCTCCGGCAGGAAAAAATGTAATAAACACAAGAAACAAGCTAAAAGAAAGTTTCTTCATTACTATTGCTTTTTAATAAAGAAAAAAGTCCCGTTTTCATCACCAAGTCCTGAAATAGTACCAAACTTTGGTGTTTGTTGCTTGTTTTTAACAACCGCTGATTTAACCGACTTTACTATCACATCTATAGGTAAACATGCATCAGGATTATTCTTTAACATATTTGCAAATGTCTTTGTGAATTGAGAATTATCTAATGCCAATTCGTAGCCTGCAGAACTCAAAACTTGTGATGATTTAGATTTTATATCCTGCCAATCATCGCATCGTCTTTCCTTTTCACCTCGCGTTAAGTCAGCAAATGACGCACCGGACTCACAGGCATCATTGATCATTAATGTATGGTTAAGGGTTTGTGAATAGGATTGTAACGCTGCTTTAATGGTATTGATATTAAAATATGTGAATTCATCATCTCTTTTAGCATTGGTCGGAATCCAATATCCTGTTTCATTAATAAATTTACCATGTCCGGCATACCATATCAATAGAGAATTTACTTGATTTGCTCGTACAAGGTCTCTCAATTCAATAGAGAAGAATCGATCCATCTCTTTTTTGGAAAGGTCTTTTTTATGTAGAAAATTATTGATCTTATAATTTATCAAAGAAGAACGGATAGCGGTAATATCTTTTTCAGGACCATCAAGAGAGGCAAACTCATCATAATTTGAGTTTTCGATAAAGATAACCCATGTTTTTCCCATTGGATTATCAGCTAACAAGCCAATCGATTCTCTATTCAACACAAAAGTCTGAAGAGTTCCATTACCATAAATATCTTCTACATATACTGTAAACTGACTTTGATTTGCTATTGAAATTGTAGCTGAAAATGATGGGTTTAACTGGTCCATGCTAAAACTAGCATTCATATCGTTTACTTTAATAATAGATATCTGGCTTTCATCATCTATAATTCCTTCGATATACAATTGAGAGTTATCTTCATCCAAGAATACTTCACCATTATCAGAAGCTACTGGTGCTCTAAGAACAACGCCTGGACTATTAACTTCTATTCGTAGAATTTTAATACTCTGGACCAATACATTGAAATATACATCAGTCACTACCACATTTAGTTCTTCCAGTCCTGTTACGTCAATTGTTAATTCAAAACTTGGATTGTAATCATTGTTATTAAATTTTGCTTCTATATTATTTACTTCAATTTTCTTTATCAAACTTTGATCTTCAACTACACCAATGAATGTTATATCAATTGAGCCCAAAGGGATTTCGAATATACCCGATTTATTTACCAGCGGCTCGGAAAATGTGACATGAGGGTTATTTGCTTCTTTGTTTAATTCATATACTTGTTTTTCAGCATCTTCTATTAACAAAGCAATACCCGGAATTCCCGGTGAAAGATCCTTAAACCTTCTGAAATCTGAGAGTGCATTTTGTGAATTACCAGTCTGAGCATTGGCATAACCCCTATTATAATAAGCAAGAACATCATTTTTATCTAAAAGTAGGATTTTATTGTAATCACCTATCGCATTCGAATATTGACCAAATTCAAGATAATATGACCCTCTTTTTCGATATAGGTCTTTATTATCGGGTTCAATTATAATCGCTCTAGAAATATCATCTATCGCATTTGGGAAATCCTTGTTTTTCACACCTATCATGCTCTTAATAACATAAGCATCTACACTATATTTATCAAGGCTAATCGCTTTATTGATATCCTTATACGCATCATTAATTCTGTTTAAATTTAATTCTGCTCTGGCTACTCCAACATAAGCAGGAGCATAGCCATTATTTTCTTCAATGCAACTTCGGTATACATCTACAGATTTAACATACTGTTTAAGACTATCATAAACAATCGCTTTATAATAGTAGGACTTAACATCTCCATCAATACTAACCCAATCACTTGCTTTTAATAATGCTTCATCATGTTTTCCAATATTCAGATATGAGGTAATTAAATATGGGTAAGGGGGTAAATATTTCTTCTTAATTGAAATAGAAGCTGATAACATATCAATAGCATCCTCATTATTCTCCAATTGAAAATAGAGTTTTCCAGCATTATAATAAAGCACTTCATTCTTCTGATCAAAAGCTGTAGCTCTTTTATAATCAGAAGCAGCACTCTCAAAGTCTTCCAATGCAATATAAGCAGCTGCTCTATGAATATAAGCATCTACATAATCTATCTCAAGCTCTATTGCCTTCGAATACTGATCTATTGCATCCTGATAATTCTTCGTCTCATAAAATTCCTTTCCTGTCTTAAGTATTTTCTTTGGACTCTGAGCGCTCATCCCAAAAACAGTGAATAGAAAGACCAATGAAATGTAAGATCTTTTCTTAAAAAGGATAGTTAGAATAAGTGTCATGGTATCTAGTTGTGAAGCAATTTAGAAAATTAAGATTAAATAATTCAATAATTTTATAATAGTATTGTAAGTTCTATGAATATTTTATACGAGGATGAATCGATAATAGTTATAGATAAACCCTCAAAAATGATGGTTTACCCAACTCCAATGGCAAAAAACTGTCACTGGTTTGCTACAAAAGAGTTGGCTAAATTAGGCTATACAAAACTTCACACTATTCATCGCCTAGATCGTCCAACCTCAGGTGTATTACTATTTGCAAAAAACAAAGAGGTTGCAAGAGATCTTTCTCTTTTATTTAGAGAAAATAAGATCAAAAAAACATATTTATGTTTGGTCAGAGGGTTTACCGAAAAAAGTGGCAGCATCGATAAAGCGCTCAAAAAAGATGGTGATGGTTCGCTTCAGGAAGCAAAAACAAACTATACATTACTCAATCAAATTATCGTAGACCTTGAGATCAGCAAGTATCCACAATCACGTTTTTCTTTAGTTGAAGTTGAGCCACAAACAGGAAGAATGCACCAAATAAGAAGACATTTTTCTCATTTAAGGCATCCTATAATAGGGGACAAGAGATATGGTGACAGGCATTATAATAAATTTATTAAAGAGCAATATAAAATCGAAGACCTTATGCTTCATGCGCTATCAATTGAGTTTAAACACCCTAGTAGCAAGGAATTGATAAAAATAGAAACTGATCCTCCAACATATTTTAATGAATTATTGGAAATTTTAAACGCTGTTAAAGTGGTAACTCCTCGCCAGGTTTAAGATCAAAAACTTTGCGGCCAAAGTAGACTATTGCATAAAAAATAGGAGTATCAAATAAGGCTACCATCGCTTTAAATAGCCAGCCATCAAAAATCATCGACTGGATCTCTTCGAAAGATCTTACACCAATAAAAAGCACAGAAACTACTAATGCAGTATCTATAAATTGTGAAAGAACCGTAGAACCATTATTCCTTAGCCAAAGGTGCTTACCATTCGTTAACCTTTTCCAAAAGTGAAAGAGTTTTACATCTACAAATTGTGCTGCTAGATAGGCTACCATAGATGCTCCAATAACTCTCCATGAATTTTCAAAAACCATATTATAGGTTTCATCACTCACCGGGCTTCCATCAATGCTATTAAATACACTCCCCAAAAGTAGCACTCCTAAAATTACTATCGAAGCGATAAACCCGGTTACGATCACCTGATTAGTTCTCTTTTTACCATAAAACTCACTCAGCACATCTGTTGTTAAGAAAGTAAGTGGATATGGTAAAACACCAGCTGATAAAATAAAAGGATTACTAAACCCCAAAAAACCAAGGTCTACAGTCACAAATTTATTAGCGATAAGGTTGCATACAATGAGCAGTGCAACAAATAAACCAGATAGAACAATGTAGGTACGATCTATTCTAAGTTTCATTAATGAAGGGGAAACAGTGGTGTTCATTAAATCAAAGGTAGGAAAAGTTGTTGGGAGATGGGTAAAAAGGACGGAAGACGGGAGTTGGGAGTTGGGAGTTGGGAGTTGGGTTAAGAAAAATAGAATCTTGGATTATTCTATTATTCAATTTCCCTCAAGATATTTCCGGATAAGCGAAGTAGATCAGTTTGTGTAGCGATAACATTATATTCAGCTTGAAGTTTAGTTAAAGAAACAAGTAGATATGTTTTTTGTACATCTCTGAATTCGAATGATGTAATGCTTCCATTTTTATACTTCTCCGTAGCAATCTGAATATTTAACTCTGCACTTTCAAGATTTTCCCGTGCTATTAACAAGGCTTCTAACATTACTTGCCAAGTATTAAACTGATTAGCTAACTCTGCTTCTAAAGACTGTTTCAATTGATTTGTAGTCAATTGAGCAATGTCAATATCAATCCTTGCATTTTTAATGGTTCTTCTTGTTTTTCCACCATTATACAAATTGAAACTAAGGGCTAGATTAGCATAATAATTCGTTGTAGAACCATCAGTGATCACAGCATCACCACTTGGTAGTGTTCCATCAAAATGACTGTAAGTATAGCTAGCTCCAGGGTTTAATATCAAACTAGGATAGAGTCCCGCTTTACCTTGTTTCAATGCAATATTTTTCAATTCCTGATTGACAAACTGAATGCGTAAATTGGCATTTGAACTCAACATTGATTCTTTTAAAACGCTGTACTCATAAGGAGCCGGTACAGCTTTTAGACTATCAGAAAACATCCATCTAGTTTCCAGATCGATCACCATTAATCTATTTAGCTCCCTAATAGCTTTACTTAATTCAAGTCGTTGGCCAATTACTATTGTACTATCATTTAGCATCGCATTTTTAGCTTGTACAAGATCGAAAGTAACCGCAGTACCAAGGTTCTTTCTGTTCTCAAAATAAGCATAACGATCTTTCGACAACTCCAGTACTTCCCTATTACTTGCTAACCTTTCTGCTTGCAATAAAATATTGTAATAAGATAAGATCACTCCCTGAACAGTACTTTGAAGGATCACGATCTCATTTCCTTCACTTAGTTCTGATAACTTGCCCAACTGTTCATAATTTGCTCTTATTCTCAATCCATCAAACAGTACCCATTGCAGGTCAATAGTAGGTGTTACTCTGGAAGATGAAAAAAGTCCATTAATAAAAGAACTGGGATCTTGGTTATCTGTTAAGGTATTAGAGTTATTCAATTTAAAGGTGATGCTTGGGTAATATCCCGCTTGTCCCTTACTAAAATTATTATTCGCAATTTCTATATTTTTACCCGCAATAAGAATCTGAAAATTATTACTTAATGCGAGTTCTACAGCGTCTCCTACACTCAATGGAGCTTGCGCATAAGTGTTAGCAAAACTGAGAAAAAACGCTACTATTAGAATATAATACCTCATTCTACAATTCAATTTTTTTAATCTTTTTTTGTTTTTGTATTACTGGCTCCATATCTATCCTTTCCACTTTCTCACCATGCCATAACCAATAAATAGATCGTTTAAGGTCATTCATCAACAACACAATAACTGGGAAGAATAGCAATATGAAAAAGGTTCCAAATAATACTCCATAGGCTACAGACGTTGCCATTGGAACCAGGAATTGAGCTTGAAAAGAGTTTTCTAAGATAAGAGGGTATAGTCCGGCTACAGTAGTGATCGAGGTTAAGATAATTGGTCTGAATCGACTAATACCTGCCTGAAAAATTGCATCCTTGACATTCATTCCTTTCAGAAGGTTTCGATTATAGGTATCTAAATAAACTACAGAATCATTAACTAAGATTCCCATAAGGGCTATTATTCCCCAAGCACTTAAAATTGATACGGGAAGGTTTTCAATCCCATGCCCCAGTATCGCTCCAAAAACACCTAACGGAAGCATAATAACGATAAGTAAAGCCTGATAAACAGAATTGAAGTTTAATGAGATGATCATAAACATAATAAACAAGGCAATAAACGCATACAATCCTCCAGATTTACTCGATTTGTCGGCATTTCTTTGTTGTCCTCTAAAATTGATCTCGATACCCGGATAATTAGCCATTAATTTTGGAATAACTTCAGCTTTAACCTCCTGAAGTAATTCCGGAACAGATGCATAAGGATCTATCAGATCTGCCTGAACTAATATTTCCCTTCTCCCATCGTAATGGCGAATACTTACTTCTCCACGATTCAAAGAGTAATCGGTAACTTCTTTTAAGGGAACAGATAATCCATCGGGTGTTTTGATACGCATATCTTCCAGCATTCCAAGACTCATTCTATCTTCAATTGGATAACGAACCCACACTCTCACTTCATCACGCCCAATAATCAATCGTTGAACTTCTGATCCAAAAAAGCCTTCTCTGATCTGTCCCATGATCATGGTTGTGTTTAAACCAAGGAGATAAGCATCCGGTTTTAAACTTAATTGCACTTCTCTTTTTCCTATCCCTCCATTATCTGAAACATCTTTTAGATCAGGAACTTTTTTAAGTTCATCAACCAGTAGTTTTGTAGCTTCTTTAATTCGTCGGGTATCTTTTCCTGACACAGCAATAGACACCGGTTTTCCCCAACGGTTACCGCCTCCAACCATAAATTTATTGGCCTCAGGAATAGGTCCTAATTTATTTCTAACACGCTCAGCAACTTCAAAACTGCTGATACCTTTATCTTCCACATCCAATGAAATACGTATTTGCCCTGCATGGCCTCCATTCTCTCCCAATTGATTAGCCATTCCTACAGTAATGGAAGTATAAGTAATAACACTATCACCTGTCTCTTCATATATCTCATCACTAACTTCCCAAACCTTCTTATCAAAATCCAATAAATAAGCTTCAGTTATTGCTTCACGTTCTCCTGGAAAAAAAGCGATCTCAACACTAAAATCATCAAAAGGAATAGAAGGAAAAAAAGTAGTTCTAATCACTTTAAAACCCAAAAGAAGTCCAACAATAACCATAAAAGCCACAGGTATTATTCCAGTATACCTTGGATGTTTAACAAGCCATTTCAGAACGAATCCATAATAATCATCTCGCATTTTAACGATCAGCTTATCGAAAAAACTTCTTATCTTCTTTCCAAAACCTGAACTTTTCTCTTTAAGCACCCTCTCACTTGCGAGGTGTGTTGGAAGAATTAAAAATGCTTCTATCAATGAAAAAGCCAAGGCCGTTATAACAACAAATGCCATCTCTGCCATCATCTCCATTCCTTCAATAAAAAAGAGCACCGAGAAAGCCACAATTGTAGTCAACACTGAGGTTACAACCGCTGATGCTACTTCTTTGGTTCCGTCATAGGCCGCCTGAAAAGGGTGTTTCCCTAGTTCAAAGTGAGAATAAATGTTCTCTGCTATCACAATTCCATCATCCACCAATATTCCAACGACGAGTATCATTCCAAAGAGAGAGATCATATTGATGGTAATTCCATACATGCCTCCGATTATGAACATGCCAAGAAACGAAAATGGTATTCCGAATGCGACCCATGCTGATAAACGAACATTAAGGAAGAAGCCGAGTGTGAGTAAAACTAAAATAAGTCCAATACCACCGTTTTTCGAAAGAAGCATGATTCGTTGAAAAAGAAGGTCACTAAACATGAACATCACTTTCAATTCAACATCATCATGAAGTTCATTGAACTTCACCATCTCTTCCAAGGTAGTTTCGCTTATATCATTCAGATCTTCAGTTGGAAGCTTTTTTACCGTAACAACCACCGCATTTTTACCATTCAAAATATTTTTTACAGGTGATTCTGAAAACTGTAATTCGACTGTAGCAACATCTCCAATAGCAATAAAATTTCCTTCAGCCCCTGTTCTTAGCGGAATCAATTCGATCATATGAGGGTCAATTGATTTAGCACGAGCGCGGATTATTAGTTCTTCATCATCAGATTTAATATTTCCAGCTGAAATATCTCTATTATTAGCCCGAACAGCATTTACCAGATCCTCGATCCTTAAGTTATATCGCTGTAGTTCGTCTTCATTAACTTCGATTGAAATTTCAAGATCAGGCAAGCCGGAAATAACAACCTGGGAAACATCATCACTTAATAATAAATTATCCTCAAATTCTTCTGCATACTTCTTTAAAGTAAATCGATCTACATCTCCACTTATCGACATATAAGCTGCCGTTTCCGACATGGGGTTCGATTTCTGCTTAAAAACAATCGGTTTTTCCGCCCCATCTGGGAATGAAGAGATTCCGTCAACAGCATTTTTTACTTCTGATAATAAATTATCCATATCGCTACCTTGATAGGCAACGATAGTAATGCTTGACATATTCTCTATGGAATTTGATTCAAGCTCATCAATTTCATTGATCCCGCGTAAGGCTTCCTCTATTTTAATCGTTATACCCTCTTCCATCTCAACTGGAGATGCTCCAGGATAGAAAACCGTTACAAAAATTCGATTAGGAGCGAGCTCAGGGAAAAAAGAAGTTCCCAAACTAAACATGCTTAACAAGCCAAAAATTAGGGTCAGAACAATTATAGCATTGGCCCAAAGAGGATGTTGAATAAAAAATACGATCAGCTTTTTCATAGGGTGCTACTTTACGGGAATAATTCGTTGTCCTTCCTGAATATTAGGCATTTGCTCAGTTACGACCAGATCACCCGTATTAAGCCCTTGAACGATATAAGAATTTTTATTTTTCTTAATTACATCCACCTGCACACTAGTAAAAACAGAATCCTGAATTAAATTCACCCAACCATCAACACCCATCGCTTTTCGCGGCAATTCTACACTCTTTGGAATTTCACCTGCATAAACAGTAACTTCAAGATACATTCCTGGAAAAAGTTCTTCACCACTGGCTTCGGGTACAACATAGATATTGACCGATTGCGTATTTACATTTATATGTTGTTCTATCCTCTTTACTTTCCCTGTCCATACATGAGCATTTCCACGTGTTTTCATCTCAACTAATTGCCCCGTAGCAATCACTGAAATATTCTCTTTATCGATAGGTACAGCGATCTCAATTTCACTATTCTTACTAAGCTTCGCGATGGGTGAACCCATTCCAACAAAAGCTCCTTGTTGCACCATCACATCAGTGAAATAACCCGAAAACGGTGCTCTCACGGTATGTTTTGATAATCGGATCTCATCTCTTTTAATATTATAGTATTCGCTAAGCACATTTCTAGATGCAAGAAACGTTTTCTCCTGATTACTTGAAGACTCAGGAAGAGAAGGGAAATTTTTATCTACATCCAATGAGTTAAAAAATCCCTCCCAAGTTTGGTAGGAATCCGGGTAATCTATTTTAATATCAGCTAATGCCCCAGCCATTAAATTTAAGAAAGAGCTTTTTCTTGCCTTTAAACTTAATTGAGCTTCCCTATCGTCAATTTTAAATAAAACCTTTCCTTTAGAAAACCTCACTCCCTGTTTTAACTGAACATCACCACGCATTACAATTCCTGCAACTTCAGGGGAAATAGTAATACTCAATGAAGGGTTTACTCTCCCAAATCCAACAATAGTTATCGTCTGCATTGAATTTTGAACTTCAAGCACCTTGGCATATTGATGGTTTACTACCGTTTCTTTCTTCTTATTCGTATTTGCCTGATAATTAGTATACAAAGACCATGTGATAATACTAATAAATAGAATTATGGTAGAAATTATGATATATTGGCGTTGTTTCATTGAATAATATTTTGCTGCAAAACTACTATTTACTTATTGTTCGATATTAATCTTAATAAGGTTAATAAATTATTTTTTACTTGATCTTCAAATACACTTCTCTACACAACCAAGCATCTGTCGCTGCATAATCTATTTGAGCCTTACTTAAAACTGCATTTTCCCAATTACTTACCTGTTGTGCTTTTGAAATTCTAATATTAAGTACAAGCCCGGATAACTTCCTTGCTCCAATACTTTTAAATCCTTTCGCTTGTGCAAATTGATTAAGGTCGATAATGTTATTCGCTGTATGAGCCATGCTTTTCGATAAATCCTTTAGGTCATCATGAATAGCAATTCCCACTTTCAAAATATGCTCATTTTCCAATAGATTTTTCAACAATGGAAGAGGGCCTGTTTTAAGAAGACGAATCAAATAAACTTTGTTCTTCCCGGCCAACTGCACTAATGATACAGGGAAATATTGTCCCTTTTTAAAAGCGGGACGCGACTCTGTATCAATACCAATAATATCACATTTTAGTAACTCCTTTAATGCAATATCAGCTTGTTCCTTTTCATTTATCAAAACGATCTCGCCTGTATATTTACCATGAGTAAGAACAGCGATTTCTTCCTTTGTAATCTCTTTTTTATAATTCATTATTACGTCCAAAGTTAATTCAATGCTGTACGCATACAATAGCTATCGTTAAATTATTACATCTTTGCAGCCAAATTATGGCTAAGCATCAATTATACAATATTCAGTTCTGGCTTTTATGTTTAAGCTCCATGTTTTTTATGGGGAGTTTTAACATGATAATCCCAGAATTACCAAGCTTTCTAAGCAACATGGGTGGAGCTGAATACAAAGGCTTAATTATCTCCCTCTTTACTTTAACTGCTGCTATTTCCAGACCATTTTCAGGAAAGTTGGTAGATAAAATAGGTAGAAAGCCAATAATGATCTACGGTGCTATAATAACGCTACTTGCATCCATAAGTTATGTTTTTTTAGTTACTATAACTGGGTTTTTTATTCTTCGCTTGATCCATGGTATGTCTACAGGATTTGCCCCGACAGGCAGGACCGCTTTTTTAGCAGATATGGTTCCACTTAGTAAACGTGGCGAAGCGATGGGTATTCTTGGTGTTTCAGCTGGATTAGGTATGGCTGGAGGACCTGCATTAGGTGCTGAAATTGCAGCCCATTTCGGGTTAGACTATATGTTTTACGCTTCTTCATTTATGGCGTTCATCTCGATAATAATCGTTATTCCGATGAAAGAAACCCTAAAAGATCCCGTCCCTTTTAAGTGGAATATGCTCAAGGTTAAAATTAGCGATATTTATGAGCCTAAGGTGATGAGTCCGGCTATTATAATGATATTATATGCCTACTCTTTTGGAACTGTGCTGACTATAATTCCTGATTATAGTGAGTTTTTAGGTGTGGGAAATAAGGGATTGTTTTTCACGACCTTTTTTATGTCAAGTCTATTAGCCCGAATTATCGCAGGGAAAATATCTGATAAAAAGGGTAGAGTGATTGTAATAAAGGCAGGCTTACTGATATTTTCGCTAGGATTGATAACTATTGCTTTAGCGGAATCAAAATTTATGTTTTTAGGAGGCGCCTTGCTTTATGGCTTAGGTGGCGGAATTACGAGTCCAACGATATTTGCCTGGACTATTGATAGAAGTGATGAAGTATATAGAGGGCGAGGAATTTCATTTATGTATCTCGCAATGGAAATAGGAATTGGTTTAGGTGCACTTAGTTCAGGATGGATCTATGCCAACAATGATATTAATTTACCAAACACCTTTTGGGCTGCTTTGATAATGATAATAATCGCTTTTGTTTATTTGCTTATTAAAGAAAAAAACAAGCTACCTACCCCCATTAAAATTTATGAAAAAAAGGGATAAAGAGTTCTACTGTCCCAGAATTTTATATGCTTCAACTTCTTGAATTTCTTTATCATAAAGTACATAGAGCATCTTGGCTTGCTCAATACCTCTTTCCTGGAAATTTTGAAGAATGATGGTTGCCTCATTGAATGTTTTCAATTCTTTCGTAGAATAGATCGTGTTTCCACTATTTACTACTCTTTTTATTCCTACATACGAATATTCCAATAAAGCTGAAGCTACATTATTAGGAATATCTCCGGGATAAGAACCAATATAGACTACAAAACGAACATCTTGAGCAGGAGGAAGATCTTCTTTTTCTTCCACTACTAATGGTGCAGCATCCTCAATAATCACTTCACTTGGAGTTTCTTCTACTATTTGCTCTTCTATAGTCTCATTATTTTCTTCAACTGCTATACTATTTGGTGGCAATAAAATACTAGGATCTTGTGCGGATAAAGCACTGGCCCTATTTACTGAGATCCTTTGACCTTGATAATAAGCAGTAACAAATGCATCTGTAACTCCTTTCGAAATAACCACCTGCTTATGTTGCCCTGCTTCTGATAATGAACTAAACTGTCCTGAAGTATAACGGAAATAACCCGACCCTGTTTCTTCAACGTTCAATGGCCAAATATCAAAGATTTCATTTGACTGAACTCTTCTGCTGAATACACCAACCTGTACACAGAAAAACAAGTGTTCAATTGCTTCAACGGAAGTTACCGTAGCATCTTTTGATCTTGTTGATAAACCTGAATCATCTGAGCTTCTTTGATTTTGTTCAGAACCCTCAGCTATTAATTCAGCATTTCTAATTCCATCTTCTGTATATTGATTTGATTCTCTACCTTGATTATCATTTGCAATATATCCTCCAGAACCTTCTCCAATCATTTCTAATGCTCTATTTATTGCTATTCGTTCACCATTTAAAAAAGCAACAATAAACGCATCATTATAACCCAGTCCCTGAACCTTTGTACGAGCACTTCTCGCTTCTTCAATTTCATTAAAAATACCTACAGAATATCTTGTTATACCATTGTTTAATTCTTCTGCCATCAAGGGACTTAAACCTACAAAATGCTCAATGGGTAAAGGGTTTCTAAATGCTCCGATCTGTACTTTGAAGATCAACCCGCTTGGTAATGGTGGGTTAACCGGAATAGGGTCCTCTTCTGTATAAAACACGATTCCTACTTCATACATAAACCCATCAGAACTCTCCTGATTCTGAGTTTCTACAGTAACTTCTGGTTCATTAAAAACAGGCTCATCCTCTTCTTCAGGAATAGCGACTTCCTCTATAGCAATAATAGGTTCATCATTATTCTCCTCTAAGAGCACTGGAATTTTTGCAATTATAACAGGTGTTATTCCTTGATTAATATCACTTATCGTTTGTTTATTGATAGCCTCCAGATTATTATAGTAAGCATCAATATTATTATTTAAATTCCTTTGCTCTTTTTCCAAGGCTGCAATCATCAAATCGACCGAATCTGTTTTATTATACCATAATATCGCTTCATTATAAATTTTTTCTTTTTCATCATACTCACGAATAGCTTCTGAAGAACTAGCTGCAGAACCATCAATGAATTTATCATAGTTATTTAAAGATTCACCTGCTATATCTCTGTATGAGGAACTCATTTTCCGAAGCTTATTTATCTCCTCCGTAATTTCATTCTCAATGTACTTCATAGCGAAGTAGGTTTGAATTTCAGGATCACTAGTAATGATTTCAGTTTGTGATTCCTCCAAGCCGATTTTACTTAAGGACTTTTCAAAAGCAAGCTTATCTGTAGGAGCCTTAAGAGAAGAAACTTGCTTTATAGCATTATTTTCAATACTACTTTCTAAAGAATGAATATTCTCCAGTTTCGATTGATTCCAAACCAATGCTTCCTGATAAGATTTAGAGATTTCAACCCATTTTATTAACTCTTCATTATTTTCATCAACTCCAGCACCCCTTAGATCGGCTACTTTTGTTTCAGCTTCTAAAATATTGCTTCTTAAATTTTCAATATTTCTTTCAAGAACCAGTCTCTTTTCTTCAACTAATAAATTATCATAGTTATAGCCTTTTTCATGACCTTTTCCTATAGGTATTAATCTTGAAGGATTTGAATCTACTAATTGAGACTGACCAGACTCAAGGGCCATTAGACTTAATAAATAAGCTTCTCTTAATTTACTTAGTTTTTCTTCACCTTTCATTCCTGAAGCTTCAGCAAAGACCTGTTTTGATAATTTAAGATAGTTATCATCACCTAAATTATCCTCATTTTCTACATGAATCAAAGGAATCCATTTTTCAAGCAATTCAATTTCCTTTTTACCTAACTCACCCTGTACTTTTTCCTTTTCTTTCCTGATCTTTTTCTTTTCACTATCTGCTGCATTATTTTCCTTTAGCTCAAGAGAATTGAATTGATCATGCAAATCATTTACTTCCTGAATACTACTGAAATGCTCTTTCGCTTCATTTTTTAAGTTAGCCGATGTAAACCCAGGATCACTAAGAATCTTTCCCTCAATAGAGAATAGAGACATTGCCTGTTTAGTAGAGATATAAGAATAAGCACTTAGCACATTTTGCACATCATCAACGGTGCTTTTATCTTCCTTGAATAATTCTCCATTATCCACTACTTCACTTTCGTCAAGCAATGATGTTGTAACATCGGTCTCAGCTACATCCGATTCCGCTTTATACTCATTTTGCAGCGCCAACAAAGACTCATACTCTGTCCCTTCTTTTTCTGCACTACTCATTCCTCCGATATAGCCATCAATAGCTCTGGAAAGTTCAAGGTTTAAAGCTTGTTTTTTTCCATCCTTGGCTTCATCTGGCATATCACTTAATTCAATCGCTGTCATTTCCTGATCGAATTTGGGCATTACTAAGGCAATCAACGCCTTCTTTTCATTGATATCTTGCTCAAAAGATTTTTGTTCATCGACAATTGGGTCCTCTTCTTCAGCAACTTGCGACATGGCAGTTATTGCTATATTGATCTCATTTTCCTTTTGAAGTTTGATACCTTCAAGAATCTCTAACCTTTTATTCAATACAGGATTTACAGTTGACCCTGAATTATTTATATCACTATTTACAGCTATGATCTCTTCATTGATCTTTGATATCAACGATTCATTTAGTTGAATTTTTTGAGCATTTTTTTCACTGTTTATACTGTTTGAATTCTCAATTCCCTCCCATTTTTCTAGGTAATTTTTATCTAGGGAGGTTATCATTTCATCATCCTCTGGAATTTCAGCGATTTGACTTAATAACTCCACATTTCTTTGTAGTTCGTATCGTTCAATTTTCAGTTCAGTTATTATAATTTTTAATGCATTCAACCTTTCAATTTGCTGCCTCATTAAATAAGGATCATACTGTGGAATTGGCATTAAATTTATACTGTCTAGAATAAGCGTTAGATAACTGATTGAAGAATTAAAATGATCAACTCTATTGCTTTTATTTTCAAGTTCCGTATTCGATACCTTTTCAATATCTTCAACTTGCTGATCGTAGTCAGGAATAAAATCACTCACTCCCATTAAAGTTTCCTGCTGACTTTCAATACTTTGTTTGAATTCACTAAATAAAATTACCGTCTCTTCTTCTAGTCGAGCTTTATTAGATTTTAATTCTTCTTCAGAATAGTTTGAATCATTGCTTTCTAGGTTTCTATTCACTTCCCTTAAAACTTCTGCTTTTAATACGATAGTAGCCTCAAGTCGATCAAGAACAACAGGATTTTCTTCAATCGAGGATATTTTATTATCATAATCACTTACAAAGGAATTTTCAAAAGTCGATTCTACATCTTCTTTTTTGCTATCAAGCCCCGTTTCTTCATCCGAAACAATCTGATCAAGCTGTTTACTCATTAACTCATCATAGCTAACTCCTAATGATACTAAAGCATCATTTTCGAGTAGCTCCATAGCCAAAATACTTTCCTGTGCATTATCAATCTGATTCCCAGATGAAATTATTTGATTTTCATCCGGAAGTGCTTCTTCACTTTGATCATAATTCCAATTGGTCGCGTAATCAAGTCCTATTTCTGCCGCTTTACTATTCCAATCTAGCTCCCGATACTTTTTCCACTTTTTAGGCGAATCCACGTCAATTCTAGAAATTATAGATTGGGTTATTTCAATCTCAGTTGCTATTTTTTCTTTCTCAGATTTTTTAGCATTGTTTTGTTGTGTTTGCAAACGCTTTAATAAACTAACTTGTTCACTCTTTTCTGCTCTTAGTCCTTCTGCCATATCATAAGCCTGCATGGCTTTTTTCTTTTCGATCTCTTTTACATCAGCCAAATAATTTGTTGGTGATTTTGTACCACTCCTATTCTCCTTGCTTTTCTTCTTAAGTATACTAATCTCTTCCAATCCAGTTTGAACTAATGCAGCATCATTCTCTTCTAAGCCCTTTCTAAGGGTAAGTTCAGTATTTTGTATTTCATTGATCAATTTTTCTCTGGCGTCAATCGATTCATTCAATCGTTTTGAAAGCATCATTGACGCATTAGAATTAAGTAATTTAACCTTTGCCTCGTTTCTTAATGTAATTGAGGATTTTAGTAATTTTTGTTTTTCAATTGGGTCTGTGCTATTTTCAAATTGATCAAACTTTTCCTGTGCTTCATTAATCAATGCATTAGCTTCATTCTGAAAAATAATGTTTTCTGCATACGCTTTTGAAGAAAGGGCTTTATACTCATCATTATTCTCTTTTAGATCAACAACAACTTCTTTAGACCAATCTGCTACATCATTATTTGAATGAAAAGTTGTTAACCCAGCCGCTATATATAAATCATCAAAGGATTCATTTGCCTCTTGTAATTCTTGTTCTCTTAATCTTTCGTCAATTAGATCTTCGGGTGTAACTTCAAGATTTGCTCTTTTGCGTAAAGCGATCGCTAATAATTCTTGCACATTCTCATCAAGTTCTTCTTCAAAGTAATTCTTGATCATTAACATTTCCTTTCCATCATTATCGATCATAATTAATTCCTGTCTAAATGCAGCGATCGATTCCAATCTTGGAATTTCCACTTTACCTGTATGGATCACTCCTGATTTTCCTGGCTCTACATAAAAGTTATAGGCCCCACCATAACTGAAGTCAAGTAGATAACTTCCATCATTTTCTGTTTGAAATACTCCTATTTGTCGTTTGCTTTGTGCATCTTCAATTGTAATTCTCGCATTTTTTAATGAAGGATCTAATTCTGAAATAAACTGCCCTTTCAATAAGATGATGCTCGAGGGAACGAGATCTACTTTCACCTGATAAACAGATAATTCGCCTTGTTTACTTGCTCGTGATGAGGCGAAAAATGCATTTTGGTTTAATGAATCTGCAATATATAGTAAGTCATCATCTGGAGTGTTTATCGCAAAATCAAGATTTTCCGGACTGGAATACAATCCATTATTAAGATCGATCTGCGAACGAAAAATATCAAATCCTCCCATACTATTATGGCCTTCTGAACAAAAATAAAGGGTCTTTCCGTCAGGATGCATAAAAGGATAATCTTCGTTAAAAGGAGTATTGATTGTTGAAGGCAGCCGAATTGGTTCTGTCCAAGTTGCATCACCTTTACGAGTTGCATAATAAATATCTGTTCCCTGGTCACCTTTTTTACCATAACTAGAGAAATAGACAATATTTGATAAAGGTGTAGAATAGATGATGGAGCGATGTCCCTTCTTCTTATCAAGAGAAGATTGGAAAGTCTCCGGTGCTACCAAAATTCTTCCAGCAAGGTTTTCCAACTCATAATAACGAAAAAACTCTTCAGCGTCTACATCCTTCCTACTAATAACCAGAACATCTTTTATCTGACTCAAGAGTTGTTTCCCATTACGGCATTGATCTAAAGATAAATTTACATCAAACTCTTCCACTAATTTACTATCTGCCTTCTCTTTAAAAGATGTATAGGCTTTAATTGCCAGATCAAATTCATAGTTCAATTGATAGGCTTTTCCAAGAAAATAGAATACGCGTATATCAGTGCTTGTTCTTGATGAAGACTTCTTTAAATAAGGGATAGCATCTGCTTTCTTTTCTGAAGCATAGAGCAAAGTAGCCCCATATTTATAGTTAATATCAGGATCACCTTTTCGAATAGATAATAGTTGCGTAAACAGTGGATATGCTTCTGCATAATCACCTTCTTCGAACAATTTGTTCGCTTCTTTTAGTAGACTATTTGTATCAGTTTTTTGAGCAAAAGAAGGGGTAGGAATTCCGACTAATAGAATACAAATGGTAACTAATCCAATTAATAACCTCACGAAAATAACCAGTTTAGGAGTTAAAGATAAAGGTAAATTATTCACATTAATCACCTTCAAGCACATTTAAGTATATTCAACGAACTTATTAACAACATATTTATTCATCAAACCTTTCCAAAAATTCATCTTTTTTACGTTTTGAGGCCATTATATACTCATAACCTTTTTTCCCTTTAGACGGTTTAATAACTCTTTTCTCATCTTTCACTTCAATAAGAATATTATTGAATTCCTTATTAGATGAATAGGCTTGCATCACTCCTCGCGAATAGGTAAAATAGTACCATTTATTTTCATCAACTTCTAAATAGATTTCTATTTTATCTCCACTCCTTTTTCGTGTGATCATAACCTGTCCACTAACAGATTTAAACACTTGCTTATCCTTGATATTGGCAATAGCAATTGACCCTTTTGATTTATAGGCTTCAGCTCCAGCATCCCAATACATTTCTATACCTGCAAAATAAATCGACTTCTTTAATTCATTTGGAAGTTTCCTAATCGCACCACTTAGATTCAGATCGGTAATCAACTGGTCGGCATCTTCTTGTCCTAAGAGTTCTTTTAAAGAGCTTTCATAATACACTTTTGAGAAATTAACTCCCTTCGTTTCAGCGCTACGGTTAATGTCGTTTGTAAATAGATCGAGGGCATTATTATCAAAAAGGAAATCCATTATTAATGATAGGTTAAACGAATAATCATCATCTTGAGCATTATACTTTGAAGAACCATAAGTAATAAATTCAATAGGATCAAAATCAAAGCCAAAATCAAGTACTCCATCCGTTCTAACCTGACAACTATTTACATTCAGTGCAACGAGTGGTCCTGGTAATTTACTTTGTTTTAGTTTCTCCTCGCTTGCGATTATATATTCATCCGAGTTCTTATTATAAGATAAAAACCCTTCTGTAGCCATCATTACTTGATCTTGCTCATCTTCTTTTTCAGACAAGAATACAGGATACAATCCAAAAGGGTCTTCTCTTGCAACAACACCACTATGAAGTACATCATTAGTAATGGACTTCATATTTGCTATGATAGGAATCTGAATATCCAATGGATTTACTTCGGCTGTAAAAGGTAACCAGAAAATACTCTCTTCAGGACAATCATGAAGAATTCTCGAGGAGCCGTTAAAGACCAGGAATTCTCTATTGGCTTCCAAATTCACATCTCCTTGAAATTCAAAATTAGGGCTCAACATAAATTGGTCTTCTCCAATTATCTTCCCTTCAGCTACTGTTTGGAAATTAGTATCTATATCAATATCCTTTAGCCAGATTTGATATATCTGATTCGATTCGTTGATGTAGTCAGTATATCCACTCCCTTTATACTCAAAACGCCCTCTAATCTTCACCTCAGCATTATAAATGCTATGATATTTAGTTATATCATTCGCAATAATAGAAGCATTTATAAAGGGATCAAGTTGTGCTCTTTTTCTTATTACTGCTTTTCCACTATCTGGATAGATCCTGGCATCAGCTGCCTTAATAAACATGATATCTTTACATTCAATTACAGATGAATTCAGGTTAAATACAGCCCTTGGCGCTAAAAAATTCAAGGAATCCTGATCTTCATTAATAGAAAAGAAATTTGAACTCGACTTGCTCATATCAGTATCGATCACAAAATCACTTTCAACTACTTTTGCCCCTCTTTCTGATTCCAGTTCAATATCATTTACATCCATATACCATTTAAACTTATCCATAAAACAGATATATTCATTGGAAGGGAACTCAACAAATGATTCTTCATCATTAGAGCGAAATTCACCAACTCTTTCTATAAAATCAACATTTGCCCTTACGTTATCAGTTTTGAAAGCCATCCCTGCATCGCTCACCGCAGCCAATGAAAAGTTTGAAGTATCAGCATTAATAATATCCTTATTGTAATCAAAATCATCTGAACTTAGAAAGGCTCCTGAAAATTCAATTGTACCATTTCCACCCATGCCCAGTTCATTTAATTCCATATAACCTGACCGTAAGGAAGCTTGGTCATTATACATAGGGATCGGTTCAGTATAAACTCCTGCTAATAGTCTTCCTTCATAAGGGTAGAATTTAATCTCAACTTCCGAAGCATGAGATTCAGGCACCTCAGGCTCTCCGGCTTGCTCAACATTAACAAATGAAGTAGTTATACCTTGTAATGAATCAGGGTAAAAAGCAAAGGCTTTTGAATGCGAATGAGAGCTTAAAAAATCAATGTCACCATCACCTTGAAGTCCCTTTCCTGATAGGGTAATCTCATTGTCAAATACCGCAGCTCCACCATAAATACTAATTCCTTCTTCAGGTAAGGCTCTTGTAAAACCCAAAGAATAATCAGGCATTATCACAAGTGGGTCATAAATCTCATCAAAAATACCTCCTGAAACAAACCTTCCTTGAAAACTTAAATTTTCCGTTTTAAACTTCTCTAAACTATCAATAACAAAAGGTTCGATCTCATAATAGAATCGATCTCTATCATATACACCACCCTGTATCCTACTATTATCATAATACACGAAGGATTCTTTTACACAATTAAAAATTGGGTAATCCGAATATTCTTGTGATTTAAGACCTGATTTATTATCTGGATTGTCCACATTAATGCTACCTCTAATCCCTTCGATCACATTTGTAACATAGCGCAGTGATCTTTCTCCACTTGAAGAAACCTCAAAACTCGGTACTTTGATTCGGGTTGAATCCACTTTTATCAAGTTTATCGTAAACTCATCGTAATCAAAGTAATAATCCGATCCAAAATATTCGAATTTTCCAGCATACACAACTCCTCCAAACTTAATATCTCTATCCTTTTCTAAAATGATCTCCCCATTATTAGGAAAAATAACAACATTATTACTGTCACTTAAAGTAAAAAACCGGACACCTTTCAGTTTAATTTCTTTATTCTCAAGATCGAGGGAGCCATTCATGTACTTACTTACGTTAGACGTAATCTGAATAACATCGTAATCACTTTTTCCTGCAACATTTAATATATACTTATCCAGTTTCTCTGTTTTCTTACCCATTTTCTCTTTCGTATCATACTCAACAAAGCCCTGAATACTTAAATTAATAAGCATCGTTTCTGCCTGCACCTTTGGTAATCGAAGAAAACCAGCAAGTTCTTCAAGTGTAAATTCATCATAACCGAGTTTATCACATAATTGTTTGATTGCTGTTAAGGGATGAATCCTATCTAGTCCCATGAGTTTTATAAACCGATCTTTACTATAATAATCTTGAGATTCAAAACTGGCTTCTCTACTTGTAGAACCGTAGAGAGCTCCGAAATCCATAATAGGTTCATCAATATTCCAATAAAAACTCTCAGCATAAATATCAAATTTGTGATAATCATCTTTAAAAGGTGTTTTGGCGATACCTTTATCCTCCCTATAGAGCGTAAGCAGACGTGTTGCTTTAACATATTTAAGTGAAAGACCAGGATGACTGATCGTATCTGCACCCAAATGAATAATGATCTTGGCAGGGTTTGCTCCAATAGAATTCGGGTTCATTGAAATGAAATTGGCATGGGCTTCTACTCTTACTTTATTTTCATATCGAAAGAACAGTTTTGCAGGTTGGTCTGTTGTCCCAAATCCGTTTATCGTCGCCCCTTTCATGTTGAAACCACCACTAAAGTCAACTTGTTCAACAATGTTTCTTATCTCAAAATGGCTACCATAGGTATAAAAGCTCGGGTATCTTGCTCTATCAGGGGTGACATTTGCCAATATATTCTCATCTAATCTTCCTAGCAATGCTTTTTTAAAGGAATAATGATGGAATTTAACCGAATCAATTTTATAGGAAACTGATTTTAAAGATATTGAGTATTCACCAAATTCAGCATAAACTTCAGTTGGATCTTGAGCCGCCCGTTGCCAATCAATTTTCCCGCTTTTCCCATTCCATTTTTTACTAAGCGGATAATATTCACCTGCTGTATTGTATATAATTGAGCTATCTTTCTTTGCAACACAAATTAAACTTCCATTTTCAAAACTGAAAACAGGTTCCTCATTCAAGCTTATTTTTATTTCAGAACTATTCGTTTTCCATGTCAGGATATTCGTTTTATAAAATTCATGCTTAGTCAATGTTCCATAAAGCGCAAGCAAATAGCTTTTAAAAACCTTTGCCTTATTAAGATCTTTAACATGTATTAAAGTGCTCAACATTCCTTCAATATTAGAAGAGATCGTTGGATCATAAAGGCTTCCTTCAATAAGTTCTACGAAGTTAAAAATATAGGGCAGTGTACTTATTCTTTTACCGAGCATATAGTCACTGATATCATAGATATCGTTCCACTGTTCACTTGTAAACGACTCTGGCTTAACAGAAAGTAACCACTTTTCCTCTCTGAATTCTTTCGTGCCTTTTTTATCTGCTTCTTCAAGCATAACATTGATCTGCTCAATAAAGCTCAATGGGTCTCTATTTACATTTTTAAGACTTTGGGAGAAAAGGTTTAATGGAAGGAAAAATAATAGAAATGTTATTCTACAATATTTCAAAACATCGCTTATTAATTTATTATTGTTTTCCATACTCATTTTGCAATAAACATAATCCTCTATCACTTTTTTACACACTTTAAAAAGGCCCATTCATTAAGTGTGTCAGTTCTTTTTACTTTAAGGCCCCACTTTTCTGCAGCGACTTTCATATCATCTATATCAACTTCAAAAAAGCCACTAAACAATATTATTCCCTCATCATCTAGATGAGCAACGTAGGCTTCCATGTCATTTTTAAGAATGTTCTTATTAATATTAGCAAAAATTAAACTGAACTTCTTTTCAGGAATAGAATCACTGTCACCAAACCTTACTGATACATATTCTGTTCCATTTAATAAACAATTTGATATAGTGTTTTTATATGCCCAGTCGTCGTTGTCGATCGCCCAAACAGGATTTGCTCCTCTTTGCTCTGCTAATATAGCAAGCACACCTGTACCACATCCCATATCCAATACAGACTTATTATAAATATTCTCATTGAGAATATGCTTAACCATTAGATAAGTGGTATCGTGGTGTCCCGTACCAAAAGACATTTGAGGTTTAATAATAATTTGGAATAAAAACCGAGGGTCATTTCGATGAAAAGGAGCTCTGATCAAACATTGATTTTCTACCATTATTGGTTTATAATCCTTTTCCCACTCTTCATTCCAATTTACTGACTCAATCTCTCTAATTCTATGTGATATTATATAGGGAATCGATTTCGACCATTTTATTAATTGTCCTTTATCCATCTTCGTAAACGGAATATATGCTTTCAATCCAGTAGCCGTTTCTTCAAAACTTTCAAATGGAAGATCACCTATTTCAGCCAATAGAATATCTCTGTATACTTCAGGTTCTTTAACATCAAAGTCAAATTCTATGTACTTCATGTTTACAATTCGTTTTTTCGTATTGTTCGGCTCTCTTTTTTACTTCTCTTTAATTGTCCGTTTAGCAGACTAAGTAATTTCTTAGCTTCTAAATCGCTTATTTGCATCCCTAAGACAACCGTTTTTCCAAAATAATCAAAATAAATTCGCTGACCACCCATTACCCAAAAAGAATTATCCATAAAGGCGAAAAAATTTGTTGGCGTGATTGTAATCAGTTTAAATGACTCAATATTAGCTATTAAGTATCTATTTATCTTTCCTCGCTGATAAATGTTATTTTGAATAGTTAACTCATCTAAAGCAAAGTTAATACTCTCAAAGCCTACTCGACGCCAAAGAAAAACTTTTAAAATCTTAAGCTCAAAATACAACCAGAATGATAACATCACCAGCATTGCTAAACTATGGTGCATCGGCGTATCAGCAAGAAAATAATAAAGAAAAACACTTCCGCTAAAAGACCAGGCCAATACCCAGAATAAAAGCATGCTTTCCTTCCACCTTTCCGTCCTTCCCAAAATAACAATCTTCGGGTTATTTGTTTCATCAATACTGATACGTTCAGAGATCAAGCGCATAAAATAAAGTTTTCACAAAAATATTGTATGTTGCACATTGCATAGAATAAATTAGAATCTTTTTATCATCAATTTTTTCAATACTAATGAAACAAGGTTTACTCGTTATAGCTTTTCTTTTTATTTCATCCATCTACTCAAATGCTGCACATATTATTGGTGGCGACTTTAGTGTTAGCTGGGTTAGTGGCAATACTTTCGACGTTGAGCTAAAATTGTTTCGAGATTGTTTCGGTGGTGGAGCTCTTTTTGACGGAAGCATAACCATCACTATTTTCGATAGTAATACGGATATGGTAACCAGCTCATTTGAAATGA
The DNA here is from genome assembly GCA_030591505.1 of Flavobacteriales bacterium. Taxonomy (GTDB): domain Bacteria; phylum Bacteroidota; class Bacteroidia; order Flavobacteriales_D; family JAHECK01; genus JAHECK01. Next base: position 11,268 of record JAUVAY010000002.1, on the reverse strand, counting down.
CTGATCTTCAAATTACGAATATTCCTTTAGGAGATGAATGTTATACACCTACAAGTTTATGTGTTGAACAGGGAGTGTATAGTAAAACGATCGAATTACAAAATAATCCAGGTGGGTACTATTTAGTATGGGAAAGGTGTTGTAGAAATGGAATTATTTCAAATCTTGCTGTACCTGGTGACGAAGGGATGGTATTTGTTTGTACCATCGCAAATCCTGCATTACAAAATTCTACACCGGTATTTGATGCATATCCCAGTACTGGATATTTTTGCATTGGAATTGAAAACGTTTTGAATTTTAATGTAACAGATATAGATGGCGATTCATTAGTTTATTTTTTCGACTATCCGTTGTCTGGGGACTCAACAGGTAATCCATTTACATCATCTTTGCCAGCATCTTTAGAGGAATTTGCAGGTCCAAAACCCTATACACCATGCGCTTGGGCTACGGGTTATAGTCTCGATAATATTCTCAATACCACGATACCAATGACGATAGATCAGCTTACAGGCGATATTACTGCTATTCCCGAACTATCTGGGGTTTATGTAATGGCTATTTATGTAGCTGAATTTAGAGATGGTGTACAAATTGGATCAGTGCGTAGAGAAATTCAATTTCAATCGGTGGTTTGTACTGTGGATTACCCTCCCGTTTTTACATCTCCTCCTGATTCATCCTATTATGAGATCATTGCTGAAAATCTATTTGAACTTGAAATTGTTGTTCAAGATCAAAACGCATCCGACCCTGTTGTAATTGAAGCTACATCGGAATTATTTGATCCGCATGCAGGTAATCCATCTGTTTTTGAATCAGAAGGTGGAAACGGAACCGTGATAGCAAATTTTAGTTGGCTAACCGAATGTGTGAATCTAAGTGGTCAAACTCATGAAGTAATATTAAGTTCCTTTTCTGATGGTTGCAGCGGATTTGACACTACATTTCATCACTTTTTTGTAAAAGTAATACCGGATGTGGACGGACATATAGAAAATGCAGCCAATGTTTTCACCCCCAACAATGACAATAGAAATGATTATTTCAGTATTGATGTTGAAGTAAACCCTTGCTATGACACCTTTAATGTAATGATCTATGATCGATGGGGTAAAAAGGTATTTGAATCTTCCGATCCATTGTTTAAGTGGGATGGAACAAATATGTTTAGTGGAAGTGTTCCGCCCGAAGGAACCTACTTTTACATTATTGATGCTTCCTTTAAGGATATTCCTTATCGTAAAACGAGTTCAATATCTCTATTTCGATAAGTAAATCAAATTTGAAATTTAAAACGGACTACTATAGCTGGTATCAGCTAAGAAAGTAATGTCTGTAAGCGTTTTTAAGAAAGCGATGAGATCCAATTTATCCTGGTCGGAAAGCTGAAGCCCTCCCTGTGTATATTTCATAAAAGGGTCTATCGTAGATGAAGCGTGCCCTCCACTATTATAATGTTCTATAACTTCTGTTAAGGTTTCAAACCTTCCATCGTGCATATAAGGAGCCGAAACTTCAACATTTCTCAAACTTGGAGTTTTAAAGCGTCCGAAATCATTGGGATCTCCAGTTACCTCTCCTCTACCCAAATCGGTAAATATAGAGTCTAATCCATTATTATGTAATAAATAATCAGAGAATTGCATTCCTGCTAATGGATGACAATGGAAACAATCTGCTCCCCATTCTCCTCCTTGTCCCAATTCCGGATCGCCACCTTCCTTTTGAAATAAGTCAAATCCATGCGCTTCTTCAGCTGTGAAAAAATACTCTCCCTTCCTCCATTTATCATACTTGCTTTCACTGCTAACAACCGTACGTAGAAATTGAGCCATCACTTTTGCTACATGGTTTGAATCAATGAAGGTGGTTCCGTAAACAATCGCAAATAGTGCCATATACTCCTCATCCGCTTTGATCTTTTCAATCACATCACTCCATAGAGCATTCATTTCAATAGGATTGATAACAGGCTGAATTATCTGCTCTTCCAGCGTCTCAGATCTTGCATCCCAAAAATAATCGAATTGATAGCCGAGGTTTTCTAAAGTCATTCCTTGTCTATTTCCTTCTATTCCATCTATTCCAGTCGAAAATTGATTAGGATCACCAAAAGCATTTTCCTGAAAATGGCAATCAGCACAAGATTGTGTATCATCCCCCGACAACCTCACATCGTAAAACAACATCCTTCCTAATTTGATCCCTTCTACAGTAAAAGGATTATCTCCGGGAATTATCATTTGCTGAAAAAACAAGGGGTCTTCCCAAGAATAAGCTGTTGGGCCAACAACAGGTGGAATGGGTGTTGGTTTTGGTGGTATATCATTCTTTTTACACGCAGCCATAAATACAATAGCTGTCATAATAAGTAGCCCAATTCCTATTTTTATTCCTTTTATCATTCCTTAATTCTAGTCAACTCTCTTGATACAAAGTTTGTATCACTTAGGGTCTTTAAAAATGCAAGTAAAGCTTTTTGATCATCTTCACTTAGATTAAAGCTTTTAAAATTATCACTTTTATTAATATGTTCCTTTCCGCCTGTCATTTTAAATTCAACAACTTCTTCTAAAGAGGCCATTGAACCATCATGCATATAGGGTCGACTCATTTCTACATTTCTTAAGGTCGGAACTTTAAATTTCCCGTAATCCTTATTGTCTTCTGTTACACGTCCTCTCCCTTTATCCAGATATAGCTCATATAATCCAATATTATAATAATTATAATCCGTGAAATTAAACCCTGTATGACAAGCTGAGCAATTTAACGAATCACTATTAAATAATTCATAACCTCTTAATTCCTCAACATTAAAAATACTTTTATCTCCTGCTATAAATTTATCAAAATTGCTTTCATACGATACTATTGTTCGTTGAAAAGCGGCTAAGGAATAAGCAATTGCTTTGGCATCTAGCCTTCTGTTAAAGGATTTCTTTGAAAGATCCTGGTATAATTTATTCTCAGAAAACCTATCCTCCAATTCGAATAGATCAAATCCCATTTCACCTTCATGCATCAATGGTGCTATAACTTGCAATTCGAGCGTAGGTACTCCTCCGTCCATCATAAATGCCGGAGAATAGGCCAAGTTTATCAATACTGGAGAATTACGCATTCCAATACTATCCCCAATTCCAATCCCCTTAACTCTACCATCACTAAAAGCTAATTGAGGTAAATGACATGAAGCACAGGAAGTGCTGCTATCTTTTGAAAGGGCTTTATCGTAAAACAAGTAGTTACCCAATTCTATCTTAGCCTCATTCATTGGATTTCTTTCAGGAATAATAAGTTGATCAAAATGATCAGGTAAATTTATATTCCAACTTCTTTCTGATGGAAGCTCAACAGTCGATTGGTCACATGACAATATGCTAAGACCAATAATTACAAATAATAAAATAAATGATTTTCGATTTGTCATTTTATCGCTACAGCCTTGATCACATTGTCTGATAATCGATTAGCTAAACCTTCATTTGTACCATGAGATTGGTTATCAACAGCAATATCTATAATATCGTTTTCCCCTGCTAAAAACTCTTCAACATTAAAGGTCATCATTATACTTCCGGCATTATCTTTAATAGCAGAATAATTTAAATTGAGTGTTTTAGTTCTAAAGGAATAATCTTTTCCGGTATGTATCGATAACAAGGTTTCAAATTCTTCATCCTCCGTAGGGTTCGTATTTATCCTCCCGTCTATTAATACAAATCTATATCCAGTATTCCAGGTCCAGTACATTGCATTACTTAAACTCAAGGGGTGATCAGGGTCGTATAAAGCAGCTTCAAAATCAGGATCTTGAGTTCCATTCATACTTTGCGGAACTCCAATAGAAAAGGTTATACTCGTATAATTTCCTTCAGGAATTATAGTCGTGATTCCATTCTCATCAGAATCGCTATCTACAAAAATAATCTTACTAAGATCATGGCTTCCACCATCTTGATCAATCAATTTAACTTCAGAAATATACAGTTGTAATTTTTCAATTTTAAAACTATAGTCTAATGGATAAGTATAGACTTGATTAATAATAAAATTATTGTTTTCATATTGAAAATCAAACTCTAAATGAAGTGTTGAATCCCCATTCTCTTCTTCTTTATCACAAGAAGAATAAACAAGGAAAGCAGATAGTAATATAAATAAAATAGTTTTTTTCATAGGTCGATGTACATCTCTATAACGTAAATATAATTACTCGGTTGTATTAAAACTATGATATTCTATACAAATGGCCTCGAACAATATAATTAATAGTATGGAAATCTTATTTTCGTGTATGCTTTTGATAAAAGAAATAACTTCTAAAGATACGACGCCAATCCGAAGTGAGATCCTCCGACCCGGTCAAGATATTTCAACGTGTATATATCCAAGCGATGATGATCCTGGGGCATTTCATCTTGGAGCATTTCTTGAAGGTAATCAAGTTGCCATCGTTTCATTTTATAAAGAAAACAATCCTCAATTAAGTGGTAAAGTTCAATTTAGATTTAGAGGAATGGCTACTTTAGATAAGTATAGGAATAAAGGCTTTGCAAGTGATCTATTAGCCTTTGCTTTTAAAAAGATAAAACACCTCGATGGCGATCAGATATGGTGTAATGCAAGAATGAATGCAATAGCATTGTATGAAAAAATGGGTATGGAAGTTAGCTCAGAAGAATTTGATATTCCTGGAATAGGACCACATTTATTAATGAAAATAGACCTTTCATGAAAAGAAATTCTAGCATAGCGTTATTCTTCGTTGTATTCTTTCTTTACTCATGTGTAAAAGTAGATAAAGAACCTCCGGTTATATCTTTCTTAGAAGTGAATGGGAAATCAGATGAGGTCATATATATAGGAGTACCTAAATTGAGTATAGTATACGAAGTTTTCGATAATGAACTTATTGTGGATTCGAAAATTAAGATAGTAGAGAATGCCAATTTAGATTCTGGTTATTTTTATTTAAACATCCAAAGTATTAATGCTAATGCTTATACCGGTTCATTAAACGTAACCCTTCCTGATTCAATATTTCAATTAAAGCATCAACTTACGGTGAGTATTGATGCCTTTGATGATTCAGGAAACCAAGCAACTCAGCTTAACACAATTATTAAATTTAAGTAGCCATTGGATCTAACTAAACTGATCATACAAGAATTTAAGCGTCGTATCTTTGATGAATCCTATGTTCGCATTTTCAAATGCCTCGATCGTTTAAGTGAAGAACAAGTTTGGTTTAGTCAAAACAAACATAACAATAGTATAGGTAATTTAATTTTACATCTAGAGGGTAACCTAAGGCAATGGATGAGCAGTTCTTTTGATGGGAAAATTGATAAAAGAATGCGATCCGAAGAATTCTCGTTACATAAAAACGAAAATAAAGAAAGCCTAAAGTTGAGATTATTGCAATTGCAAGAAGAACTACTTTTATTCATTGACGAAATAGAACAAAAGGACTTAGAAAAACGTTATTCGGTACAGGTTTACGAAGAATATGGGGTGGCTATCATCATCCACGTTATTGAGCACTTTTCCTATCATACCGGCCAAATTGCTTATATTACAAAGCAATTAGACGACAAAGAGCTTAATTTCTATACCGAATCATTGGAATAGAATTTACTTTTTATTTTATTTAATGAATTAATATAAGCAAAAATTTATGTCAGCACAGCATTCGAAGTTATGGTACCTCGAAAAAGTAAATCTGCTAAAGGACTTTCAAGAAGGCGAATTAAAAATGTTTGCCAGCTTAACCACCATGCGCGCCAGTGCAAAAAATGAATATATCTATTTTCCGAATGACCCTTCGAAGGTGGTATTCTTTTTAAAGCGTGGAAGAGTAAAGATTGGAAAATTTACAGATGATGGAAAGGAGATTATTAAAGCGATTTTACATCCAGGCGAAATCTTCGGTGAGATGTCGATCGCGGGTCAGGAAAAAAGAAGTGACTTTGCTCAGGCCTTAGATGACGATGTTATGATCTGTGCTACGAATGTTGAAGACATTAAAGAAATTATGAATAAAAATGCTAAACTAAGTTTGGCAGTAACAAAAAGTATTGGTGAAAGATTAATGAACGTGGAGCGTAAAATGGAATCACTGATTTTCAAAGATGCACGTACGCGAATCGTTGATCTCATCAAACAAATGGCTGAAAAATATGGAACTCAAATAGGTGACGAAATATTGTTAAAACATGATCTTACACATCAAGATTTCGCTAATTTAACAGCAACATCTAGACAAACAGTTACAGTAACACTCAATGAGTTGAGAGATAAGAATCTCATTTTTATGGAAAGAAAAAAAATACTGATAAGAGATATAGAAAACTTAAATTAAACAATGAATTTTATTAAGAAACTCCTCTTTGGTAAAACAAAACCTCAATCTGCAGACTTTATACTTTATTACAGAAAACTTTGTCACGATTGTGATAAGGTAAAATCATTTATGGAGAGCAATAAAGTATCGTTCAATTATGTTGATTGTGAACAAAAAAATAGTTCTCCGCCTATACCTATAATTGCTACTCCTGCTCTTTTTAATAAGGAAAATGAATTAGTGGCCTATGGAACTGACATAATCCAATACCTAAAAAACATTCAATAAATAGCTTAATTATTATATATTGCCGAGTATTCTATTTTTAAAGACCTAAGGCATTGATTAAACGATTAAACTATTTTTCGACACTTATTCTATTTTTAGCTTTTTGGGTTGCTAATGCAAATAGTGCATTTGCGCAAGAAAATACAATTAAGGGTAAGATCACAGATCAACAAACTGGAGAGGACTTAATAGGTGCCAGTGTTGTTATTAAAGGCACCACCATCGGTTCTACTACAAACATTGATGGAGAATTCGAATTTTCTACTAATCAATCTCCACCTTTCACCTTAGTTATAAGTTTTATAGGCTACTTGAATTTTGAATATGAAGTTCTTGATGTGAGTGAAAGCATCAAAATAAAATTATCTACTGACCAAGTCTTAATGGATGAAGTCCAGATAGTAGGAAGCAGAATCTCTGAAAAAGAGCAGATGGCGGCGCTAACTACAGAAACGATGGATGTACTCGCTATTAAAGAAGCAGCCTCCGGAAGTTTTTACGAGAGCCTAGGAAATATGAAAGGTGTTGATGTTACCTCTGCCAGTCTGGGTTTTAAAGTAATCAATACAAGAGGATTTAATTCTACTTCTCCTGTTCGATCTTTGCAATTAATTGATGGTGTTGATAATCAATCTCCAGGTTTAAATTTCTCATTAGGTAACTTTCTTGGAGCACCTGATCTTGACGTAATGAAAGTGGAAATTGTTTCGGGAGCGAGTTCTGCTTTTTTCGGACCTGGTGCTTTTAATGGTGTAATAAACATGACCTCTAAGTCTCCTTGGTTATTTCAAGGCTTATCTGCCGAAGTGAAAGTGGGAGAACGAAGTTTATTTCAAGCCTCAGTACGATGGGCTCAGGTATTTAAAAACAAAGAAGGAAAAAACAAGTTTGCGTATAAGTTAAATATATTGGCGATGAGAGCCAACGACTGGGAAGCAACGAATATGGACGCCAGTAACTCAAGTGAAGACGGTGTAGATAATTATGCTGGATACGATGCGGTAAACCGCTATGGTGATGAAGTGCTGACAGGAGGAAATGACTTTACTGGTAATCCTATCGATTTTCCCGGACTAGGAAGAATCTATAGAACTGGTTATGAGGAAAAGGATATTGTAGATTATAATACTGATAATATCAAAACCAATTTGGGTTTATACTATATGCTCACCGATAAAGTGGAAATCAATTATGGATTCAACTATAGCACAGGTACTACTGTATATCAAGGAGATAATCGCTATAGTTTAAAAGACATTCAATTCTTTCAGCATAAATTAGAAGTAAAACAAAATGACAAATTTTTTGTTCGCGTCTATTCAACGAATGAAGATGCAGGTAAATCTTATGATGCTGTTGTAACTGCTTTCGAAATGAGTGAGGCTTCTAAGTCGGAAGGTGATTTTTATCGTGATTATTCCGGTTATTATCAGGATGTTGTCGTCCCTTCAATGTATGCATCAGGGATGCCTGATAACGCTACGAATCAACCTTCACTTTCTGATATTCTCGCTACTTGTGGTTGTTCTTTCGATGAAGCTCTTGTTATTTTTGCTCAAGCCAATCTAGACTGGAATTCTGAGACTTCTTCTATGCAAAATGAATGGATGGATATGAATCCGGATAGTATGCTACATTGGCATGCACAATCGCGAAGAGCAGCAGAAGATCTAACCGCATCAGCAACTGACCATTCCTTTTACAGACCAGGTACAGCACGTTATGATTCTTTATTAGCTGATGTCACTTCTCTATTATTTACTGAAGGAGGATCTCGTTTATACGATAAATCTGCTCTTTACAATATTGATGCACAGTACATTTTTAATCTTGCTGAGAACCTTGGCTTGACAGTTGGTGGAAATGCGAGACTGTATACACCTGATTCGAGAGGTACTATTTTTGAAGATACAGCTGATGTAGTGATCACCAATTGGAATATGGGACTAGTTGCCGGACTTAATTACAAACTTCTGGAGAACAAATTGATATTGGATGCAACAATTCGAATGGATAAGAATGAGAATTTTGAGCCTGTTTTTTCACCAGCAATTTCTGGTGTTTACAGCCCTGAAAAAGACCATACTTTTAGAGCTACGTATAGCACAGCAGTTCGGAACCCAACAATGGCTGATCAATATTTATACTACGATGTTGGAAGGGCCATCCTTATTGGAAACTTAAATGGAAGAGATTCATTAGTTTCTGTTGACTCATTTATTGACGCAATAAATTCAGTACCTACTTTTGGATGGGATAAATTGGATTTCTTTGATGTTGCCCCCATTCGTCCTGAACAAGTTCAAACCATTGAATTTGGCTACCGAGGAATGATAAAGAAAAAATTCTATTTAGATCTTTCCTATTACCATAGTTGGTACCAACATTTTATCGGATTTAACTTAGGTGTAGACATTGATTACAATCCAGCCAATCCACTTCCATCAGAATTTCAAGTATATCGAATTGCTGCTAATGCTACTGACCAGGTTACCACACAAGGAGTAAATGTGGGATTAAATTATTACTTAGGAAATAACTGGGTGCTGAACGGAAATTACTCATGGAATAAATTAGACCTTCAAGGATCAGACGATCCTATTATTCCTGCTTTTAATACACCGGAACATAAATTTAATCTTGGTGTTAATGGTAGAGACATTGTATTATTTGGAGCAAAATACTTCGGATTTGGGGTTAATTTCAAATGGATCGATGGATTTATATTTGAAGGTTCTCCACAATTCACAGGATTTGTTGAATCTTATTATTTAGTAGATGCCCAAGTCAATTATCGCTGGGTAGCAACAAATATGACATTCAAATTAGGCTCATCGAATCTTCTTAATAATAAAGTATATCAAGTTTATGGAGGCCCACAAGTAGGAAGATTAGCTTACTTTTCTGTATCCTATGATTGGGTGAAAAAATAATAGCTAAAAATTAATTATATTTAAACAATACATCACAAACAAAAAAACAAATAGATTATGAAAAAAACTTTACAATTATTGATAATGCTTTTTGCCATTCTTAGTACAAGTCAGCTAATGGCACAGCGTTATTTAACAGAAGTATTTGATAGTTACCAATTAGAGGAAGACGTGAAATTTGGGGTTAATGTTAACCCATTAATTGCAGTCTTTCCTGATGCTGCTAGTGGAACATGGGTTGCTGACTCTACTCAATGGGTAAATGAAATGGCTTTTATTAATGGATTGATCGCTGAATCAACTACAAGCCCAGATACATTATTATCTTATCTGAACTTCTTTTATCCTAATTCAGCTTTACCTGATTCTGTTCATACTATGGTAAAGATTACACCATTGGAAATGGATATATACTCTCCTCCAGCAAGTGATGTGATCACTGACCGTCCAGTTTTTATTTATATACACACAGGTAATTTCCTTCCAGCATTATTTAATGGAGCAATCACCGGAGACAAAGGAGATAGTGTAGCTGTAAATGTTTGTAAGCAAATGGCAAAGAGAGGCTATGTTGCTGTATCCATTAATTACAGATTAGGTTGGAATCCACTTTCAACTAATGAAAATGTAAGAAGAGGTACTTTATTACAAGCAGTTTATAGATCAATACATGATACTCAATCTGCTGTTCGTTATTTAAGAGCATTGTCTGCTGTATATGGAGTAGATGGAGATAAGATATCTTTGATCGGTCAAGGATCCGGAGGATATGTATCTCAAGCTTATGCTACTCTTGATGATTATATTGGTGAGGTTGCCAGCCTTCCAAAATTTATTGATGGTGATACAGGTTACCCATACATTATTGAATCTAGAGATGGTGATTTAGATGGAGGACCAGGATTTGTACGACTTAATGATCCTTTACAACAATTAGGCTTATCTAAAGATATATGCATGTCAGTGAATATAGGAGGGGCTTTAGCTGACTCTACTTGGTTAGATGAAGGTGAGCCTGCAATGGTTGCCTTCCATTGTATTCGTGACCCTTATGCTCCGTTTGGACATGGAACAGTGGTGGTACCTACTACCAACGAAAATGTTGTTGATGTAGATGGAGCTAATGTATTTATCCAACGGGCAAATAATTTTGGTAACAATGATGCATTTGCAAGTATTCCTGATGGTGATGAGTTTACAGATGCTGCAAGAGCACATTATGGTGTAGAGTATGATTATATATTTGCTACGGAACCAACAATTACAGTAAATAGTTCTCCAGAAGGTTTGTATCCTTTCTTACTTCCTTTAAACGGTGATGTAAGTGTATTTGGAAACCAGGGAGCACCATGGGATTGGTGGGATCTTACAACTCTAGAAGCAGTTGTTGCTGGTACAAATGCAGCTTTAGGAACTTCTTTTGATGCTGCTGCTCTTAATGGAAGTGGATTGTTTTCTAATCCTGACATGAGCCAGGAGAAAGGATTAGCCTACATCGATACGATACAAGGCTATCTTCACCCAAGAGCTGTATTAGCATGTAACTTAGTTACAGGTATTGCTGAAAATCCAGCTATTCAAAATGCGATGAGTATTTTCCCTAACCCTGCTTCTTCAGCAGTTATTATCAGAAATGAAATGGCTGTGATGAGTGAGATCTATATTATGGATGGAATCGGAAGAGAAGTATTG
>JAUVAY010000046.1 GCA_030591505.1 Flavobacteriales bacterium | reverse complement strand
GAACCTTGCAATGGATTTTCATTTTTCGATAACCCCAGTTCCTTATTAATAATCAATTGAATGGCCATTGCTCTACGCACTGATTCCTCAGTTGGTGTAGTAATCGCTTCGTCGTAGGCATTAGTATGAAGAGAGTTACAGTTATCGTAAATAGCATATAAGGCTTGCAATGTTGTTCTTATGTCGTTAAAGTCGATCTCTTGCGCATGAAGAGATCGCCCTGATGTTTGAATATGATACTTTAACATCTGCGCTCGCTTATTGGCCTTGTATTTTTTTGCCATTGCTTTTGCCCAAATACGACGTGCTACACGACCAATCACCGCATATTCAGGATCTAAACCATTAGAAAAGAAGAAACTAAGATTAGGACCAAATTCATTAATATCCATTCCTCTGCTTAGGTAATACTCTACATAGGTAAATCCATTAGCCAATGTAAATGCTAACTGAGATATCGGATTGGCACCTGCTTCAGCAATATGATAACCGGAAATAGAAACAGAATAGAAGTTCCGTACAGCATTATCTATGAAATACTGCTGCACATCTCCCATAAGTTTCAATGCAAATTCAGTACTAAAAATACAGGTGTTTTGTGCTTGATCTTCTTTAAGGATATCCGCTTGAACGGTTCCCCTTACTTTCTTCAGAGTCTCTATTTTTATAGCATTATAAATATCTTTTTCTAGTACTTCATCTCCACTCACACCCAATAACATCAATCCTAAACCATCATGACCTTTTGGTATGTTACCCATATATGAAGGCCTTACATCTCCTTTATATTTAGCAGAGATCTTCTTTTCTACTTCTTCTTCTAATCCTTTTTCTTTTATATACTTCTCACATTCCTGATCGATGGCTGCATTCATAAAGAAGCTAAGCATCATTGGAGCTGGTCCATTGATAGTCATTGACACAGAGGTACTCGATGAACAAAGATCAAAACCACTATAAAGTTTCTTAGCATCATCTAAGCAACAAATAGAAACCCCTGAGTTACCGATCTTTCCGTAAATATCTGGCCTTACATCAGGATCATTTCCATATAAGGTTACTGAATCAAAGGCGGTAGATAAGCGTTTTGCTGGCATACCCAAACTCACATAGTGAAATCGTCTATTCGTTCTTTCCGGTCCACCCTCTCCTGCAAACATACGAGTAGGGTCCTCTCCTTGTCTCTTAAATGGGAAAAGTCCGGCTGTAAATGGAAATTCACCCGGTACATTCTCTTGTAAGGACCATGTTAAAATATCGCCCCAGGCTTTGTATTTAGGTAAAACAATTTTAGGAATCTGTAAATGTGAAAGTGATTCTGAATGCGTTTCAATCGAGATCTCTTTATCTCTAACTTTAAAAGAATAAATAGGCTCCTTATACTTTCTTACTTTCTCTTCCCATTTCTGTATTAGTTCATAATTATAAGGGTTTAAATCCTTTAGGCGCGCCTTAAATTTATTTTCCAAGGCTTTAATAATTTCCTCATTGCCTTTCTCTTTACCCAATGTTACTGCACTATGGTCAAGAGCATATAACTCATGAGCGATCGTACTTTGATCTCTTGCCCAATCATCATAGGCACGATTGTTTTCCGAAATTTCGGAGAGATAGCGTACACGATTAGGTGGAATAATAAATATCTTTTCCGACTGCTCCATCCCAATTTCTTTATGTGATGAAAACGCCGCATCCATTTTTTCTCCAATCACATTAAATACGGCATTATACAGGTTGTTCATTCCCGGGTCGTTAAACTGCGATGCAATCGTTCCGAATACAGGCATTTCTTCAACATCCTTGTCAAATATTTTATGATTCCGTTGATACTGTTTTTTCACATCTCGTAGCGCATCAAGGGCTCCACTCTTATCGAATTTATTTAAGGCGATGAGATCGGCAAAATCGAGCATATCGATCTTCTCCAATTGGGTTGCAGCACCGTATTCAGGTGTCATCACATAAAGGGAAATATCGGAGAAATCAAGAATCTCCGTATCCGATTGCCCAATTCCTGATGTTTCTAAAATAATCAGATCATAACCAGCATATTTTAAAACCTCAACAGCATCACCTACATGTTTTGACAAGGCTAAATTAGCTTGTCTTGTGGCTAAAGAACGCATATAAACTCTAGGATTATGAATCGAATTCATTCTTATCCTATCACCTAAAAGTGCACCACCTGTTTTTCTTTTTGATGGATCCACAGAAATGATCCCAATTGTTTTATCAGTAAAATCGCCTAAGTATCTTCGTACCAATTCATCAACCAATGAAGACTTTCCTGCTCCTCCTGTTCCTGTAATACCTAACACTGGCGTTTTAGCCTTTTTGTTATCTTCCTTAATGGCGCTAAGAGTAGCTGATGCTTCCTTTGGGAAATTTTCTGCTGCAGAAATTAAGCGAGCAATCTCTCCTTGATCTTTAGCCTTCAATTTAGAAAGGTCAACATCTATATCACCACCAATTGCATAATCCGACTCCTCGACAAGATCATTGATCATTCCCTGCAATCCTAACTCTCTACCATCATCAGGATGATATAACTTAACGATTCCATAATCCATCAGCTCTTTGATCTCATCAGGTAAGATGGTACCTCCACCTCCTCCAAATATCTTAATATCACCAGCTCCCTTTTCAACAAGAAGGTCATGCATATACTTAAAATATTCCAAGTGCCCACCTTGATAAGAAGTCATGGCTATAGCATTTGCATCTTCCTGAATAGCTGTATTAACTACTTCTTCAACGCTCCTGTCATGTCCAAGATGAATCACTTCACAACCTGTAGATTGGATAATTCTTCTCATAACATTTATCGCTGCATCATGTCCGTCAAAGAGAGATGCTGCTGTTACGATTCGTACCTTATTCTTAGGTTTATAAACTTCAACTGGCTTCATAAAAGGGGATTAAAATATTGCCGCAAAGATAGCTAATTCTCCTCTATCTGAAAGTGGAATATAGCTTTGAAAAAGTGATTATTATGAGCACATTAATAGGCAGTCACAAAAGCTCGAAGAAACACAAAGCACTGATTGAATTTAGTATTACCATCTAAGCTAATAAAGAGCGCCAAAATTGATTATGGAGAAGAATATCCAAATTGAAAATAAGGAAACTCCATTTTAAGGAATTATTCTTTTTATTAAAACCGTTCTTCCCTGAAGGGAGTTGACAATTATTCAACTATTTACTCATAGTATAGTTGAATAATTAACCTCTTACTTACTATAAAACTATAGTAACAACCATTAATGTATTAATAAAGTCATGATTATACTTTCTGAAAAGAATACTTACAATAATTATCTTTTGTTCATTTTTTCTTGATAAAAAAGCGAACCAAAAAATCAAGACGGTAAGATGCTTCCCTACGCTCTTGATTTCTTCTAAATTCTAAACAAAAGATATCCCGAAACTTCGGGACTTTTGAAAGGTTTTAAGAAGAAATAAATTATTCATAAGTTATCTAATTTTAAAGGAATTCATGAACCCTTAGGATTTCACGCCGACTCTGGCCCGCCTCACCGTCTAGGCCTCCGCACTGCCACAGATTATTCTCTAACTAAAAAATCACCTTTAGATGTCTGAGTGAATAATTTAAAATAGATAATGTTAATAAAATAATACTAGCATGTTTTGGTCAACCTATATCAGGGACATACAAACATCGGTTAATTTCTAAGTGGAAAATTATCCGGGTTCTCTTCTTTCGGAGGTGAATCACCCTTTTGCATTTCTACATCAACGGCAAAAACCTTGGTATCTCCTCTCCACGGCACTCCTACATACCTTTCGATATAATGAAGGTTTATTCGCTCTCCCGAAAGTGCTGCTGCATTTAACTTATCGATCAACTCCTTATCATCACCATCGATTGAAAAAGTAAATGTTTCTGAAATAATATTGTTCGGATCTTTAATTGCCCCAAAGGTCTGCAGATTCATCTGCCCTTCCCAGGTTTTAAAGACCATCCCTTTTTTCGATATTTTCATTACAATTCCTGCTCTTGTCCCCTCACTAAAAGTACCAAAATACATAAACAACAAGATTCCTATAAGGATAACTAAAATACCTATACCTACCTTTTTCATTAGTTCTAATTTGCTTGATTAATTTCATTCAAATATAAAACTATATACTGATTGTTTAATCTGCATACTTTAATAGCTGTTAGTCGAGTTTATGTAAAGTGACTTCCAACGTTCGGTCAATATAAACAGCATGGTTTGATGGGATCTCCTTCCAAAACATATCATCATCTGTTAGCTTTTCGGATGAGATCAATGCTGCATTTCGCTCCACTTTTCCTTTTTCAAATTCCAGGTCTCCTTTAATATTTAATTTACAAGAAACATTCTCGGTAAAATACAAAGTTCTAAAATCATTTGTCGGATCTGTGCTATAGCGAGTTGCAATCAGTCCATAGCCATTGCTCAATACCATATTATAAATGGCAACAGAAGTTATTCCTTTTTCTTTCTTCAAGATTTCTATGTCAGCAAAGGTTTTATTAAAACAAGCTACAAGTACTTCAGCATCAGGAAATTTATCCATTCCCATTTTTCTTGCATTGGTCATAAACAAGGCAAATATATACTGCGTATCACTTTGTCCTTTGATCCATAAAAATGCCTCTTCATCAAGCAGTGAACTCAGGCTTTGCTTTATTTTATCAAAATCATAAATTCCACCATTGTGCATCATCAAATACTCATTGTATTGAAAAGGGTGACAATTCTCTAATGAAACACTTCCAACTGTTGCAGCCCTTACATGTGCTAAAAAGCAATTACTTTTAGTTATAGAAGCGTTATTCAATAAGTTTTGATCATTCCAAGCGGGCAGTACAGAAACATAACGGCCGGGCTCTTCCTTTATCTCCTTGTTATACCATCCCAAACCAAAACCATCTCCGTTTACGGTCATTTCAGACTCCAATGCTGAAAAACTTTGATTAACTAGAGAATTTGAAGGATTGATCAGGATTTTATCAATCAGTGTGGGTGCTCCGATATAGGCAACAAATCGACACATAATGCTTTTGTATAACTCCTACTAAAGTTAGGGCATTCGGATGATAAAATGAAATTGAATAGCCGTTTAAAAAGTAAACATCTTTTTAAATTCGCTCAGCTCTTCAAATAGGGAGCGCTCTTTCGTTTTCAGCAGTTTCAAAGCATTTGGATCTCTTTCGACTTGGATCTCACGCATTTTTAAATGCTGATTTACAAAGATCATTTCTAACCCAGGGTAGAGCTCTCGCATCGTATCAACTACATCAAGTACGGATAAATTTTTATCAACTAAATTAAAATGGCCGGAAGGTAAATTTGAACTTAGCATTGCATCCAAGTAGTTTACCAACCTACAAATTTCAATAAAGGCTCGCGTTTGATTTCCATCTCCATGAATTGTGATTCTGGAATCAAACTGAGCATCGAACATAAATTTATTGATCACCGCGTCGATTCGAAGACCTTTGCTATAGCCAAATACATTACCGGAACGTGCAATGTAAGTAGGTAATTTATCAAAAAGTCGCCTTACATGCTCTTCTCCTCGCATTTTCGAAATTCCATAAAAAGTCTTTGGATTTAACTGCGTTTCGTTTGTTACAAGTTCACTTTGCGAGCCATAAACTGAAACACTGCTTACATAAATGAATTTTGATACATTACTTTGCTCTATGGCATTGCTCAGTTCAGCTGTACCCCAATGATTGACCTGCTCGAAAAAATGAGGGTTCTGATCAGCAAAAGGAGTGGTAACATTAGCTGCTAAATGATAAACTACGTCAACCCCTTTCAATACTTTTCTAAGCTTTCTCCCATCAAGAATATCCCCTTTAATAAAGCTAATATTCGGGTGTTCTATCTTTCTAACGCCAATGAAAAAATTATAATTCCCTCTGTGAAGGTTATCATAGATAATTATCTCCTTAACTACTTTGTTATTGGAGAGTTTATAAACTAACTCACTACCAATATATCCTGCACCACCTGTTATTAATACTTTCATTTTTCAGGGCTTGATTCTTTTTTTACTAAGTCGGTATGTAATCCACATTCGGTTTTATTCATACCGAACCAACGAGCATTCCTCTCGTTTCCATCATCGATGAATTTCCGTGTACACGGCTCACAACCTATACTCATATATCCTTTTTTTTCGAGAGGATGAGAAGGTAATTTATGATCTGATAAATATTGATAAATATCTTTACTTGTCCACTTTAAAATAGGATGATAACGCAGTGTCCCAAAAGAAGATTCTTGCATCTCCTTCATTTGTCTTCTGTTTTCATTCTGATCAGCTCGTATTCCATTGATCCAAATATCATATTGCATAAGCATTGGTTCCAAGGGACTGATCTTATTAATATAGCAGCAATAATCCGGATCGGATGCGTACAATAAATGGCCATTTTCATCAATTTGATGAATTTTAGGCGTTTCAGATTGTAATTCGATCACGTTTAGATCAAATCGCTTTACTAATTCGTCCTTAAATGTCAAGGTTTCAGGAAATAAGAACCCTGTATTTGTATAAACTATAGGAATAGAATTATCAATACGACTTATAATATGCAGTAAGGGTACACTTTGAGTTTGAAACGATGATGTAGCAAAAACTTTCTTTCCTTCTGCTTTAAAAGCAGCTAACTTATTTTTTATCGCTTCTATATTCATTTTGCGGATGTAAATGTATTAAATTGTCGATGTAAATAAGCTATATTATTATACTTAATTAACCTTATTTAAAAGCAATTTTAAAACGATATAAAAGAATCTACAATAATGAATAAAATAGCCTTAATAAGTGGTGCTACGTCGGGTATAGGCTTAGCTTGTGCCAATAAATATGCCTCAGAATCTTATGATCTCATTATTACAGGAAGAAGACAAGATCGGCTTACTACTATTGCCAACGAATTAAAAGAGAAGAATGGGGTTGAAGTTAAGACGCTCTGCTTTGATGTAAGAGATAAGAAAGAGGTAAGTGAATTCCTAAATAACATTGATGATAAATGGAAAAATGTTGATGTTTTGATCAATAATGCCGGTCTTGCTGTTGGCAAAGATCCTATTCAGGATGGTTCTACCGACGACTGGGATAGAATGATCGATACTAACGTTAAAGGACTTCTTTATGTAAGTAAGATCGTGATACCATGGATGATCGCTAACAAAAAAGGAGATATAATTAATATCGCTTCAATAGCAGGGAAGGAAGTATACCCCAACGGAAATGTTTATTGTGCTAGTAAACATGCAGTGGATGCACTTTCACAGGGAATGCGAATCGACCTTGTTAAGCATGGAATAAGAGTGACAAACATTGCACCTGGAATGGTAGAAACAGAGTTTTCTGAAGTCCGTTTTCATGGAGATAAAAAAGCTGCTGATAGTGTATACCAAGGTTTTGATGCCTTACAAGGAAGTGATATAGCTGAGTGTATTTGGTTTGCAAGCAGCAGGCCGAAGCATGTTCAAATTGGAGATATGCTGATCTTACCCAGTGTTCAGGCAAGTGCAACGGTAGTTAATAAGTAAAGGTGATTAAAATTTAGGACAGGCAATTCGTCGTCGATAACTATTTTTTCGAACGTTGGGCCATTCATAAATGATTGATATTTCATGGGAACCCCCGGAACTCATTGTTAATTTACTTATGGTAATATCATAAGAATAGCCTATTCTAAGTTGATTACTGTATTCCAAGCCTAGCATCACAATAATTGATTCGTGATTACTAAAATCTTTATCGTAATTTTTAAATGGGATTCCTCTGTACCATATTCCAATGATGATTGGACTATAATTATAATACGCTCCGATATCTAACTGATCCCAGGTAGATTGAAATTTATAATGAGTAACTACACTGAGGCTCTCCAGTTCTTTTCCTTTACTACTTGTTTTATTCCACAATTTCACTCCTCCATGAAATGAAAATTTCATTGGTAAGCGTTGTTCTACACCCGTTAAAGAGATATTAGGATTATTAAGGTGACTCGCTGATACTCCTGCCCAAATGAATGAATTATAATACAAAACACCCGCTGACATATCGAGATAAGAAGTATTATCCTGAATACTATTTTCAATTGATGATGGAGAACCATCTCTGATAATCTGATCGGCAAACAATAAATCAGCCTGATCGAAGCCTAAAAAAGAATAGCCCAATGAAAGTCCCCCTTTTATACCTGACCAACGATCGATCTTAGCATCATACGAATAACTTACATTTAAACCTGTAACTCTATACCCATTTAGTCCTGATTGATCATACATTAAATATCCACCAAAACCAGAATTACGTTTTCTAAAATAATGATCATAAGAAGCAATATAACTTGAAAAACCATTTTCAATAGCCGACCACTGATTTCTATAAGTAAAGGCCATTCTATTTTTCTTTGTATCTCCCGTAAATGCGGGATTTAAATACAATGCACTTGCATAAGGTTGAGAAAATTGAGGGTCCTGCGAATGCGCTACCTTTACTAAAAAGATATAGACAATAGCATATATAAGCAGCCTATACATTACCTTATCAATTTTATATGTCCTTGTTTACTCGCTGAAAAATCATCTATAAAGGTTATATCAATTGTATATACATATGTGCCAATTTGCGAGAGTTTTCCATCGTAATAGCCGTCCCACCCTACTAAAACGTCATTGCTCTCAAAGATCAGCTCACCCCATCGATTAAAGATCATCATGTGATATGTACTTATATAATTAACAAAAGGATAGAAAATATCATTACTTAGATCATGTGGATCATAAGCTCCTCCGTTTGATCCATTCCCATTAGGTGTAAAAGCATTAGGGACTATAATATCATGATTCAGGTTAATTATTACCGTTTTACTTACAGAAGAAATACAGCCTTTAACGTTCTCTGTTTCGAGTGTAACAATATATTCACCTATTTCTAAATATGTATGTGTTGGGTTTTCAACCATCAATGAATCACCATCACCAAAATCCCAAGTAAAGAAAATAGCATCGGAAGAGGATGTATTTGTAAATTCTATTTGGGATTCGGTTATATCTGTTTCCCATGGATTGGCATTAAAATCACTTACCGGTTTGGCATAAACAGTAACAAAGTGATTATTACTCGAGTTTGAACTACAACCAAAAGAGCTAAAGACAGTCAATTCAACTAAAAAGACTCCAGCTTCTTCATAAATATATTCAGGATTAGCTTCACTGGACCCACCTCCATCTCCAAATAACCAAACATAGCTATAAACTCCGGTGGCTGCGCTATTCTCAAACGTAACTTCTAAAGGTTCACAGCCTTCATTTGCCGAAATTGAAACATCATTTTCAGGTAAAGGATAAATCTCAACTAAAGTAGAATCGGAAAGACTGTTGCTGCATTCATCAATAACGATAAAAGTATACCAAGTATCAATTATAGGTGAAACTGCCAATGGACCGAAAGTGGCACCTAAATTATTGTTCCAATAGTAGGTATAGCTATCGTTTTGACCACTAAACTGCGCACTAATTGAAGTTGATTCACCCAAACAAACATCTCCTGTATTAAATGTGATTAATGTATCGGTATTAATATTCATAACAGTCACTTCAACACTATCAAAAAGGCTTATACATCCTAATGTGTCAATAGCCAATACAAGGTAACAATCGTTATCTACAACAGTAAAACTCTGTGTTTGACCTTGACCGAAATCAAACCAATAGTAGGTAAGCTCACCTGTTCCTCCAGTGGCTTGAGCACTAACATTTACATTAGCCCCATAACAAACTGACTGATCTTCTGATGCTTCTATTGTAATTTCAATTGGAGCATCAATGTAAACTGAACCAGAGTCAACACAATTATTTGAGTCCTCCACAACATATCCATAATTCCCAACAGCAAGGTTCGTAGCAATTGAGTCTGTCTGACTATCGGCATTCGCATCCCATTGGTAATTATATGGAGGAATTCCTCCAGCTACATTTAAGATTGAATATCCATCTTCACTACCAAAACACAAGGCCTCAAAAGAAGTGCTTTGTACTAAAAGAACGGATGGCTCGCTAACCGTTGCAACAGCAGAATCAATACAATTATTGATATCCGTTACCCATACCCAATAACTACCTGTCGCAAGATCATTTACTGATGCAGTAGTTTGACCTCCTGCATTCGTATCCCATAAATAAGTGTAGGGTGAAGTAGCTCCATAGGCATTAACTGTTAATATTCCATTTTCTGCACCAAAACAATCAACAGCTTGAACATCCATTTCAAGGAATAGGGCAGAATCGGGTTCTGATATAGTTACTTGTGAGAGACTGCTGCATCCGTTTGTATCAATAACTAGCACAGAATACAAACCTGCTTCTAAATTAATCGCGATACTAGTGGTCTGATCCTGAGCTGTAGCATCCCACAAATAAGTATATGGAGCTACTCCCCCATCTACCAACACCTCGGTACTTCCATTCGCTCCACCAAAACATGAAACATCTTCAAGAGAACCGGCAACTGAAAAAAGTTCACTTGGTTCGTCAATAAAAACTTCAATCGTATCAATACACGAATTTGCATCACTTACCTGAACAGAATAGTTACCAACTGATAAGTTTGTTGCTGTATTTCCAGTCTGCGAACTTGTACTTGCATCCCATTGATAAATGTATGATGGAGTTCCACCACTCGCACTTACAGCTGCTGTCCCATTACTATCAGCATAGCAAAGAAGAGAAGTAATGTCGTCGATGGAGAGTAATAGTTGACTAGGTTCAGAAATACTTATGATCGTATCAACAGTACATCCTTTTGCATCTGTAATTATAGGATTGTAAACAGCGCTCGCTAAATTTATTGCTGTAGCATTGCTTTGGTTATTTGCATTAGCTCCCCAATTATACGAATAGGGAATAATTCCTCCACTAAGGAATAATGATGCCTGTCCACTGCTATCATTAAAACAAGCTAGGTCTTGAATACCAATAGAATCAATAACTAGTTCCTCGGGCCCAAAGACCTCTACTGTAACAGTGCTATCGCATGATAATGAGTCTGTAATAATTACAGTATAGCTTCCAGCCTGGATATTAGTTAATGTAGGGGTTGTGGATGCAAGTGCATCATTCCAAAGATATGTATATGTATCATCATAGCCTCCGCTTACTACAACAGAAGCTCCTCCATTAATATCTTGATAACACAACAGCGAATCACTAAATGTGCTGATCGTTCCATCAAAACCAACATAATTAATTGTAACAGTGTTACTGTCCGGCGGACAAGTCCCATTATTAGTAGTCAATAATGTAAGTGTAGAACTACCATTTGTAATCTCATTCGTTGTTGGGTAATAAACGGCATTTAAGTTTGTACTATCCGGAAGAAATATCCCATCCCCACCAATCCAAACACCTGTACTTACACCTGTAACAACACCATCGAGCTGCACAACAGGACTTTCATTACAAAATAGTTCATCCAAGCCGGCATCAGCTGTTATAACTTGCAAATACTCTGTAACAGTAATTGAACTTGTAGCTGTATAACATCCTCCTTCATCACTTACAATAACAGAGTAAGTACCAATACCTACATCAATTGCCTGTGTAGTATCGCCTGTATTCCAGCTGTAATGAAAGGGCGATTCTCCCCCACTAGGTACTCCATAAATATTTGTCGTATTATCTCCAAAGCAAACTGTTGGGTTCTCTGGCATTATGGATATATCAAGCGAATCATTAAAAAATACTCTTACGGTATCGCATAAACCTGTTGTATCGCATAAACCGAGTGCAAATCCACAAACCTGATAATCTACATAAGGTGGAGGGTTGTTATCTGGCGTAACAACAACATCTTCACAGTCAAATGTACAATCAAGGTATGAGTTATACGCACCAATAGCACCTGGAAAAACACTTCTCCAAAGCAGACTTGTAGGCTCAAAACCTACTGTAGATATCGAATCATAACATCCTTCGGCAATGGTAAGATCATTACCCACACCAGGTTCTGCAACAGCAGTGATACAAAATTTATTCAAATTTGAACCCGGTTTACAAAATGTAATGGAGAATGGTCCTACACCAAAAAGACAAATAGCATCGCCTATTGCCGTTGGTATTCCACAATCAATCTGATAAAATAGCGCACCAGGTGGTAAGGCACCCCCGCAAACATCAAAAAGTAAACCTTCTGCTAAAGGGTGTAAGGTTACTATAAACTCAACACAATTATCAAAAATAGTACAACAAGTATCATCTCGATCAGTCCATGGACTAGTCCATTGACCATTAGGGTCAGCACTAAGATCAACAATAAATTGTGGGGTATTGGGTCCACATTGACTATAAGTCTGATGGCTAATTGAAAGTAAGAATCCTAAAATGAGGTATAGCTTTTTCATGTGGTCAATGACTAGGGCTATTTACACTATTATTAAACGTATGTATTTTAAAATGGTTAAGGTCAAAAGCACAAACGATTAATAACAATAGGTAATTTACTTTCATTTAAAGTGCATTACTGAAGTACTAAGATTACTTATTCACATAAAAGCCTGAATAACATTTGTTTAAATAAATTCA
Source organism: Flavobacteriales bacterium (assembly GCA_030591505.1). Taxonomy (GTDB): domain Bacteria; phylum Bacteroidota; class Bacteroidia; order Flavobacteriales_D; family JAHECK01; genus JAHECK01. Next base: position 8,234 of record JAUVAY010000046.1, on the reverse strand, counting down.
TAGTCAATAATATCAAAGACTTTCATATTTGCTTGAGTGAAAAAATAAACAGAACTTCCACCCATTATTCAAATTTGAATATTCTATGAAATTTAATGAGTTAGGAATAGGTGATCAAGTATTGGAAGCCATATCGTATATGGGCTTTGAGAAGGCCACTCCAATACAGGAACAAGCAATTCCAAAGATTTTAGCAGGTAAAGACCTTCTTGCCTGTGCACAAACGGGTACGGGTAAAACTGCAGCGTTTATATTGCCAATTATCCATAAACTAAGCGATAAAGGTCAAACAGATACTACCAGCACCTTGGTAATTGTACCTACTCGCGAATTAGCCATACAAATTGATCAACAAATACAGGGTTTTTCGTATTTCGTACCAGTTAGCTCAATGGCAGTTTATGGAGGTGGTGATGGAGACGATTGGGAATTACAAAAAAATGCTTTGAGTTCCGGAACAAATATTATCGTTGCTACACCTGGAAAACTACTTTCACATTTACAAATGGGATATGTAGACTTTAAATCTATTGAGTTTTTAATTCTTGATGAGGCGGATAGAATGCTTGATATGGGATTTATTGATGACATTGACAAGATCATTTCCCACCTCCCTAAAAAGAGACAAAACTTATTATTTAGTGCCACGATGGCCCAAAGAATAAAAGGATTTGCTCATGATATCCTACAAAATCCGGATGAAATATCGATATCCATTTCAAAGCCAGCCGAGGGTGTATTGCAAGCTGCTTATCTTACCTTTAATGAACAAAAGATCCCCCTTTTAAGGTCGCTTATAGATAAGAATGAAGAATACAAAAGCATCTTGATCTTTAGCTCCACAAAGAAGAAAGTATTTGAGATAGTTAGAGCCATGGGAGGCGATAGGAATAATGTAAAGGGAATTAGTTCAGATCTTGAACAAAAGGAAAGAGAGGAAGTACTGCGGAATTATAAATCGAAGCGTACTCGTGTTCTTGTGGCGACCGATGTTTTAAGTCGAGGAATTGATATTAAAGATATTAATCTGGTCATTAATTTTGATGTTCCAAAACAGGCAGAAGACTATGTACACCGTGTTGGTCGTACAGCCAGAGCTGATACAACTGGGGTTGCACTATCACTGATCAACCCTGATGATATGCAGAAATTCCATCATATTGAGAAATTGATCGAAAGGGAAGTTCCTAAAATTGCACTTCCAAAAGAGTTAGGCGAAGGACCTGAATGGAAGGTTCATTCTACGAATCGAAATAAAAGAAAAAATTTTAGTAGAAAAGGACCGCATCATAATAAACATAGGAAGAAGTGATGTTGGAAGTTGGATGACCATCCCTTATTATGGTTGACTAAAAAAATTAACCGCCAATAGCGCCGAAAACGCTAAATAAATTATCAATGCCTTTTGTGATCTTATGTGGTGAAAAATACAGATGTCGGGTGTCTGAAATAAAAAATATCACAGAGCTACTCAAAGAAAATTGAATTGCACGAAGTTGTTTTAACAATTTTCCTATTTGATCCTATTGAGGCCTAGTATTTTTTTTTGGGGATTGAATTTAGGATTTAGAATTCTTTCGATAATAGCAGATAACTCCAAATGCTTCTGTGTTCCGATTAAAAACTTTTTTCCACTTTTTAATTCTATTGCCAATCCTTTATTCCCTTTAACATTATAAACTGTTCCGTATTTACTTCCAAACCTAATACCATACCCTACAAGACCATAGCTAACGATTTTAGCACTTTTTACATCAATCCATTTTATTTTTTTCTTTACAAAAGGATAAAATGAGAATTGTAATTCATATTTGTTTATTTCTGTTTTTAGTCGAATAATGTAAAACAGAGCTATTATAGCAAAAGTGGAAAATGCAAATAATATTAACCCAAGATCTGACATTGGTTTATCTCCAAATATCTCTCCCACTATTAATTGCTTATAAATTCCATAAATAGGAATAGAACCAATAGCAAGTAATAACAGCCAAAGCCACCATTGTGAAAACTTTTGCACTTCTCTAAATTCAGTCATCTCTACCTTTTCTAATTACAATTGTTGGTCAAATAAGTGTTTTGAACACTACTCCAATTTCTTTTTATCCTTTGGTATTCTACGATTATCCTTTAATGCTTTTGAAATGATCCATTCCAATTGACCATTCATACTCCGAAACTCATCCCCTGCCCATTTCTCGACCGCTTTTAAGGTCTCCGGATCTAAACGAAGTACAAATGGCTTTTTCTTACTCATTACTATTGAGTTAAAGTACCGGTATTAATAACCGGACTAGCATCTCTGTCTCCACATAACACAACCATAAGATTCGAAACCATAGTTGCTTTCTTATCCTCATCCAATTCAATAATATTCTTTTTCGATAATTCCGATAATGCTGTTTCTACCATTCCGACAGCCCCTTCAACAATTTTAAATCGGGCCGCTACGATAGCTGTTGCTTGTTGGCGTTTCAGCATCGCTCCAGCAATTTCCTGGGCATAGGCAAGGTAACCAATTCGTGCTTCAAGGACTTCAATTCCGGCCATTTCAAGGCGTTCCTTTAATTCATCTTCTAAGGCATCATTTACGGTATCCATTCCTGAACGAAGAGTTACTTCAGCATGATCATCATCAAAATTATCATATGGATAGCTACCCGCTAACTTACGTACTGCAGCATCTGTTTGTATTCTAACGAAATACTCATAATTATCTACGTCAAAAGCAGCTTTATGTGTATCCTCAACCTTCCAAACGAGTATTACACTAATTAAAATAGGATTCCCAACCTTATCGTTTACTTTCACTTTATCGCTATCAAAATTCCTCGCTCTTAGTGAAATAGAAATTCTACGGTAAAAAGGGTTGGTCCAGAAAAAACCATTCTCCTTCACTGTCCCTTTATACTTTCCGAACAGTACCATTACTAGTGATTTATTTGGGTTTACTATAAAAAAGCCTTTAATCGTAAAAACTGCTAGAACAGCAGCGAGTGCTCCCATCGAGGCAACTTCATTGGCAAAGTAATAAAGTGCACTCCCGAGAAGAAATAGGAAAATAATAAAAAATAGGTATCCATTTAGTGGTTTAATAATCGATTCGTTTCTCATAGTGATAGTTTTATGATATTATATTGATATCAAATATAGAAAATATTTTTTAATTTTTCTAAGCTTTACAGAATGATTAATTTGGCCTTATGACTTTTACTTATTCCACTCATAAAAAGAACTTACTATTACTTGTTATGGCATTTTTCACTTCTCTATTTGGTATTGGACAAGATTCTACAATAATTAGTACGGGTGAAGCTGTTCCTGTTTTTGAATTGCTTGATGAAAAAGATGAACTATTTAGAATTTCGGATCACATAGGGACCAAGAATATGGTTATTTATTTTTATCCTAAAGATGATACACCAGGCTGTACAAAAGAGGCTTGTGCCTTTAGGGATGATATAGAGGTCTTTCATGGCTTAGATGCAATTGTTATTGGAATTAGTGCTGACTCACCTGAGTCTCATCAAGAATTTAAAGAAAAATACGATCTTCCTTTTACCTTATTAAGTGACCCTGAAAATATAGCCAGAAAGAAATTCGGTGTTAAAGGCAATCTTTTTGGTATGATTCCAGGAAGAGTCACCTTTATTGTCGATAAGGAAGGGATTATTCGATATATTTATGATTCACAAACCGACGCTGTAAAACACGTGGAGGAAGCAATGCGTATCCTCGAAGAAATGAAATAGATGAAAGTAATATCAATTTTCAAAAAAGTAGCTTCTCTTATTGTAGGCATTACATTGATAGTGGGTTGTAGCATGATGAATAAAACGGAACCTCTTGACTATGAGACCTATGTGATTGTAGGAGAAGGTGGTGGTTTTGCGGGAAGTTATATCCAATATAAAATCAATCAAAATGGATCTATCGAACAGCTTGATTTCAATGAAGAAAAATATATTGAGATAGCTAAAGTCTCCACTTCTTATGTAGATGGTTTTTTTAATCGCATAGAAGAGTTGAATTTAGGTGAATTAGAAATATCATCTCCAGGGAACATGTCGCGATATATTGAGATCAACTACATGGATATCAATGATCATAAATTGATATGGGCCATGGAGTCAACATCCATTAACCCAGATGTTAAATCATTTTTTATTGATGCCTTTAATTTTTGTAAGGCGCTTAATGAATAATTAATTTCTTAAGGACCTCACTATTTTCTGTACGAATACGAATTGTATACATTCCTCTTCCAAATTTTGATAGATCAATTTCATTCCTACCTCCAGCTCTATACTCTACTTGTTTTATCATTATTGACCTACCCAAAGGATCTAGGAGCTCCACTGTTCCGCTAATATCTATAGTGCTTTCTAGAGTTACAAGTCCATTACTCGGATTTGGATATACGTGAACTGATGATGCTTCCAATTCGCTAACACTAACAATTTCTTGATTAATAAATCGCACATTATCTAGATAAGTATTGTCTCCCAAGCTCTCCGAAATCGGATCATTCCCACTATTCAGGTAATTCTTACTTTCAAAACAAAACTCAAAATAAGTTCCACCCAATTGATCAAATAAATAAATATAGGTTACAAATGGATCATCCGAATAACTATTGGGATGGAATTGCTCACCAAACTGAACTCCATTGATCAACATCCTCATGCTGCTTGCATAATCCGTAGAATCGTTTCCCCAACTATCCATATAGAACATAGAATGCGTTTGTTTCATATCGAAATCTAAGCGTACAGCCTCCCACTCTTGCGCATCAACACAAAAACAGATTTTCGAAATATATTCCGGGTTTTGCTCAAAATTATTTTCTGGATCATCAGCAAAATTACTCAAGTACCCACTAGTATTAAAAGCACTTAACAAGAATCCTCTATTCCCAGTATTTTCAGCAGAAGAACTAACCTTTGCATATGCATGCTTACCTGTTTCAACATAAAAAGAATCTCTTGATGTAGTTAAGTTCTCAAAGCCCATATACTCCGAGCCGTGATCATACTTACGCTGAATCTCGGTATCGATCAGTGCGTTATTAGACAAAACTTCGTCTTCATTATAATTCACCCATACACTTAAGTCATAACCTTCAGCAATATCCGGAAGGGAAATACTTTGATCAAAGCTATAGATAAACAGCTCTCCCTCGTTTAGATCGTTAGTCAATGTAAAGTTTTCAAAAACTGTATCTTCATTATTCAATTGATAGGCCAGTTCAATGCTTGTCCCTGAATCTATTGTAGCGCTACAACCGGATGCGTTGTATTTCACCATCACTTCTACAGTTTCAATTGCGGAAAGCTCACAGTTATTTGAAGGAGAAACTAACTCCATCATTTGCAGGTCCTTTGCATAGGTGTCACTTCCAAGACCAACTGCATGCCAAGACTTCAAAACTTGTTGCACTTCATTAGAACATTCTCCATAAATATCAATAGCACTTTGAATAGCTCCTTGGCGAGCGTCTTGATAAGTTGCTGTGGAGGTTAAATACACTGTTAAATTTCTGTAAGCAATCGTTGCTGCATCGTCAATTCCTATTCCGGAAACATTGTATGAATTCCCCAGATCATTGACTCCACTTCCACCTTCTGTCAATAAATAAAACCAATAGTTTTGTACTCCACTATTGGTATGAGACCCTCCATAATCAGCACTACCTGTCGCCCAGTATGAACCATGATAAGTATCAGGATCCCCGTAGTTATTGGGGGCAGACATATCACGAACAATAAAATTCTGAATTCCATTCTGCCAATTAGCTGAATCAGGGTAGGCATAAAATTCAATTGCTGTACCAAAAATATCACTGAAAGACTCGTTCAATGCTGCCGATTCGTAGTAAAATATCAAGCCTGCAGAGTTTTTAGTTACCCCGTGTGTTAACTCATGACCAACAATATCAATACTTGTCCATGGGTTATCACTACCATCACCAAAAAATGCAAACAATCCTAACCACGCAGCATTGGCATAATTTTGACCATAGTGAACATAAGACACGATGGGAGAACCATTATCGTCGTAAGAATCTCTTCCATGCTGAGTTAAGTAATAATCATAGGTCATTTCCATACTCCAGTGAACATCTCCTGCCGCTTCATCCATTTCAGCGTTAGCATTATCCCAGTTGTTATCTTCATCTGTAAAAATCACGCCATAATCAAAATTAGAGCTCTCAGAAAGGTTGTAGGTTTCAATCCCTCCTCCTCTAGTAGGATCTATCAATTGAAATTCATTAGGGGAAATAGAATCGGTGATTATAGTTTGTTCTCCGTGGTAGCGCGTCACTGCTGTTCCTTCTGCAGCTTCGTTGTGTTCACCAGTGATAGAATACTTTATTTCTCCATTCTGCGCATCAACATAAACAAACTGCCGACTCATTTCTCCAAAAGAGTAGATGTCAAATTTCCATAATAAATGATATTTATTCCCCTCTTGAGAATGCTCCTTCTGACCGTAGATCAATTCACCCTCAGGATAAAAACTGGCTTCTTCATTATTTTTTAATCGTTTTATTAATTCCTCCGCACTCTCGTCTTCCCAATAATAACGATCTGCATTCATGAAAATTAGTGCATTCTGAAGGGCCTCTTCTTCCGTTAATGATGGAGTGGATTGGTCTACTAATCCAATTACCAGACGACCATTTCCCCATAATTTATCCGGCGAAGAATGAAATACATACTCCCCTCCTTCAACTTTCACTTCATAATAAAATTGCTGGTATTTATGATGCTCAATACCGTAAACGTCTACTTTATGAGATGCTAATTGTAGGTCATCATTTTCGCTTAAACCAAAACTATTTTTTTCACGAGTAATAAGTGTTGAAATATCGGAAGATGACAAATCCTCAAATTTTTCCCAATTCCCATAAACTACTTCAGTTTCAATTTGTTGGGCTACTGTAGAATTTAAAACCGAGGCTAAGAATAAAAGAGAGAATAATTTTTTCATGTGTATAAAATTGAAGCTCACAAATTAATACACTATTATCCTAATAACATCTTCTCTACACAATAGTTAATGTTATAAATAGTATAAAAAGCGATTAAGCAGACTCCTTATTGAAGTATTACTTTCCTAGTGATCATATCATCCTTACTTTGAACTTGAATAATATATACTCCTCTGCTTAAGTCTTTCATATCAATTTCAAAGCTATTTGTAGCGTTATCATCTGAATCCAAAGTGAAAAATAATCGTCCCAATGCATCTACAATTTTAATTCTATAATCAAAAGGTATATTTCCAAGTGTAATAGTTAACATTCCATCAGTAGGGTTTGGATAAACTGAAAACTCGACATTGGACAACTCATCAATTCCAACTGTAGGGTCGATAAATCGAATATTATCGATATAAGTATTATCACCTGTACTACCAATGGCAGGATCTTCAGAAATATTCAAGAAATTCTTACTTTGAAAACATACATTAAATGACGTACCTGCATAATCGTTCAAGTTTACGACATGGGTCAAGTAGGGATCATCTTCATAGCTGGTAGGATGATATTGATCACCGATCTGAACGCCATCGACCATTATCCTCATACTACTTGAAAATTCGGCTTGATCTTCTCCAAAATATTCATTCCAATATTCTGAATGAAACTGTTTCATATCGAATACTAAGTTGGCTTCATCCCAATTTGTAGCATCAACACAAAAACAAATTTCAGAATTATACTCTGGGTTTAATGTGAAATTATCTTCCTCATTTGTAGGCCAGTTAATCAAATCTATATCAACATCTTTACCCGTCATTCGAAAGCCTTTTGAACCGGTATTATCGGCTGCAGACGTAATATCAGCCTTTGCATTATCTCCTATAGAAACATAGAATGAATCCGCTGAAAAATTAACATCCTCAAAACCAAGTTTATCATCATGGTCAAAAATAACAGAATTTGTAATCAGAAGTGAAGGGGGTAAATTAGCTAAAGCCATAAAGTGCCCGTTTATATAGTAGGTAAACTCAAACTCATGTTGTCCGGGTCCAGAGAGATCAAGATTAATACTTAGATCAAGCTCGTCCCAATCTTCCATATCCTCATCCAAAATTATCTCCTCAATAATTTCAGGACCTCCATTGTCGGTATAAACAATTTGAATCGTATCCCCTTCGACTAATATATTATCACAACCAATGATCTCATTATAAATAAAATACACCTCTAAATACTCTTCACTACTCAG
>JAUVAY010000185.1 GCA_030591505.1 Flavobacteriales bacterium | reverse complement strand
GATTAAGCATTCCTTTTTTCAACCCTTCACGCATTTCATCTTCACTTAAGGTTCCTTTATCAAAATAAAGTTCCATCAAACTATCATCATTCTCGGCTGCTTTTTCAACCAATTCATTATGTAGTTCTGTTGCCTTTTCCATTTCTTCTTCTGGAATATCCTTTTTTTCAGGTTTTCCACCTTCCGCACCGAAGACATACATTTTCATTTTTAAAAGATCGATGATCTTATTAAAACCTTCTCCTTCATCAAGAGGATATTGCATTCTGATAACACCATTTCCGTAGTGCTTGGTCAATGAATCAAAAGACACTTTAAAATCAGAATTAGGATGATCAAGTTGATTGATAGCAAAAAGTAAAGGTTTTTTAAACTTTTCTACATAATCCCAAATAAGGTCGGTACCAACTTCAACACCGTGCTGTGAATTTATTAGCATAACACTAGTGTCAGAAACCTTTAATGAAGAAATGATCTCTCCGATAAAGTCATCGTAACCTGGAGTATCGATGATATTTATCTTATAATTTCTCCATTCGGTATGTAGATTCGTTGCATAAACAGATCCTTCTCGTTCATGCTCAATCTCGTGATAATCAGATACGGTCGAATGTTCTTCTACAGTACCTCTTCTCCCAATTAGGCCGGCTTCGAACAACATGGTTTCTGCCAATGTTGTCTTACCGGTTTTCGGGGCGCCAATTAACGCAATGTTCTTAATGTGTTTTTCATCATATTCTTTCATGGTATTGAGTTTTATGTTGAAATAAAGCTTAAAAGTTAGCAATTTCTATCCAATAAATCTCACTCTATTATTAGAATTAAAAAATGATGAAAATCATAGCCACAAAGAAATTTGAAATATTTTTTAGTTAACTCGAGGGGCTTATAAGATCCTATACCTTTTTTTATTTAAGACAAGAATATCAAACCAGAGAAAAATAAAGAGTCCAACAATAGCATAGGAAGTTATATTGCTGAATTTCACAATTTCAAAGTTTACATGAAGGCTGTCCACTTTTAAATAGTTTACAAAAGTCTCAAAATATCCCAATGACGGACCTGAAGAAGTAAATGACCAGATAAGGCTCACTGAAAACAGAAGAAATAGAAATAACAAAATCGATTTCCCTTGAATTCTATTCATTATCGGCTGTTTAAGTTCTTTTGCATCGAGTTCAATAGCCTTCATAATGTTGTCAGTAAAGCTATCACTAGCTTTTTCCTGCATCAATTCTTTCATGTAATCATTTAGTTCTTTCTCTTTCATAATGAACTATTTTAATAAACAACTTTCCTTTTTAATTCAGGATAATCTCCATCTATTATCTCTCTCAACTTCTTTTTCGATCGGTGTAATTTTACCTTAACATTTGATTCACTTGCTCCACAAACTTCTGCAATTTCCTTTATACTCTGTTCTTGTAAATAAAACAATTGGACATACAAGCGTTCTTCTTGTTTTAACTGCGACAGAACACTTTTGATCTGTAGATTTCTATCTTCATTTATCAGGTTCGTCTCACCGTAATTCTCAGAAACTCCATAGTTAAACTCCGGAATATCGACGATAGTGATCTTATTTTTTCTCAATTCAGAAAGGCAAGTATTATAAGAGATCCTGTACAGCCACGTCGAAAATTTACTCTCTCCTCTGTAGGAGGAAATATTTCTATATGCTTTTAGAAATGAATCCTGTGCTAATTCTTCTGCCATCATCTTATCTTTTACAAGCTGAACGCAAATACTGAATACCAAATCCTTATAGGTATCCACCAAGGTCCTAAAAGCGTTTGCATTTCCGCCTTTTACCTCATCGATCAACTTTTCTTCATCGAGACTCATCTGTTACATTTGACGCATTTGCTTTAATCCAGGTTACAAAAAAGAGCAAAGCTTATCAAGTTAATTATTGATGGCTTTAAGTTCCGATTTTAAACATTCAAATCAAAGTATAAGTAGGTGATTTTTAGATAGTTCTAGTAATGACTTAAGTTTCTTATCTGCCAATCCCCACGCAGGGTTATCATACATTTTTGGATCAGGGACAACAATTACTTTCATCCCTGCGGCTTTTGCGGCTACCATACCGTTAACCGAATCTTCAATTACTATGCATTCAGAAGGTGCTACTCCGAGGCTTATTGCACAGCGTAAATAAACAGATGGATGCGGTTTACCCATATCATCATCCTGCGCTGAAAATACCCCATCAAAATCATGGCTATAGTCTAGTTTTTTAATTACTGCATTGATCAGTCGATGAGGAGAAGAAGATGCTATTGCCAAGGGATAATTAGCTTCTTTCAACATAGAGATTGCTTCTTTAACACCCGGAAGAATTCCAGCTTTGGTATTAACAAGGTGAATGATCTCATCTTCAATTCGTTGTTCGATGATTTCAGAAAGAGAGGCATCTAAGCCATGTTTCTTTACTCGGTAATTCACCACTTCATTTAGTCGTGCTCCCATGGTCTCTTCGCACATCTCTTCGCTCATTTCCAGGCCGACCGTCCTAAATCCGACTTGTAAGGCAACATTCCACCAGGGCTCAGAGTCGATCAGCACCCCATCCATATCGAAGATGACCAGTTTTATTTTCATTGCGCGAAAATAGTGAAAGGAATGGAAGCGTGGAGCAAGAAGCTGTAAGTTGGATGACCATCCCTGATTATGGTTGACCACTTTATTATTTAACCACAATGGCACAAATAAATTACACGAAGTTCTCAAGGAAAAAACAAATGGAAAGCAAGTTTTGTTTATTATAAACGTGACTCTGAAGGAGTCCAAGTTATTATTGCCCGGGATGAAATCCCGGGTTCATGAAGTGCATCATGAATGAAGCGGCGAAGATTACTCTATACTGTTGCAAAATAGATTTTCGAGCCGCAATGAAGGTAGATGAGAAATGAAATGAAGGAGGGAAGACGTGATTTGGAAGACAGAAGACCATTGACCACCCCTGATTAGTGTTGAACTTTCATAAATCACAGAACTCCCTATTTGCAATATAAAGTGTTAGCAAATGTTACTTTTTCATTTCTTTTAATTCGTTCAATAATTCTTGTTTTTCTTTTTCAGAGTAGATACTTGAGTCCATAAGACTATTTTTAAATTCATTTTCTGTTTTATTAGTGTTGATGTCTAATTTCATTTGTGCATCAATAATGTATAAATAAGCTTCTGAAAAATTCGGGTAGTTTTCAATTAGAACATTCCAAGCTTTAATTGCTTGATTGAATTCAGACTCATTATAGAAATACCATCCTTTACCATTCAAAACGCCTAACCCAAATCGTAAATTACAGCCATAATGGTTTAAAACATTATTTTCTAATGAAGTAATAATTGAGATCTTTTTTTGATCATCGCTGAAATATTTAGATTGGTTTTCTGACCAATATTCAAATATTTCATATAAAGCATTGCTTATTGTTAAACCAGGAGTTACATTATGATCTGCATTTCTAAATAAAGTTCCATTAGCTTTAATGTTACTCTTTTTAAATTTAGTTATAGCTGAATCCATTTGAGTAAAATCAGAAGGATAATCATTTCCAATTCCAAAACGATAATATTTATTCGAATTGATAAGATTGACATTTATGTTTGAGATAGAATCTATTAGATTAACATTCTTTTGTTTGTAGAATGGGCTAATCGAAATGATTGCACTAATGTCATTAATTTTTGAATAAAAAAGAGCTGTTGTAAAATATCCATAGCGTGAATGACCTATTAATAGACGAAATGAATTAGCATTATATCGTTTTTCAGCAAGGGCTATCAACTCCTCAAAAATAAATTCTTCATTCTCCAATGCAAGGCCTTTTTCACTTGAGGCGAGATGTAAAGTTTCGTAATATCTATATTTTTGTTGGGATTCAACACTAATAATTATAGATGAGGGCATTTGTTCATTACTTGTTAAGTAATCAATTGTATTTAGAATATAATTATGACTTCTTTGATTTTGTCTATCAAATACTATTATCAAAGGAAAATCATGATTAATGTCTTCTTGCCATTCAAATGGAACAGTAACAGTAATATTTTTGTCAAAACCAAGGTTTTTTGAAGTGATTGTAGTGTCTAACAGTTTCTTATAACTCTCATATTCTTGAGCAAAAAGATTATTTGTCCCAACTAGTATTAAAATGAGAAAGTAAAATGATTTATTCATTCGTGTATAATATTTGCTAACGATCAGGATATAGGGAATTGCCATCTCGACTCGCCTTCCCATAGTTCCTTCTCCATAGTATTACGAAGGAGAAGCTTCGGTTAATCAAGGCGCTAAAAATTCAGCGTACGCG
>JAUVAY010000039.1 GCA_030591505.1 Flavobacteriales bacterium | reverse complement strand
TATCTACTCGGTATTATCTAGTGGTAAGGCCACGAAAACAAATGACGTTAGAACACGTCTCTTGATGTCAAAATCTCTGTTCAGCGATGTTGTGCAACAAGCACTATAGCTTCAGCGGCACGCGGACAGAGGACAGAGGAGTGGCCTAATTAACTTCGCTACTAAGAATAAAAACAAACCATATAGGTATTCTCGTATTCATGCATTTAATCATTCTCACAATTATACATTCATAAAAAACCCCAGCAGTAACTGCCAGGGTTTTTCACTTTATTAAATAACTCTACTATTTAGTATCTGTACTCGTCGCTTTTAAAAGGACCATTTACATTTACACCAATGTAGTTAGCTTGATCCTCACTTAATTTCTCAAGTTGAGCACCCACTTTTTCAAGGTGAAGGAATGCAACTTGTTCATCAAGGTGCTTAGGCAACACATATACTTTATTTTCATACTTACTTCCACTGCCCCACAATTCCATCTGAGCCAGTGTTTGATTTGTGAAAGAATTAGACATCACGAAAGAAGGATGTCCAGTTGCACAACCAAGGTTAACTAATCTACCTTCAGCCAATATAATAAGTTCTTTACCATCAATTGTATACTTATCAACTTGGGGTTTGATCTCTACTTTACTATCCCCATAAGTATTATTGATCCATGCCATATCGATCTCATTATCAAAATGCCCAATATTACAAACGATCGCTTTGTCTTTCAAGGCTCTGAAATGACGTTCGCCTATAATGTCCTTATTACCGGTAGCAGTAACCACTATGTCCACTTCCTTCACTGCTTCGTCCATTCTTTTTACTTCAAACCCTTCCATAGAAGCTTGAAGAGCACATATAGGATCAATTTCAGTTACAATAACCCTAACTCCAGCACTTCGTAAAGACTCTGCAGACCCTTTTCCAACATCACCAAAGCCAGCTACAACAGCTACTTTACCAGCCAACATAATATCTGTAGCTCTACGGATCGCATCAACTAATGATTCACGACAACCATATTTATTATCAAATTTTGATTTGGTAACTGAGTCGTTAACATTAATTGCAGGCATAGGTAATTTACCTATCTTTTCTCTATCCTTCAACCTCATAACCCCTGTTGTCGTCTCTTCAGAAATCCCTTTAACATATTCGATCAATTCAGGGTAATCATCCAATACCATATTGGTAAGATCACCACCGTCATCAAGAATCATATTTAAAGGCTGTCTGTCTTCACCAAAATGAAGTGTTTGTTCGATACACCAATCAAACTCTTCATCATTCATTCCTTTCCATGCATATACTGGAACTCCAGTAACTGCAATTGCTGCAGCAGCATGATCCTGTGTAGAAAAAATATTACAAGATGACCATTTCACGTCCGCACCAAGAGCCGTTAATGTCTCAATCAGCACTGCTGTTTGGATTGTCATATGCAAACAACCTGCTATTCTAGCTCCACTCAAAGGCTTCGATTCACCATGCTTTTCACGCAAGGCCATTAGACCAGGCATTTCCGCTTCAGCCAATTCAATTTCTTTTCTTCCCCATTCTGCAAGAGATATATCCTTAACTTTGTAAGGTATTACCTTTGTTGATTGATCACTCATTGGTTTTATTTTTAAATTTTAGCCTGCAAATTTAGATAATTTAGTGCTTTTAAGCTAATCGAATTTTATATGCCATTACTAAGTATTGAAAAAAATGGAGATTCCACTCTACTGCTCTGGGAAATAAGTGAGGATATCGCTTTTTTTGAGCGTCTTGTACCTGAAAATATCTATCAATATATTCTTGAAAATAACCGTCTTAGCAAACGCAAACTAGAAAAATTAAGTCAGGTTGTAATGTTATCTTCCGCCAAAATAGATTATACTAAATTATATTATAATGAGAATGGAAAACCACTATTGCAATTAGATGAAATGGTCTCTTTTAGTCATTCCGGAAGCATCTCAGCCATGCTTATTAGTAAAGAGAATTGTGGATTAGACATAGAGCTCGCCTCCGATAAAATAGTTAGGATCTCACCGAAATTCGTTAACAAGAGCGAAACCTTGCTTATGGAAAGCAGAGAGAATCTCTATTGGGCGTGGACAATAAAAGAAGCAATATTCAAGTATTTTGGTAAAGAAGTACTTTTTAAAGAGCATATTAAAATAATAAGTATCCAACCAGAACTCAGTACAGCTATTGTACATTATAAAGGCTATCATGGATTGGGAGAATTTGAGTTGACAATAAAGCGTATTAAAAATTATTATCTTGCCTTTACAAATAAATACAGCCCTCAATGAAATTAGAATTCACATTAACAAAGAGCGATAAAAAATTAGCCTTACTTATTGATCCGGATTGGGCGAAGGATAAAGAATGGCTGATAGAGGTCTTTAGTGAAATAAAATATTCTGAATTCGATTTGATTTTAATTGGAGGAAGTCTGGTTTTTGAACCGGATAAAATTAGCCAGCTGATCACAGAAATTAAAAGCCTCTGTGATCTACCGGTGTATCTGTTTCCAGGAAATGTAAATCAAGTAAGCAAAAATGCTGATGGAATATTATTCATGTCTTTGATCTCCGGCCGGAACCCTGAATTTTTGATCGGTCAACACGTTACTGGAGCACCATTAATAAGGTCTTATGGCCTACATGTTATTCCAACCGGCTATATGATCATTGGAAACACGCAAACTTCTGCTCACTACATGAGTCAGACTCAAGCCATCCCTTATAACAAACCCGATATAGCACTCGCCACAGCACTTGCTGCTGAGATGCTTGGCTTAAAAGTAATATATATGGATGGGGGGAGCGGAGCAGATCGTTCACCATCAAATAAAATGATAAAAATACTATCAAATGAATTGACTATTCCACTTATCGTAGGAGGAGGCATTCAAAGTAGAAAACAAATAGATGAATCTTTTGAAAATGGTGCCAACCTTATTGTTATTGGAACTGCAGCAGAAAAGAGGCCTGATATTATTTCTGAATTGAGAACTTCTTCACTAATGAAATAAATTAGCCTGCTCTCATCGCCTCAACAGGATCGAGTCGAGCCGCCATCCAGGCTGGGATAATCCCACTTAATAAACCAATAATTACTGAAAAACTTATCCCTTTAATTGTATTTCCTAAAGTTAAAACTGTTTCGAAGCCTATCGAATTAAACACCAAGGTTCCAATAAAAACAATGACTAAACCAAAAAGACCTCCAAGAAGACTAAGACCCACCGCTTCAAAAAGAAACTGAAGTAATACAAAGTAATTCTTTGCTCCAAGTGCTTTTTGAATACCGATCTGCTTTGTTCTTTCTTTAACTGAGACAAACATAATGTTTGCTATACTAAAGCCACCAACAAGCATAGAGAAGCCACCTATAATAAGTCCAACAATATTTACAATCCTAAAAAGCCCTGAAAGTCGATTAAGAACAATACTCGTCTCATTTAAAGAAAAATCATTATCTGCTCGAGGTGCCAATTTTCGAACAGATCGCATAATAGCCGTCAATTCCGACTTAAGCATATCATTGCTTATTCCATCTTTTGCCTTAACCATAATAAATGATTCTGATCTTCTTGAATTAAGGATTTGATTAGCAAAAGTTGCTGGGATTACTACCGTTTCATCAAGAGAATTACCCACCATACTTTCTCCCTCTTTTTCAAATACTCCAATCACTCGAATTTTTCTCCCCTTCACCTTCATTTCCTTACCTACCGGATTAATACTTCCAAATAATTCTTCAGCTATTGTACTTCCTATTAAAGCCAGCGGTCTACCAGAATTAGCTTCCCCTTCCGTATAATAACGCCCCCTTTCTAAATTAAAATGCTTTACATCTTGAAAATGATAAGAAACACCATTTATCTCCACATTCGACATCTCATTATTCAAGTACCTTACATTTCTAGATCCGTATATAGTGAAAGCACTTGCTTCAGAAGACTGGCTTCTCTTTTCAATCGCATTTAAGTCAGCCATTTTGGGTTCCGGGCGTTGATAATACTTCCACCATGCATATTCCTTGTCACCTTCTTCAGGCCCCCAAGGCCATTTCTGAATAAATATCACATCATCACCTAAGGATTCTACACTTGAAGTTATTTTATTTTCCATCGAATCAACCATGGTAAAAACAGCAATGATCGAAAAAATACCTACAGTAATACTCAATAGAGATAAGAACGAACGGAGTTTATTTCCGATGATCGAAGAATAAGCTAAAGCAAAGCTTTCTGCTATGATTTGAAATATCATTCTCATGCTAGGAGTTCAATTGTTTAAAATTACATTTTTATCTATAAATCCGAATTTTAAGGTGATTATTATAATCCAAAATCCTTACTAAAATAAAGAGTGTTAACAATCCTTATAAGTTGGTGATAAGATTTATCATTTAGCATTGGAATTCCAATTGCTTCTCATTAAAATTGCAATGGATGATCCACTCCTAATTATAAAAAAGTGAAAAAAATAAGTTCTGCATTAATTTCTGTTTTTGACAAAGGAAATCTTGATGCTATTGTTGAGAAATTAAACAATTTTGGAATTACTATTTATTCAACTGGAGGAACGCAGTCCTATATTGAAAATTTAGGCATTAACGTCACCGCTGTTGAGGACATTACTGACTACCCTTCGATTCTTGGGGGGAGGGTAAAAACCCTGCATCCAAAAGTATTTGGAGGTATTTTAAACAGAAGAGACCTGAAAAGTGACCAGGAGCAAGTAGCTGAATATAATATTCCTTCGATCGATTTGGTAATTGTTGATCTTTATCCATTCGAGGACACGATCGCTTCGGGCGCTGGGCATGAAGATATCATTGAAAAAATAGACATCGGAGGTATTTCCTTAATTCGTGCAGCTGCTAAAAATTATAAAGATGTTATTATCATTTCTTCTAAAGAACAATATCCATCCCTTTTGCAATTGTTGAATGAAAAGAATGGAGAAAGCGAATTGGAAGACAGAAAGAAATTAGCCGGAGAAGCTTTTGCTGTTTCCTCACATTACGATTCTGCCATTTTTAATTATTTAAGTGACGATAATATCAAACTTCGCGTGAGTGAAGATCAGTCTAAAGTTCTTCGCTACGGTGAAAACCCTCATCAAAAAGGTATCTTTTATGGAGATATTGATGCTCTATTTACTCAGTTACATGGCAAGGAGCTATCCTACAATAATCTTTTAGATGTTGATGCCGCAGTAAACCTGATGAATGAATTCAAAGAAGAGGGACCTACATTTGCTATTTTAAAACATAATAATGCATGTGGTATATCCACTCGTGATTCATTAAAAGAAGCATATGTTGATGCTTTGGCCGGAGATCCGGTATCGGCTTTTGGAGGTGTTTTAATTGCTAATCGAAGCATTGATGAGGAGACAGCGGAGAAGATCAATTCACTCTTTTGTGAAGTTGTGATCGCTCCTGATTTTGAAGAAAAGGCAATGGAGCTTCTACGGTCAAAAAAGAATCGTATATTACTCCGTCAGAAACAAATAAGTATGCCTGCTACTCAGATTAGAACAGCCTTAAATGGTTATTTATATCAAGAAAAAGATTTGATAAGTGATGCTGCCTCAAGTTTTAAACAGGTAACGAAAAAAGGCATTACAGCTAGTGAGTCAGAAGACCTTGTTTTTGCTTCAAAACTTGTCAAGCATACAAAATCAAATACTATTGTACTAGTAAAAAATAAGCAATTACTTGCAAGTGGAACTGGACAAACCTCTCGCGTTGATGCTTTAAACCAAGCTATAGATAAAGCCCGTCATTTCAAATTTGATCTTTCAAGCTCTGTTATGTCATCGGATGCATTTTTCCCTTTCCCAGATTGTGTGGAAATTGCCGACAAAGCAGGTATAACTGCTGTTGTTCAACCAGGTGGCTCGATCAAAGATCAATTATCCATCGATTATTGCGATGCAAATAATATGGCTATGGTACTCACAGGAATTAGACATTTTAAACATTAACGCTTTATATGGGATTATTTAATTTCTTCACTCAGGAAATAGCCATTGACCTCGGCACAGCAAATACACTTATTATTTATCAGGATAAAATTGTAATTGATGAGCCTTCTATTGTAGCTCAACATAGAAATACAGAAAAAGTTATTGCTATTGGTAAAGAAGCACAGAAAATGCATGGTAAAACCCATGATAGGATTCGAACCATCCGACCATTAAAAGATGGGGTTATCGCTGACTTTCAAATGGCCGAAGCAATGATTCGTGGAATGATCAAAAAGATCAAACCGATGAGGGGCTTATTTACACCTTCACTCCGAATGGTGATATGTATTCCATCAGGAATTACTGAAGTTGAAAAAAGAGCGGTAAGAGATTCGGCAGAACATGCCGGTGCAAAAGAGGTTTATTTAATCCACGAACCTATGGCTGCTGCAATTGGTATGGGAATCGACGTAGAAGAGCCTAGTGGAAATATGATCATCGATATTGGAGGTGGAACCTGTGAAATAGCAGTGATTGCACTTGGTGGAATTATATGTGATAAAAACATTCGTGTAGCTGGGGATGAATTCAATCAGGAAATTGAGGAGTTTATGCGCAAGCAACATAATATCCTTATTGGTGAACGAACAGCAGAAAAGATAAAGATCGAAGTTGGATCGGCACTTCCTGAACTAGATGATCCGCCCGAAGATTATGCAGTACGTGGACGTGATCTTATGACAGGAATTCCTAAAGAAATTAAAGTCTCTTATAAAGAGATCGCACACGCTTTAGATAAATCAATATCCAAGATAGAAGATTCTATTTTAAGCGCACTTGAAATGACTCCTCCTGAACTTTCTGCAGATATTTATCGCACAGGAATTTATTTAGCCGGGGGTGGTGCAATGCTAAGAGGTCTTGACAAAAGAATTTCTCAACGAACTAAACTACCTGTTCATATTGCAGAAGATCCATTAAGGGCTGTAGCCAGAGGAACAGGAATAGCATTAAAAAACATTGATAAATTTCTGTTCTTAATGAAGGACTAAAAAAGGCCAGTTGTTGAATGAAGAACTTAATACGATTTATTATTGAAAATGGATATCCTATCGTATTTATATTTTTTCAAGTATTAGCTTTTTATATCATTTTCAATAATAATTACTTTCAACAATCTTCCTTTTATCGCGTTGTTAGTAATTTCACAGGTGCAATTAGCGAACGAAAAGCGAAGGTTACAGACTATCTGAATTTAGCCGAAGCTAATTTGGAATTATCCGACGAAAACGCTCGGCTATATAACAATAGTATAAGCTCTTTTATGGTTGTTAATAAAGAATTTAGCATCATCAATGATACTCTTAATAAAGTAAAATACAGATACGCTCCTGCGAAGGTGATTAATTCTACCTACTCCAAACCTTCCAATTTTATAACTCTTAATAAAGGGTCTGTCAATGGGTTTGTTAAAAACATGGGGGTTATAAATGAAAAGGGACTGGTGGGTGTGATAACATCAACATCGAAAAACTATTCTATCGTTCTACCCATTATTCACCCTCAGTCATTATTTAGTGTAATGCTTAAGGAAAAGCATTATTTTGGATTATTAAAATGGGATGGAAAAAGGCATAATATTAGCAAAATGACTGATGTGTCGAATCATGCACTTCTCTCTATCGGTGATACTATAATAACAAGAGAAACCACAATATTTCCTGAAGGAATTCCTGTTGGTACAATTCATTCTTTCGAAAAGATAAAAGGGTCTAATTTTTTAGATATCGATGTTGAATTATTTGTTGATTTCAGCAAAGTTTACCATGTATACTGTATTGAGAACCTTATAGCTAATGAGCAGGAAGAGCTAGAAAAATTGACCATAGAATGATAGGATTACCTCTTAAAAATATTCTTCTGTTTGTGGCTCTAATTTTCTTTCAAGCCCAAATATTAAATCATCTTACCTTATTTTCTGGATGGGGTCAGCCCTTTCTTTATATTTATATCATTCTCGTTTTACCAATAAATATTCCTAAAAGAATATTACTGCCTATTGGGTTTTTAGTAGGGTTAATAATGGACTTTTTTACACATACGCCTGGCATACATGCCTCCGCAGTTTTAACAATGGTATTTGTTCGCCCTTATGTTTTAAAAGCATTACGATCAAGGGAAGGATATGATTCTGTTATTCCATCCACAAAAGGCATGAGTTTCTCCAAATTTTATGTCTACGCCTTTATACTCATATTGGTCCATCACATTTGGCTATTTAGCCTTTTGTATTTCTCTACCGGCCTTTGGTTATATATATTAGGCCACGCTATCGTTAGCAGTGCATTTACACTACTTCTTACATTTTTATTGCAACTTTTCGCTCAGCCAACAAAATACGTTTAGTATGGGATATAAAGAACGTAGGTGGGTTGTCATTTTTATTTTCATTGCTGTTGGGTTCATTTTTATTTTGCGCTTATTCTTTTTGCAAGTTGTAACAGATAAATGGGCTATTAAAGCAGCTGGAATTACAGAGAAAAAACTTACTACTTATCCTGCAAGAGGGTTAATTTATGACAGGAATGATCAATTAATGGTTGCTAATAAAGCCATTTATGACCTTTTAGTCGTTCCTTCCGAGGTAGATAAAAATATAGATGTTGCGGCATTATGTGCTTTATTAAATATTAGCGAAGAACAGTATGAAATAAAATTTAATGCGGCTAAAGAGTATTCTTACTACAAACCAAGCATACTTGTAAGTCAGATTCCGTCCCAAGAATTTGGAATAATTGCGGACCAATTGATTTACTATCCTGGATTTATTGCTTCTCCGAGAACCTTAAGAGATTACCCATTACCTATTGCCGCTCATACTTTGGGATATATTAGTGAAGTAAATAAAAGACAGATAGACAAGAATTCTTACTATAAACTTGGTGACTATATAGGAACATCAGGGATTGAACAAACCTATGAAGAAGAGTTAAGAGGAAAACGGGGTGTTAGGTATATAGTAGTGGATGTATTTAATAATGAGATAGGCCCTTATAAAGATGGACTTTATGATACTGCAGCCTTTTCCGGAGATAATCTGATGTTAACCATTGATGCTCGAATACAAGCCTATGGAGAGAAATTAATGCAGAATAAAAAAGGAAGTATCGTTGCTATTGAACCAAAAACAGGAGAGATCTTAGCCATGGTTTCTTCTCCAGGATATGATCCTAATCTTTTAGTAGGAAGAGACCGATCAAAAAATTACAGAGCGCTTGCATCAAACGACACATTAGGTCCTCTTTTTAACCGTGCGATCAATGCGCAATATCGCCCAGGGTCCATCTTTAAGATCGTGGAATCTTTAATAGCCCTTAATGAAGGAGTAATTGTTCCTTCTACCAGAATAAGATGTAACCGGGGAATAATTAATTGTCATGGTGCCCATTACAATGATGATCTAGAAAATGCAATCATTCACTCTTGCAACCCCTATTTCAGAGAGGTATACAAACGATTGATACAGCGTGGAGAACATAGTTCTATTTTTAAAGATAGTGAAGCTGGACTTAAAAAATGGAGAGAAAGTGTAATGAAATTCGGGTTTGGAAAACCCTTAAATATTGATGTAAGGGGCGAAAAAGGAGGGCAAGTACCCGGCACCTCTTTATATAATAAATGGTATGGTGAAGGAAGGTGGGCATTTTCGACAATTTATTCTAATTCGATTGGTGAAGGCGAATTACTCGTTGTACCGATTCAGATGGCAAATCTTGCGGCCGCAATCGCTAATAAGGGGTTTTTCTATACTCCACATCTTGTTAAATCTTTTGGCGAAAGCGAAGATGTACGTGAGGAGTATACTATAAAAAACAGCACGGGTATAAAATCTTCCTATTTTGACCTGGTGCAAGACGCCATGTATAGTGTTGTTAATGTTACCGGAGGTACAGCAAGAAGAGCAAGAATTAAAGACATTGATGTTTGCGGTAAAACTGGTACAGTTCAAAACGGAGATTATCCAGATCATTCTGTTTTTATTGCCTTTGCTCCAAAAGATGATCCGCAAATAGCTATCGCTGTTTATGTTGAATATGCTGGGTTTGGAGGTACTTGGGCTGCTCCGATTGCCTCTTTAATGATTGAGAACTATTTGACAGGAGAAATATCTAATGAAAGAAAGGAAAAGAGGATAGTCGATTTTGAAAACCTATATATCCAAAAAGTAGAATGAGAGTTCAGGGTATTTCTAAACATATCGACTGGGTAATCATATCACTATATGCAATACTAGTACTGCTGGGCTGGATTAATATCTATGCTGCAAATTATGAATTGGACCATCCCAATATTTTTGATAACAGTATGGAATATGGCAAACAATTTATTTGGATAATAGGTGCACTGATTCTAATTATAGCAATCATTTTACTCGATTCCGGCTTTATTATTAACACATCTATTTTTGCTTACATCGGCATAATAATCTTACTCATATTAGTACTGCTATTTGGAAAAGAAGTAAACGGTGCGAAATCATGGTTTGGGATTGGTAGTTTTGGGATTCAACCTTCGGAATTCGCCAAGTTTGGTACGGCATTGGCCATAGCAAGGTATTTAAGCTTACCCGGAACCAAGTTTAATAAATACAAAACAAAACTTATTGCCTACGGTATTATTGGATTACCGGCAATATTAATACTCCTCCAGCCTGATGCAGGAACGGTCTTGGTATTTATCGGTTTTGTTTTTGTTTTATATAGAGAAGGACTATCTGGAAACATTCTTCTTCTTGGATTTTTCGCCATCGTTTTAGGTGTTTTATCATTACTATTCAAACCTATTCTTGTCCAAATACCATTACTCGATATCGCTATTTCAGGACAATATGTTATGATGATCATATTGTTACTTTCTGGAGTGATCTTGTTCTTTTTAATGATGAAATTCCTATTGCCAAGAAACAGAAAAAGTAAACTCCAATTGTTGATTATAACTGTTTTTGGAAGCTTACTATTTCTTACAACCGTAGATCGATTATTTGAAAATGTACTCGATGATCATCAAAAAAAGAGAATTAATATTTTACTTGGGCTTGAAGAAGATCCACTTGGTGCAGGTTACAATGTAAATCAGTCTAAAACAGCGATAGGATCAGGTGAATTTTTCGGAAAAGGCTTTCTAAAAGGGCAATTAACCAAATACAAATATGTTCCTATGCAGAGTACAGATTTCATTTTCTGTACCGTTGGGGAAGAATGGGGATTCGTTGGAAGTTCTGTTGTGGTAATTCTTTTTATTATGCTACTGATTAGATTAATAATCATTGCAGAGCGACAAAAATTGATCTTTTCGCGTATTTATGGATATTCAGTAGCTTCAATAATATTTATGCACTTCCTAATTAATATTGGAATGGCTATCGGATTAGCTCCGGTAATTGGTATCCCATTACCATTTTTCAGCTATGGTGGA
Source organism: Flavobacteriales bacterium (assembly GCA_030591505.1). GTDB lineage: Bacteria > Bacteroidota > Bacteroidia > Flavobacteriales_D > JAHECK01 > JAHECK01. The sequence goes on along the minus strand of JAUVAY010000039.1, from coordinate 11,371 downwards.
AGCTCACTTTGGGGCTTTACGATATTAATTTTCTTTTTGGTAAGGCTGGATGCAGACAGAATAAACGTCCTCGGTTAATTTCAATAAATTATTAAACAAAAAAAACCGGATCTTTCAATCCGGTTTATAATATCTTAATTCAAGATCTTAATAAAAATTCGATCTGTTATCTTCAACATCAGCATCGTTACGCAATGCATTAAATACACCTGTATTTACACGGTTTTCATATTTATTGTTTGCATCTTCAGCAAATAATTCACTATCCATTTCTGAAATATCAACCATGTTCTTGTCTGTCAATTCAATAACATATACACCATCTTTTCCTTCCATTGGAATAGAAATATCTCCTACTTCTAATGTGAAAGCTTTTCCAATTACTTCAGGTTCATTACTTCCTCCACCAGGAATAGTGTTTGAACTTAATGGAATATTACTAGCTGTTCTTACTTGAACATTTAATAAGGTTGCCAATTCATCTAGGTCAACAATCCCTTCCATTTCAGCTTTTGCCATATCTACTTTCTTCTCATTGACAACAAGGTTTCTAAATCGATCTTTTACATCAACGTACTTAGGCATCCCTTTTTCAGTAATATTAGTAATGATAGCAACAACGAATTTATCATTTAACTCAATTGGAGTTGAAACTTCATCCATACTTCCATTATTTGCCCATCTAACAAGTTCTTCTGCAGAAGCCATTCCCGGAACACCTTTAGATGTTTTTAGTATTCTTGATGCTTCAATAATTTTATATTCATTGTCCTTTGCAGATTGCTCAAACGACTCAAGGTCACCATTTACAATAGAGAAATCAGTTGCATCAGAATAAACAGCATCAAAAGTCTCGCTACTTGGTTCAATAAATCGAGTAATAATAGCAATTTCTGGTTGGCGTTGTTCTCTCTGATCTAATATTTCAACAATATGAAATCCGTAGGTTGTTTTCACTGATTTTATCTCTCCCTTTTTTCCATTGAATGAAAAGTCATTAAACTCAACAACCATTCTTCCTTCCGGGAACCAGTCATATACTCCACCATCTTTTACAGAAGCTACGTCATCAGAAAATTTGTTGACCATATCTTCAAAATTTCTCTTCCTCTTGATCACACGAACCAAACTATCTGCTCTGGCTGAAATTTCATCATCATTTACACCATTGGTTCTTAATAGAATGTGACGTACTCTTGCTTCTTTCTCAAAATGGTCACCGGTAATTTTAACAATTGTATAATTATCACCATTAACAAATGGCCCAACTACATCACCTATGGCAGCATTGATTATTAAAGAGTCTTCCTCACCAACATAAATTCCTTCTTTGTACACTTGTTTGTATGCCAAACGATTATCTGAGTTATTAATTACAAAAAGAGAATCATTGTCTGTGTTTTTAAATTCAGGAACTATTAATTCCATCTGATTATTTAAAAAAGAAAGATCTGTTTCACTCGCCACAACAGGAAAGCTCACATATTTAATTCCACGACTAGCTAATTGTTGAAATTGCTTATCGTTTTTATGCTTGTCATAGTACTTTTTAATATCAGCATCTGCCACTTCAACTGTGCTATCAGCGATAGTATTATAGTTCTTTAAAACAAAGTTGAAACTAATTTTGCTGTCATTTGATTCAGCAATTGAAAGAGACTCAATGTCATTTGCTTCTAGTCCTTTAGAAATTGCAAAGTAATACTTGCTATACAATTGATTATCGACCAATTGTTTTTGCTGTACTTTTGCATATAAGGGGTAGCTGCCATTTATAACATTAAAATAATTTTTAACCTGATTAGGGTCAAATACTCCTTCAGGGCTAAATGTAGCATCATTTAGAAATGCAGGGTTTATGTTATCACCCCAGCGGATATCATCATATTCACCTTGTGTAACAGCAAATCCAGCTTCGCCTGCACCCAGACCAACTGTTTGTTCCTGTATCATATTATTCCAAACTCTTGTTCTTATTTGATCTGTTTGATCAGGAGTAGGTGATTGATTAATACTTCGAAGTGATTCAATTTCTTCACTTACGCGGTTTTCAAATTCCAATCTATCGATCGTTTTTCCATTGATTGAACCAATCTCTTGAGCTTGTTGTCCTGGCCCTGCGCCACGAAAAAAGTCACCAAGTAAAAATGCTCCCATACCTAGTCCAATAACAATAAGTACCAGTCCTGAGTTCTGTCTTATTTTTGTAATTGTTGCCATTCGCTATTTATTATTTTTTTGAAGTCAGCGAATATACAATAAATCGTAATAAATGAGGAGTATAAGGCTTTTTATTAGCGCTTTACAATTGAGGAAATCTTCAAAAGGCTAATTTATCTTTTTGGATAACAATGATTCTGTCTATCATTCCGTTGTAGACTGCTTCAATGTCAGTTGTATTTCTTCAATTTTCGGACCTTTAACTTTAAGAATACTTATGAAGAATAAATCTGTTTCTATTACGGTACCAACATCTGGAAGTCCTTCATACTCATAAATAATATACCCTGCCAAAGTTTCATACTCATCTTTTTCCGGAATACCGATAGCATAAGTGTCGTTCAAATAATTAACCTCATGTCTGGCAGAAAAAATAAAATTCTTTTCATCGATCTTTCGTTCCGTCAAATCTTCTTTATCGTGTTCATCTTCGATTTCTCCAAATATCTCTTCTACTAGATCTTCCAGGGTGACAATTCCAGCAGTTCCTCCAAATTCATCAACTACTAGCGCTAAGTTTCTTTTGTCCTTTATAAACTGTTGTAGTACATCTTTTGCTGCGGTAGCTTCAGGAACGATTGTAATGGGACGAAGTAAATTTTTAAATGATTTCGGGTTTTTAAAAAACTCAAGAGAATGAACATAACCAATGATATTGTCGATAGAACCTCGGTAAACAAGTATTTTTGAATGTCCGGATTGAATAAATTTTTCGAGTAAAGATTCATTCGACTCAGAAATATCAATTGCTTTTATCTCGTTTCTTGGAGACATTGATTCCCTTACTTTTACATCAATAAAATCAAGTGCATTTTGAAAAATCTCAATTTCAGGTTCCAGTATGCCACCATCATGTTTATTATCTGTTTTTACACGAATAAAATTATCAAGGTCGATCCTTCCTAATTCATACTTTACATGGTTTGAACTTTCCTTAAAAAACACTTTCAGTATTCCTTCCGAAAGTCCTATAATAAAACGAGTTGGAATCCACAATGCAAAATACAAAAGACTAAGTAACCATGAAAAACCAACTAACCATCTCTTAGGGTTTAAACGAAACACAATTTTAGGAATAAACTCGGCAGCTAATAAAATCAGCGCTGTAGAAATCAATACTTGAATTAAAAGTACAAGACTTGGAGCTGCTACAATAGTTTGTATTGTTGGCTCTAAAAGTTTTGCCATAAAAATTCCATATATAACCAGTGATATATTATTTCCCAGCAACATTGTTCCGATAAACATTCCCGGGTTATTAAAAAAACGAGACAGCACTCTACCTGAACGCTTATTGTTTTTTATCGCTAACTCCATTTCCAACTTATTGGCCGATACAAAGGCAATTTCCATTCCTGAAAAAAAAGCAGAAGTAAGAAGCGTGATAATTATATATGTGATCTGTTGGTTCATCAATTAAGTTGAATTTCAAATATAATGATAAGTTGACAATCAGTTATGATCTTTATAACGTTTCGACATGTGTCTTCTGAATACGTACATACCAATAGAAATTACTGGGAAAAACAATAAGATCATATTGTCTTCTATTCCTATTGACGAGTATACATATACTATTAATATTACTGAAATTATAGAGACGGCCAGCCAGAAAATTTCTAAAAATTTATTTATACGCTGCATATTTTTCATAGTAGAATATGTATGAGATCAATTTATAATATTATTCTTTTTCATCATCCTTTCCAGTAATTGTTTCCTCATCTAAATAATACTGTCCGGTTATTTTCTTTATAACATATTCTGAAAAATCCTCTTTAGATTCAAACCCTTTTCCATGAATGACAACATCATTACGTACGATCTTAACATATTTGTCGGTAAAAACACGTGCGCTATCCTGTACCCAGATCAACTCTTCGGTATACAATTCTTCATTTTTGAAATTGATAAGTATCACACTGTCTCTAGCGATCATTCTCCCTTCTTCTCTTAAAATTTCCCCATAATTAGCTTCAAGGAAAGCGGTGGTATTCAAGTTAGAATCTAAGAACTCCAGTTTAAACCCAAAAGGCATTATCGTATTTCTATTTTTAAACTGCTGAACCAGTGGTGCATACATACGGTTTCCAACTAATCCATGTTGCGAGCGAAGGTAAGTAACTTCAAAAGATTCTTTAACCGGCAATTCTTCGAAATTACCAATCTCCTTCACTTCTGTAAGTGAGTTCTTACATGAAAAAAGCACCAATGTCAAAAAGACAAAGGTGCTTATAGATAATATCTTATTTTTTTTGATCAACTAATTCTCATTAATTAATTTTCACTTTAGTATTCTCACCCCAGCAACCAACTGTATAACTATCTCCTTCTTTTAAGTTGGCAAAGAAAACGGCTTCTTTATTTGCAAAATATTTTTTATAGGTTGCAATATACTTATTGGCTTGGGCTGCAACTGAAGGATCAATAGCTTTCGCTTTATAAAAATAATCTGTTGCCAACCAATAAACAGCTGATTTTTCAATAGCATCTGAACTACAATCATCAGCGCTTCCCGCTATTGCCATTCCAATTGTTAAGTAGGCATCTCCGTTGTTAGGGTTTAACTTAATAGCTTGTCTAGCATACTTAGCAGCAGTTTTATTTTGTTTCTCAAAATAGAACACCTTAGCAGCTTTTATCAAATATTTTTCTTTATCAGGACAATCTTCACAAAGTTCAACAGCTTCTTTTAAATACTTAGCTGCATCACTATATTGCTTTCTCTTACTCATAAGTAATCCTAAACCATAAGCCGAACGTGCCGAAGGTTCTAATTCATAAAGTTTTACAGAAACCGTTGCAAATATCTCACTATCAGTACATTCTCTTTTTGCCAATAAGAAACTTGCAACTCTTAGCGTTTGAAGATCCTCAGGGTTCTCACCAATTCTCTTTTCAATAATAGGTTCGATATCGCCACAAAGCGCAATTTTTATAAAAATATCATCAATTGTACTTTTTGCTGAAGTATACTGCTCAACCTTTGTAGTATATCTCTTTTTATTCTTATCCGTGGTTGCTTCAATCAGATTGGCTTTATTATTAAATAGTGCGCCGTTAATGAATTCAGAAAGCGGAAGGTACTCTTCTATCAAAACAGTTTTATCCAGTTTCTCATCAGAATATAATAAATAGATCGTTTGATAATATTTTACAAAAACACCTGCTTCAGTATTGGTTTTACCTAAGTAAACTGATTTCTTCAGCGTTTCATAAGCTGGTAGTAGATCATCTTTCCCATATTTGGTCATATCACTACCCTTTCTTCCCAAAACATACGCTTCTTGTTTAAAATATTCGATTCTTCTGTCATAGATCATAAATAAGGTATCAATAAGGATACTTTTTATTGCTGGATCACTTTCCTTAGCAATAAAAGCCCGATACATCTTCACCCCATTTAAATAGGTTGATTTTTGAGATTGTGGACATCCTTCAAAAACATTGATCCACCCTTCTTTAGCATCTATATAATTCTTTTGTTTATAATGCTCTTTATAAAGCGATATATTAGTAATACACTCAACACTATCTTCAGGTGTACTACCATACTTCCCTTGTCCAAAAACACTTCCTGCAATTATCATCAACGCAAAAATCCAACTATACTTTTTCATATTTTTTAAATTACAATTCGGTTCCTAATTATATTTTTTCTTCATAAACCATTTATTAAACCTATGGGGTAAAAGTGTAACACCTACCATAAAATTAAAATAGTCTTGTTTTATCAATCCACTATCGATAGTTCCTTGAGTGCCAAATTCCATGCCAAAATTAATGCTAGAATAAGACTGAGATCGAGACAGAGGGAAGTTAAATCCTAGGCTTACTGCCTTATCTATCAATTGATAATCCTCAAATTTTAAATAGTTGCTTTCATAACGACCACCAACTCTATAAATAATCGTTTTAAGGTATGGAGTGTTCATTTTCCTCATTGATAAAGGCACAATAGTATATTGAAATCCTGTGGACACTCTCCAACTCGAAACCAATGTCTTATTTGGAATTTCTATTTCATTATTATTAATCACTAAAACTTGCTTAAAGTCATCCCATTTTTGCTCTTCAAAATCAAGTGCAAATTGCAATTTTCCACTAAAATCCAACATCATTCCTACACCCATTCGTAACGGAATAAATGTATCACCATTTAAGTCATCATTAAAAAAGATAGTATCTCTTGGAAATATTTCTTCATCTGCATCAAACGAATAAGTATAATAAAATGATTTCCATTTGGTATTCATGTTTTTCGGAATATTAAATGTGACACCCAGAGAAAGGTTTACATAATCAGTAGGAGAAACTTTCTTAAGAAAAGTCTGGTATTGAACACCAAAATCAAATCCGAAATCTGATATGATCTGCGATTCTTCATAGCGTGTATTGTAGTAAGAAAAGTCACCGGATTCGAACAGCACATCATACAGCGATCTTTTATTACCAGTATAAAAGTTAATATTCACCCCTGCACTTAAAGAGGATAATTCACCTAAAACCGAATCTTTTTTCTCAAATATACTATATGCGAACCCTGTATATATTTTAGCATAACCACCATCTCCTTCAAATTCAAAGCTAACCGGAAAGCTTTCACCATCAGCATCAGTAAATTCTTCTTTAACAACGATTTTATATCCAACTGTTGTTGCCGGGTTAAAGCCAAGAGCCCATCCTACCTTTTTCCCTAGTTTAAACCCTAAGGAAATATTATTTATCGTCCCATTATTTAGCTGTTCAGAATTAACACTGGACGAAACATTCATTACCTGTCCTTTATAAGCTACTTGTAATATCGGATTGTAGGGCTTGAAGTTAGCATAAGAAGCTGGATTTAACGGGTTAATGGATAGTGAATCATAAAACCCAAACCCGGTACCACCCATAGCAAATGAATTGTCATAACCTTGAGGAGCTATTTCGCCAAGTCCAAAGCCAGAATAGGGGGAAATAGATGTAGATTGCCCAATCAACATAGCTGGTATAAATACCATTATCAATAAAAAAATCCTCAATCTCATTTTTCTTTCTGAAAATTCAATAATGTGTTCAATCCTATTAGGGTCAAATATGGGTGCGCAAAGATGTGATTTTTTAAGGCTTTTTCAAAGTATCTTGCAAAACCACCAATTATCACAACATTTATATCGTGAAATTGACGTTCATATTGTTCTACATAGAAATTTATTTCTCCAATAATTCCATAAAAAGCGCCTGATGTCATTGAGTTTATGGTTGAATCACCAATGAATTTTTCAGAAATAATCGGATCGATTAATGGAAGCTGGTCTGTAAAATGATTCATTGAATCAAAACGCATTTTAAAGCCAGGTGAAATTGCACCTCCTATGTAGTTAGCTTTCGAACTAATAAAATCGTATTTATTACACGTTCCGAGATCAATAACCAAAACATTTTTATTTGGATATAATACATGTGCACCAATAACATTGCATACTCTATCATGTCCTAGGGTTTCAGGCGTACTGTATTCTATGTTAATTGGAATGTCAGAATGAATATCAAAATAATACACACTCTCATATTGTTTTAATAATTCTTTTAACTTTTCGGGAATATTTCTTACACTACTCAAAGCAATTTTATCAATTTCTATTGATGAAATCAACTTTTCAAGCTTTTCTAATTCATGATAATGAATAACATGAGTAGATATAAGCGAACTACTACTAAAAACACCAATTTTCAATTGGGTATTTCCTAAATCAAACACAAGATTCATTTGGTGAAATTAGTACTTAATACCATATCTTACAGAAAATAAAATTGAATAAATATTTTGTACAATATAAATTATACTACATTTGCGCTCGAAAAACAGCTGGTGCCATAGCTCAGTTGGTAGAGCAAAGGACTGAAAATCCTTGTGTCCCTGGTTCGATTCCAGGTGGCACCACAGCTCAAAAGGGTCCCGATATATCGGGACCCTTTTTATTTAAATGACTAACATTTGTTTCATAATGGCACAACGATTCCCATTATGATACCTTTTGTAACTACTCGCAAATGCCTTAGTGTTGATATTCAGAACTTTATGATACCATCATTGTTTGGCACACTTTTTACTTATATGAGGTCAGGTTTAGGTTAGTTTTCATAACTGATTAGTTTGGTTAGTTGTTAGTAATAAGGGGTATGTTTTGCATACCCCTTATTCATTTTGGTCGTATTTATATTGCTATTCATCTGTGATATACTGCATATAAGTCTATTATCATTTGATTCCCTTTGCGTTAACGATCTTTTACTATAATTTTATTTCGGTTTAGGTAAGTTTTCATAATAGGTAAAGTAAGTTAGTTTGTATTTACAAACCTTGGTGGGTGATTGGTAGTCACCCACTTTTTTTGTACTAAAATTTGGATTAACTTGTCGCTAAATCTAGACCAGATGTTTTTTATTAGAATAATACTATTAATCTTTTTTAGTAGTCTTTTCTCTACCCTCTCTGCTCAGGAACCTGATTATGAGACTTTAAAGATTGTTGGACGCGTTATGATAGACGGTAAAGCATTGGCAAATCAGTCCGTTATCGTCTTTGAAAACAATAAACAGATCGATACTCTAATAAGCAGAAAAAACGGCAAATTTGAGTACGTTTTAGAACTGAATAAATATTACACACTCGTGTTTCCGGACGAAACCTCTAGATACAGTGCATTGGTTGTGGATACAAAAATTCCCGAAGACTATTTCTATTTACCTATTTACAAATGCATCATCAGGATGGACGAAGAGTTTGAAGATGATCTTGCAGAAAAATCAAGGTATGAAGATTTTCCTATTGGGATTGTAAAATATGATAATGAGAACCTGCGCTTCGAACTTGATTATCACTATTTCAGAAGCCGTATCAAGGAAGTTAAATGAAGCTAATTTTCCTTTGTATCTCCTAATAAATAGGTATTTTCGTGACCATAAAAACATCCTTAATGAGTAAACGAATTTTAATTACTGGTGGAGCTGGGTTTGTGGGCTCACATCTATGCGAAAGACTTCTAAAAGAAGGAAATGAAGTTATTGCTCTCGATAACTATTTTACTGGTCATAAAGAGAATATTTATCACTTAATGGATTACAAATCTTTCGAAATCGTAAGGCATGATGTTACCATCCCTTATTTCGCTGAAGTTGATGAAATCTATAATCTCGCCTGCCCGGCATCTCCTATCCATTATCAATACAATCCGATCAAGACAATTAAGACCTCAGTAATGGGAGCTATAAATATGCTTGGCCTTGGAAAAAGAGTAAAAGCAAAAGTTTTTCAAGCCTCTACCAGCGAGGTTTATGGTGACCCAAAAGTTCACCCTCAAACGGAAGATTATTGGGGCCACGTTAATCCAATTGGTCCAAGAGCTTGTTATGACGAAGGCAAAAGAAGTGCAGAAACATTGTTTACATCCTACTACGAACAAAACAAATTAGATATTCGCATCGCTCGAATCTTTAATACTTATGGTCCCAGAATGGACATGAATGACGGAAGGGTTGTTTCAAATTTTATTGTTCAGGCATTAAAAGGAAAAGACATAACTGTGTATGGTAAAGGTAATCAAACAAGAAGTTTCTGTTATGTTGACGACCTTATTGATGGCTTTATCCGATTAATGGATTATCCCGATAAATATCCTCATCCAGTCAATCTTGGAAATCCTGTAGAATTTACCATTTTGGAACTCGCTGCAAAGGTTATTGAGCTCACCGGTTCTAAGTCAAAATTAATTTACAACCCACTACCTCAAGATGATCCAATGCAGCGTAAACCTGACATACAACGAGCAAAAGACTTGCTAGGCTGGGAACCAAAGATCGATCTTGAAACTGGACTAAAAAGTACTATTGCCTATTTCGAAAACAAAATTGCGCAATCATGAAAGGAATTATTTTAGCCGGAGGATCAGGAACACGATTATATCCGGTGACAAGAAGTATTTCAAAACAACTCATTCCTATCTATGATAAACCGATGATCTATTACCCATTATCGGTACTTATGCTTGCAGGAATAAGGGAGATATTAATTATATCTACTCCAGAAGATATACACCGTTTCGAAAATTTATTCGGAAGCGGTGAACAGCTAGGTGTTTCTTTTACCTATGCTGTCCAACCTTCACCCGATGGATTAGCGCAGGCATTCATAATAGGAGAAGAATTTATAGGTGACGATTCGGTTTGCCTTATCCTAGGAGATAATATCTTTTTTGGTTATCAATTTTCGAAATCATTAAAACCTGTTACTAAGCTAACTAAAGGAGCTAATGTATTTGGTTACTATGTTCATGACCCTGAACGATATGGTGTTGTTGAATTTGATGAAAGAGGAAAAGTTTTAGACCTGGTTGAAAAACCGGAAAATCCAAAATCAAACTTTGCGGTTACAGGTTTGTATTTTTATGACAATACAGTTATCCAAAAAGCAAAATCACTCAAACCTTCAAAACGTGGTGAATTAGAGATCACCGACTTAAACAAATTATACCTTGAAGAAGGAACACTTCATGTAAAAGTGATGGGAAGAGGGATGGCTTGGTTAGATACCGGAACCCATGAATCGTTGATGCAAGCATCTAATTTTATTTCTACAATTGAGCAAAGACAAGGACTTAAGGTTGCCTGCATTGAAGAAATTGCATATAAAAATGGCTTTATTAATGCCGAACAATTGAATGAATTAGCTAAACCCTTGGCTAAAAATCAATACGGTAAATACCTTTTAGATCTATTGAGAAACCCACAAATAAATATTGAGGATGACATTGACTGAAACTGGGTTTGAGGGATTAGTAATTATTGAACCCCATGTTTTTGAGGATGAACGCGGGTATTTTATGGAGTCTTACAATCAAAAAGCATTTCAGTCTTTAGGTTTAAAAAACAATTGGATCCAGGATAACCAATCGCAATCTACTAAAGGGGTTGTTCGCGGATTACATTATCAATTAAACCCTAGTGCACAATCAAAACTTATTCGGGTTATTGAAGGAGAAATCTATGATGTTGCCTTAGATCTACGAAAAAATTCATCCACATTTGGTAAGTGGTTTGGAATCACTATTTCAGCAAAAAATAAAAAACAATTTCTTGTCCCAGCAGGGTTTGCTCACGGTTTTTCTGT
>JAUVAY010000097.1 GCA_030591505.1 Flavobacteriales bacterium | reverse complement strand
TTACGATAGCACCTATCATCGCTGCAAGCAGTAGGATACTTATTAATTCAAAAGCTAATACATAGCCATTATCACTATAATTCATCAGTGCCATTCCAATGGCTCGGGTATCATGAGGAGCCTCAATACCAACCTTTGTTTCAAGTCCGGCAGTTGCGATCACCCAAAAAGTAAGGACAAACCCTATTAAACTAACCGCTCCAGCAGTAAATCTGCGCCAAACACTTTCCACTTCCATCTTATCATTTATATGACTGGTAAGTAAAATCGAGAATACGATCAGTACAATAATACCACCGGCATACACTGTAAGCTGAACAACAGCAAGGAAGTGATAGTTCAGCATAAAATAAATAGCTGCTGTAGCCATTAGTACGAATAAGAGATATACTGCTGCTCTTAATACACGTCGTGTTGTGACGGTAAGAATTGAGAAGGTAATGATGATAGCTCCGAATAAATAAAATATTAATTCTTCCATTATTCTTTTACATTGGGGTTTAAGGATGATCCTGGTTTATTAAGAATCTGGGTTAATAAACTTCGATCATAAACAGCATGTTCAAAGGTCTGATCCATAACGATAGCTTCGGTCGGACATGATAGAATACAAAGGTTACAAAGCGTACACATCGAATAATGATATATATGCTGATTGATCACCTTTTTCTTTTTTCCTGTCTCCGGGTCTACTACACGAGGTGCAATAATTTCTATACTTCCATTCGGACAAGCAATTTCACATGCCGAACATCCGGTACATGCATGTAAATTGTTTTCGTCATGAGGCATTACTACAATTCCTCTGAATCTGTCATACATTCTCAACGTATCCTTGTTATCAGGATATTGTTGTGTGATGATCTCCTTTCTAGCATTTCTAAAATAATAACCCGTAACTGCCATCCCTTGAAAAAGGGTTTTCAATCCGGAGAAAATGCTTCTAAAATAATTTCCTATAGCGCTCATACTAAAACATTAAAAGTGCCACCCCATTAGGATGATAAATGCTGCTAAAACTATATTCACTAAACTTATTGGTAAGAGGTATTTCCACTCCAATGTTAGTAATTGATCAATTCTTAATCGAGGGAATGTCCATTTAAACCACATGATCAAAATGATCAATGCTGATACTTTTCCTAAAAACCAGAATATAGGTGGAATAATATCAGCTATATTATTAAATGCTTCCCAATCGCCAATGTGTAATGGCATCCATCCACCTAAGAAAAGTGTGGTTGCTAATACTACGATAATGAAAAGGTTTACGTACTCTGCAAGAAAAAAGAAGGCAAATTTAATTCCTGAGTATTCCGTATGAAATCCTGCTGTTAATTCTGATTCTGCTTCTGCAAGGTCAAAAGGACCACGGTTTGTTTCTGCTGTACCTGCGATAATAAATACAACAAAGGCGATCCATACGGGCAAGTGCCCTTTAAATATCCACCATCCGTCTCGTTGTGCTTCGATAATCTCACTAAATTGAAGACTTCCGGACATAACTACAATAACCATTATTGCCAATCCAGCGGAAAGTTCATAGGAAACCACCTGTGCTCCAGAACGCATCGATCCGATCAACGAATATTTGTTATTACTTGAATATCCTGAGATAAGAATTCCTAACACTCCAATCGATGAAACTGCCGTTACGAAGAATACTCCAACATTGAGATCCATGACCTGCAATCCTTCAGCATATGGTAAAGCTCCTATTACAATAAAAGGGGCCAACATCATTAAGAATGGTGCTAGGTTATACAAAAATTTATCTGAAGTTCCCGGTGTTAAGGGCTCCTTCATAATTAGTTTTGTAATATCTGCTACCGTTTGGAGTACTCCCTGAAATCCCACTCTATTTGGTCCGATACGCAATTGAAACCATGCGGCTACTTTACGTTCGGCATATACTAATGAAAGTCCTAAAAGTGCAGTAAAAGCGATCGCTGAAACCCCAATAAGAATCCAGACAATTATCGTTGCAATGGGTTCGGGGAAGGTGCTTGTCAACCAATTATCTATCGATTGAAAAAAGCTACTAAAGTCGTATATACTTAAATACATATTATCGGTCAATATCTGGTACAACAAGGTCTAAGGTTGACATTATAGCCACAAGGTCGGCGATCTTACCGCCTCTTGCCATTCTGTCTAAAGCACTTAAATTAGAAAATCCCGGAGAGCGAAATTTCATTCTGTAAGGGTTCATTTTACCATCACTTACGATGTAAACACCTAATTCTCCACGGGCGGTTTCAACTTTTTGATAAAATTCTCCTTTAGGAAGCTTGATCACCTTTCGGGTCTTCGCTTGAAAATCTCCTTCCGGAATATTATCGATCAATTGCTCAATGATCTTGATCGACTCCCACATCTCATCTATTCTCGCTTTGTAACGTGAATAAGTATCTCCATCTGTATAAAGGATCTCTTTAAAATCCAATTGGTCATAAATACCATAAGGTTCTTTCTTTCTCACATCATTAGAAAAACCTGATGCTCTACCAGCTGGACCCGTTACACCAAAAGAAATTGCATCTTCTTTAGTAAGGATCCCAATTCCTTTGGTTCGTTCAAGAAAAATCACATTTCCGGATAACAAGGTATCGTACTCAGGTAATTTCGTTTTAAAATCAGCGATGAAATCCTTAACGTGTTTAACAAAATTAGGATGGATATCGAACATTACACCACCAGGAACATTGTAGTTCATTGTTAAACGCGCACCACATGTTTCTTCAAAGATCTCGGTAATATATTCATGATCTCTAAAACCATAAAGAAAAGAAGTGATGGCTCCCAGGTCCATTCCCATAACTCCCCACCACAAGGTGTGAGAAGAAATTCGAGTAAGTTCATCCATGATAACACGGATATACTTAGCACGATCAGGAATTTCAACTTCCAAGGCGTTTTCGATCGCCAAACTTACAGCGTGGTTATTCATATGCGCTGAGAGATAATCCATTCGGTCAGTCAAATGAATGATCTGGCGGTAATTATCTTTTTCACACATTTTTTCGATAGAACGATGAATGTATCCAAGATGCGGCTCCACTTTTTCGATGATCTCGCCATCTAAAGTCAATACTAATCTTAATACACCATGAGTAGAGGGGTGTTGAGGCCCCATATTTATAAAGTATTCCTGCGTTCCGTCAGGACTTATAATCGTTTCTTCCATTATAAGGTCACAATATTAATTTCATCAACATAATCCTTACGAAGTGGGTAGCCTTCCCAGTCATCCGTTAATAACAACCTTCTAAGGTCTGGATGATTCAAGAATACAACACCAAAAAGGTCATAAACTTCTCTTTCATGAAGTTCGGCAGTAGCATAAAGCTTACATACCGTTTCAACTTCGGGCTTTTCTTTATCCTCAAGATTTACTTTAAGAACAAGCATATGATCGAGGTCGGAAGATTTTAAATGGTAAACCATTTGAAAATGTTCTGGCCAATCCACACAGGTCAGACAAAACATATAGTCGAAATGAGTTGAAGGGTCTTCCTTTAATTTAGAAATTACATCCATCAACTTATCTTTAGTAACAAGTAATGTTAAATACTGAGATCCTTCCTCAATAAATTCCACATCAGGAAACCAAGAAGTGATCGTGTTTGTTAATTCTTCGTTTGTCATATTAAAATCCCTCCTCAAATTTTTCGATTTGTGCAGTTCTTAAACCAGGCTTGGTAGATTTGATCTTTTCTTGTAATTGCATTATACCGTGCAGTAATGCTTCCGGACGAGGCGGACAACCTGGCACATACACATCAACGGGTACAACATGATCTGCACCCTTTACCACAGAATAAGAGTTATAATAAAATGGTCCACCTGATATTGCACAAGCTCCCATAGCTATCACATACTTTGGTTCTGCCATTTGATCGTATAATCGTTTTAATACAGGAGCCATTTTATTAACGATCGTTCCTGCTATGATAATAAGGTCGGCTTGACGAGCAGAAGCTCTTGCTACCTCGGTTCCAAAACGAGACCAATCGTGTTTTGATGCACCGGTGGCCATCATTTCGATAGCACAACAACTGGTTGCAAAAGTTAAAGGCCATAAGCTATTTGCTCTTGACCAATTCACTAACTCATCCAATTTTGTGATAACGATATTTCCTCCATTCCCGGCAGGCATCACCTGCCCGGGAAAATCAGCGGGGATTCCCTTATTCGGGTCCACTCTCTTTACATCTATTCCCATTTTAACGCATCTTTCTTCCAGGCATAGAGAAGACCAAGTCCCAGAATGATTAAAAATATTAATACTTCAACAAAAGCAACCATTCCAAGGTCCTTCATCACTACAGCCCATGGAAAAAGAAACACGGTTTCTACATCGAAGATCAAAAATATGATGGCAAATAAATAATAGCCCACCCTAAACTGAAGAAAAGAAGATCCGAATGTTTCTATTCCACATTCAAAAGGTTCTGCTTTTACTTTGGTCTTTAATTTTGGAGCAACCGCCATCGACATAAGGATCCCTCCTCCAACAAGCGCCAGACCGGCAATTAAAAAAAGTAATATGGCTTCAATTCCCATCTTTTATACGATTTCCCATGTTTCACCACTCAATAGCAGATCATCTATGGTTTTAAAATTAGATTTCTTCTCCACTTCAAGTACTTGTTTTGCAAGCTTTTTCTCGAATGGTTCTGCAGCAACATTTCGAATCACACCTAAGATCATCGGATATTCCATACGAACCATCATAAAATGGAGGGTAGGATTTTTAACGTAAGCATCATGTACTAAAACATCATCCTCGGTTATCCCATTTTCTCCAATGGTCACAACTTCCAATTCAAAACCTTTCAATACTAATCCTTTATCATTCTCTTTTCCAAATATCATTGGTTTTCCATGCTCAACATAAAGCAAAGCATCCGATTTGTTTTCCTTTGAAGTAAAGTCAGAAAAAACTTTATCGTTGAAAATGATACAATTTTGTAAGATCTCTACCAAAGAAGTTCCTTCATGCTTTTCAGCTTCAACCATTACTCCTGTCATGTGAGAAGGATTAATATCCACACATCTGGCAAAGAAATGACCTTGAGCACCCAATACTAATTCGCCTGGATGAAAAGGATTATCGATCACCCCTTGAGGAGATGATTTTGTTTTATGACCAAGATCTGTAGTAGGAGAAAACTGTCCTTTAGTTAATCCGTAGATACGGTTATTGAATAATAGAATATTCAGTCCCATATTTCTTCGGATGGCATGAATAAAATGGTTACCACCAATCGCTAATGCATCACCGTCACCGGTAATTTGCCAAACACTTAGGTTTGGATTAGCCAATTTCACACCTGAAGCTAATGCAGGAGCTCTACCGTGAATACTATGAAAGCCATAAGTATCCATATAATAAGGAAAACGAGATGAACACCCTATCCCTGATACAAAAACAACATCTTCTCTTCTTCGACCAACAAGTGGCATAGCCTTTTGTACGGCCTTAAGAATCGCATAATCACCACAACCCGGGCACCATTTTACTTCCTGGTCGCTCGAAAAATCTTTTGCAGTGTATTCTACTGTTTTTACTTCGCTCATTTTTTTATCTCCCCTAATTTTTTTGTAAACAATTGAGTAAGTTCAGATACTGTAAATGGTAGACCTTGAACTTTATTATAACCTTCATATTTAAAATCTGGTAAGGCTCCTCTTAAGTGTCTTAAGAATTGCCCATCATTCAATTCACAAACAATAATGTGTGTATACTTTGAAAATATATCGGCAGTATTTTTTGGTAATGGATTAATGTAATTAAAATGGGCTAAGCCTATTTCAACTCCTATCACATTCAATTGTTTTACTGCTGATAATAGACTTCCGTAAGTTCCTCCCCATCCAACAACTAACAAATCTCCACCTTCAGATCCTTCAACAGTCAACTCAGGAATGTAATTAGCTACAAGATCGACTTTCTCTTGTCGAATTTGCACCATTTTTTCATGGTTTACTGGATCGTAAGAAACGTTACCTGTCAACATATCTTTTTCTAAACCACCAATACGATGTTCAAAACCGGCTTGACCAGGCTTTGCCCAATATCTTGCTTTTGTTTTAGCATCTCTTTCATAAGGCAACCAAGTCTCTTTCTTATCTTCTGGTATATAATTAGGAGTGATGGTAGGCAATTCCTTCATGGTTTTAATTTTCCATGGTTGCGATCCATTTCCTAAGTATCCATCCGTTAACAAAATAACAGGTGTCATATGTTCCAATGCTAATTTTGACGCCATAAAAGCATAGTCAAAACAATTGGCTGGAGTACTCGCTGCAATAACGATAACAGGGCTTGCACCGTTTCGTCCATTAACCGCTTGAGAAAGGTCTGATTGTTCTGTTTTTGTGGGTAATCCAGTAGAGGGTCCACCACGTTGAACATTCACTACAACAAGTGGAAGTTCAGTTATTAAAGCTAGTCCGATCGCTTCTGTTTTTAGCGCTAGACCAGGACCTGATGTAGTTGTAATCGCTAAATCTCCAGCAAAGGAAGCTCCAATCGCTGAAACAACTCCTGCTATCTCATCTTCAGCTTGAAATGCTTTCGCACCAAAATGCTTATAAAGCGCAAGTTCATGCAGTATCTCAGATGCCGGTGTAATTGGATATGATCCTAAGAATAATTCCAATCCTGCTTTTTCCGCAGCTGCTAAAAATCCCCATGCAGTTGCTTGATTTCCCATTACATTTTTATATGTACCAGGCTCAAGATCTGCAGGAAGGATAGTATATGCTGATGCTAATGCTTCAATCGTTTCAGCATAATTATAACCAGCACGTAGTGCTTTTATATTCGCATCAGCAACTATTTGTTTTGATTTAAATTTAGAATTAAGAAATTTTTCGGTGTGATCTAAAGGGCGACTAAACATCCAATATACCATTCCGAGTGTAAACATATTCTTACTTCGAACAACACTTTTGTTGTCTAATCCCATATCCTTCAGTGCCATTTTGGTCAATGAAGTTACAGGCGCTTCCACCACATTGTAACTATCTAATGTTCCATCACTCAAAGGATCTGCCTCAAAACCTGCTTTCTCCCAATCTTTTCTTTTAAAGTTATCGATATCTACTATAATCGTTTTCCCCTTTACAACATGGTCTAAATTCGCTTTTAATGCAGCAGCATTCATCGCCACTAATACATCAGCATTGTCACCTGGAGTATAAATCTGAGATTTACCAATATGAACTTGGAAACCACTAACTCCAGCCACAGTCCCTTGAGGGGCACGTATCTCTGCCGGATAATCAGGAAAAGTAGCAAGGTCATTTCCTAATAAGGCAGATGTCCCTGTAAATTGCATTCCTGTCAGCTGCATTCCATCACCGGAATCACCAGCAAATTTTATCACAACCTTTTCTAATTCTTGTTTTTCAACAGCCATAATTTATGATATAGTATAGTAATTTAATGTTTGTTTAGGGGCCAAAGTTACTCCCCTTAAATAGCCTAAACCATGAGAAATATCACCTAAAAAATGAGTGTGAATAAATGATGTGAAATTCATTATTTCCTAGTTAAAACCTTGAGCGTATTTATGGGAGATAAAAATAACAAAAAATGATACAATTATTCACTTTTACTATAAATAGCACGTGAACTGAATACCTACTTATATCTATAGAAAAATGGAAGGCTTTATCACGTAGTAAAAAAGGTATTTTATAACAAGTTATTAAATGAATTTGGAGTGTAACTAAGATTTATTGTAAGTGCGATGATTAACTAACATACATCATTGTTCGTCCTGACAAAGCTCTATTAAAACACCATTTGACGACTTCGGGTGAAGAAAAGCGATGCGCTTATTATCCGCCCCTTTTTTTGCCGTTTCATTGATCAAACGATAGCCTAAGGAAACAAGACGCTTGATCTCATCTTCAATATTATCAACAGCAAATGCAATGTGATGTATGCCCTCTCCTTTTTTATCTAAGAATTTAGCGATAGGACTTGATGGGTCACTTGCTTCAAGTAACTCTATTTTATTTGGACCGACCTTAAAAAAGGACGTACTCACTCCTT
The DNA here is from genome assembly GCA_030591505.1 of Flavobacteriales bacterium. Taxonomy (GTDB): domain Bacteria; phylum Bacteroidota; class Bacteroidia; order Flavobacteriales_D; family JAHECK01; genus JAHECK01. The sequence goes on along the minus strand of JAUVAY010000097.1, from coordinate 3,365 downwards.
CGGATTCAACTCGCTCCATTTTATAAGAGCTTGTTCCCAGAATGTCTTCAAAAATTTTATTTGATACTTCAAGATCCTTAACGGCTATTCCTATGTGTTCGATCTTGATCATAGCGCTTATTAGCTATTTTTTTTCGAAGGTATCTCCGAACTTATTATCATAATTGATGTAATACTTCCCTTTATCAAGGGCACTCACATTTATTACTTTATCATAGCCTCTCATTACAATATTTCCGTACATATTGTAAACTTCATACATTGTTCGTTGAGAGAAAACAATGTCCTTCTTAACTTTTACAGGCGAATAACTTACCTCATATTTCTTGCTACTAAATTCACTAACGGAAGAATAACGAGGTTTGTTTGTGCTGTCAGTTTGCTTTACCCTAACTTTATTTAGTCCTGAATTTGGGACTAATTTAAATTGGTAAAAATTCTCTTCTTCCGTGCCTTTTCCGCTTACTTCTCCAACCTTAACCCATTTATTCCATCGATACTGCTCTATAATAAAAGGAAGTTTACCCGACTCATTTGTTGTGCTCCATTTTAATATATTACTCTTATCTACACTTATCGAACTTAGTTCAAATGTGCTTATTGGCTTTAATACTTCTGCATTAATAACTAGGGGTTCGCATCCTTCTTTATGAACGATCTCAATATTTAAAGGATCACCAATGTTAAGATTTAGCATAGAAAAATCAATGGCGAATGCTGATGAGTTAACCTCGTCGGTGGTTACTTCCTTATTTACCCTTACTTCATAAACACAAAAACCCACTCCTGAAGAAGAAAATGGATTCTGAACATAAATATCACGCCCTTGGTAATGCCCTTCAAGGACCAAAACCTGTGCTTGCAGTTGCATCACTGAAGCAAATAAAATCGAAAATAAGGTCAAGTAAACTCTTTTCATAAAGTAATCGTTGCTATATATTTCAAATGTAGAAAACTTTTCTTCTAACTCACAGGCAATTAATATATTTTGGTAACACCTTTCTGTTATTTTTGTCAAAAAATTTTAAATGATCAACAATTTAAAATATTTCGCTTCATATTTTATACTGATTTTCTTAGCAATTAGTTGCAGTAAAGAAAAAGAGCCGGAATTAGTGATGTCACTTACTTGTGATGTTGAAAAAGTTGAAGAAGTTAACGGACGACTCTTTTTAGTAAGTCCAAGTGACTCTTTATTAACAGGTGCTGCGCAAAGAAGTGAGGAAGAAGCACGTTCTGGAAAGTATTCAGTAAAGCTTGGATACGATAAAATGTACGGCTTTCAAGTTAAATTCAGGAAGGTGAAAAAAGACATGTTTGTTCGTGCTACGATATGGATCAAAGGTGAAATGGGCTACTTAGCTTTAACGTCGATAAAAGAGCTGAGTTTCCAAAAATACAGCAGTAAAGTAGCACAAGAAGGTGAAAATGGATGGAAACAAATTATTTTAGAAGCCTTTGTTCCCGCTCATTATAATGGAGAAGAGCTTAAACTCTTTGCAATGAATCAATTTGAACGTGACGTTTATTTTGATGATTTCGAAGTTAAAGTATACGATTCGAAGCCTTATCCAAATTACGATGATATTGATAATATTGAATTGATAATAGACCAAGAATACCTAGATGTGATCAATAAAAACAGAGCAGTCTCATTTAGAAAAGGAGTGATCACCAACAAAACGAAAAGGACCTACCCTGCAATTTTTAAGTATGGGAAAAAAGAGTTAGCTGCCGAAATAAGAATTAAAGGAGATTGGCTGGATCATATTCAGGGCAATAAATTGTCTTTTCGGATAAAACTAAAGGATGGGAACTTTAAAGGGATGAAGGAGTTTTCCATTCAACAACCTGAAAGCAGAGGGATGCTTAATGAATACGTTGCCCATAAAATACTGGAAGAAGAAGATCTATTAACAACACGTTACGGTTTTGTACCGGTAAAAGTGAATGGTGAAAACAGAGGGATCTATGCCTTTGAGGAACATTTTGCAAAACACCTTATTGAATCTAGAGACCGAAGAGAAGGACCTATAATTAAATTTAGTGAAAAGGCTCTTTGGGTTGTCTTGCAAAAAAATCAAAAGAAAAAAGACAATTACATTAAAGCGCCTTATGTTGAATGTGCAACCATCACTCCATTTAAAAAAGGTAAGACAAGTAAAAACCCTACGTTAAAAGGAAATTTAATCATTGGCCAAAACTTATTAAAGCAATATCAATTGGATGTTAGTCCTGTTTCTGAATTGTTTAAAATGGATAAGCTAAGTAAATTTTATGCCTTTACTGATATAACACGTGCCTGGCATTCAACTCGTTGGCATAACGAACGTTTTTATTATGATCCTGTTTCATCAAAATTAGAGATCATTGCCTATGATTGTTTTACAACAAGTGGCCCTGATAATTCAGGCTTTCAATTTACTCCCAACATCATCGAAATAAAAGAGGAGTTTGTTTATGATAATTACTTAAAGTACAGTCCTTTTAACGATCCTCAGTTTAATAAAGCATACATTGAAGTTGTTGATGACTATTTATCTTCGAATAAATTAACCGCAATTGTAGATAAGTATAAAGAAGACATTGATTATAATACTAGTCTTATTCAACGTGAGTTCACTTATTATTCCTACGACCCTTATTACCTATTGAAAGGACTTCCAGAGCTAAGAGAAAAATGGGTAGATACAAAAGCAAAACTAGAAAATGATGAAGTTCATGTGAAACTTATCCTTAGTGATTACAATAATGAAAACGAGGAGCCAATTGACGGAATGACCTTACAAGCATTTAAAGAAACAGCCAATGAGATACGCGTTAGCAATTATCATCCTCAAAAACTCTTTCTAACTGCCTATTCCAATAAAAAACTTCCTGAACAAGGTATTGTTGCCTTTGATGAGCCTATAGAATTTGAAGCCTATCAAGGCCTTTCAGCTCTAAAGGGGAAATCAGTAAAATGCACATTCGCTCCAACGAAATTGTATTTTAAAACAGATCTGAGCGCCGAAGAAACTTATACTTCGAAAGTAATGGCATGGCCTGAACCCAAGCTTAGTAGTCCGCGTCAAGAATTATTGAGCAATAGTGTAACTCAATCTAATAAGATATTACTTGTTAAAGACACGATTATCAAATTTAAGCAAGGTCACCACCGTATTTCTTCCCCGTTGATCATCCCTTTGGGTAAAACACTTGTAATAGAAGAGGGTGTTCATCTTGATTTTGTGGAAAGAGCCTTCTTTATGTCTTTCAGTCCCATATTTATAAAAGGAAGTAGCGACAACCCTGTGATCATAGAATCGAGTGATGGGAGTGCAATGGGATTCACAACCATCGACGCTGAAGGGAATTCTGAAATG
>JAUVAY010000025.1 GCA_030591505.1 Flavobacteriales bacterium | reverse complement strand
CAGGTGGTCACGGTTAATGATAATACTTCACCTACAATTCTTACCCCTTGTCCAGCTTCATTTTCTGTAAATATTACTCCTGGTTCTTGTTTTGGATTTGTAACATGGACTGGTCCTACATTTTTGGATAATTGTAATGTGAATTCTGTTGTTCAATCAGCAGTTCCCGGAGGTTTTCCAGTCGGAGATAGTACAATAACATATACTGCAACCGATGATTGTGGAAATTCAATTTCCTGCTCATTTACGGTGACGGTAGTAGATAATGAAGATCCTACGATAGTATGTATTCCTATTGCTGCTGTTAATAGTGAACCAGGTTTTTGTGGAGCGAATGTTTCAATTTTTACTCCTGTTACTGGTGATAATTGTACTGTTGATTCAATTTATAATGACTATAACAATACTAACAATGCTGATGATTTTTATCCGGTTGGTACAACAACTATTAATTGGGTTGTAGTTGATATATATGGAAATTCTAATGCCTGTTCACAAGACATTACTGTAAATGATATTGAAAGTCCTGTATTTACTTTTTGTCCAAATGACACGACCAACTGTGATCCTGTTGTGAATTATAGTTTACCTATAGCAACTGATAATTGTTCTATGACTTTAACGCTTGTTTCAGGTTGGGCTCCTGGAAGTACTTTTTTAGTTGGTACGACAACAGTTACTTATGAGGCGGAAGATCCAGCAGGTAACATAAGCATTTGTTCTTTTGATGTTACGATCGATGCGCCTTCTGTAGCTGGAACAGCTTCACTGATAACACCTTCTACTATTTGTGAAGGTTCTTTGGTGTTTATAAACCTGATACCGCCAACTACCGGTACTATTCAATGGGAATTCCAGCCTCAAAGTACAGGTTTATGGACTGAATTAGCTGGACAAACAAATTCATTTGTCAATTACAACCTTAATGAAACAGCAAATTTTAGAGCCAAAGTTGTAAATGGTGTCTGTGATACAGTATATAGTAACGAGGTTGCTATTACAGTTGATCCTATATCTGAAGGGGGAACAACGGAAACCGAAAATGGAGGAGCTGTAATTGCTATTTGTGATGGAGAAAGTACTGTTCTAATGCTACTTAATAATGTTGGAGGAAATTTACAATGGCAGGAAGCAGATGCGAGTTTTCCTGTTTGGGCTAATATTCCTGGAGCAACAGATACAAGCGTTACCGTTACACCCCTTGTTGGAACCTCAATAGTTTATAGAGTTATAGTTACCAACGGACTATTTTGTTCACCTGATACTTCTACCACATCTGTTGTTATTGTTAATTCTCAACCTATTTCTGGTACAATAGTACCATCAGATACAACTGTTTGCGAAGATGCTGTTGTAACACTGTCAGCTCAGGGAGCTCTGGGAGGTCTTATCTGGCAAGAATCACCATTTGGAATGGAAGTATGGACGGATGTGCCAGGTGGGAATACTGCGAGTATTAATGTGACAATGCTTGATAGTACGATCTTTAGAGTTATTGCCGCAAGTGCAACCTGTCCAAATGATACTTCTGATATTGCATTTGTTTACGTCCATCCATCAATTGATGCGAATACCATTCTTGCTGATCACGATGTTTGTGAAGGATATGGAGCTGAACTGCTTACAGGAAGTATGCCTACTGGTGGTGATGAGCCTACCTATTCATATTCTTGGGAATCTTCTCCTGATCAATTGGTATGGAATTCTGCTACTGGAACAAATAATTTGATCGATTATGATCCCGGTATTCTTCCTAATACAACTTACTTCAGAAGAGTTGTAGAATCAGGAGTATGTATTGGTCCTTTTGCATCAATAAGTGATACTGTTCAAATCGATTGGTTTGCCGCTATAACGAATAATAGTATTGCTGTAGATCAGGATATTTGTGATCTGGATGTACCTGCACTTATTACTGGTTCAGTTCCCCTTGGAGGAAATGGAAGTTATCTCTACCTATGGGAAGAGAGTACGGATAATTCTATATGGCTAAGTGCTGCGGGAGTTAATAATGGCTTGGATTATCAAGCTCCATCATTAGGGCAAACAATGTACTATAGAAGAAGAGTTGAGTCTTCTCCTTGTGAGTCTTCAGCTGCAGATTATTCAAATGTAATTACCATTACAGTATTTGAAATTCCGATTGCATTTGCAGGAGATAATAATCCTGCTTGTGGTTTTACATTTACATTAGAAGCCATTCCAACAGTTGGAGTTGGTATATGGTCACCTGTAGCAGGACTTACTTTTTCAGATGTAAATGATCCGAATTCAAGTGTTACTTCCATTGCTTATGGGACGTATACCTTAACCTGGACTGAGGATAATAATAATTGTATTAGTGCTGATAATGTAGATATTACATTTTATGAAATTCCTATTTCTAATGCTGGGACGGATGATTCAACATGTGGATTAGTTTATAACATGTCATCAATTCCTAGTGGTCCATGGCCCGGTCATTGGGTAATTCCATCTGGTATTACCATTGATGATGCAAATTTAACTACTGCTGAGATCACTGCTGATAATTTCCAGACCTATACTTTAAAATGGGTTGAAGATAATAATGGATGTACCGATACATCTGAGGTAGACATTTTATTTATTGAAGTTCCTGCACCTGACGCTGGTGTTAACCAAGTTGTTTGTGGGTTTAATGCAACTATGGCTGCTATACCAACTATAGGAATAGGAACATGGATAGTACCACCTGGTATTAGCGTAAGTGATATAAATAATCCAACTGCAATAATGACTTCAAGCGCTCAAGGTAGTTATGTATTGACCTGGCAAGAGGATAATAATGGATGTATAAACTCAAATGATGTTCAAGTATTATTCTTTGAAGAGCCTGTAGTTGATGCAGGAGTAGATCAGGAAATATGTGGTTTATCTACTACGCTAACAGGGTCGGCAAGTGTAGGTGCGAGTTTATGGGCATACTCAGGTCCGGGCTCCATATCATTTTCTGCACTTAACAGCCCTACAAGTGATATATCTGCTGATACTTATGGACAATATGAATTAATAATAAGTACAGTGAATGGAATTTGTTCTGTCTCTGATACAGTTGATATCCTTTTCAAACCAATACCAGATGCACTTATCTCTGGTGCTACAACAATATGTCAGCAAGAAAATACAAGTATTGATATTATCTTCAGTGGAAATGCGCCTTTTGATGTTTCCTATTCAGATGGTATTGATACAACAACGGTTAGCGGAATTGTTTCTAATGTATACACCTTTACTGTATCTCCATTAAATACGACTACCTATTCATTAATTGACCTTATTGATACAAACAATTGTTTAAATGATACAATAAGTGGCTCTGTAATAATTCAGGTTGATTCTTTACCTGTAATATCTGCAGGTCCTGATGATGAATTATGTTTTGATGTATTATTTGATAGCTATAATTTGACAGGAAATGCAAGCATCGGTATTTCTAATTGGTCAGTTTTTAATGGACCCGGAACAGTCATGACATTTGGTGACCCTACATCACCTTCTACTACTTTTAATACAGATGTTAATGGAATATATGACCTTACTTTAACTGTTACAAATGGAGTATGTCTAATAGAAGATACAGTTGAATTAGTTTTAAATCCATATCCGACTGTAACATATACTGCAACACCAGAAATTTGTGATGGAACTGAAGCTACTTTAACCTTTAATGTTACAGGAGAAGCACCTTTTGAAGTTGTGTATAATGATGGAAGTATTGATATTACGATCAATTCTTCATTAAATGAGATTATTGAGTTAGTAAGTCCGACAACTACTACAACCTATATTTTGGTATCTGTTAGTGACAATAATGGCTGTGTTATTTTACCGGGAACAAGCAATCAAGTTCTGGTAACTCCACAGCCTATTGCAAATGCAGGCCCTGATGATGAGCTTTGTTTCGATCTGATCAATGATACGTATACCCTGAGTGCTTCTCAAAATTTAGGAATGGGTACGTGGATCTCTAGTCCTGTCGGGTTGTCATTTTCTAACTTAAATGATCCGAGCGCAGCAGTTACAAGTAGTTCTTTTGGAAGTTTTGAATTAATTTGGACAGTTGATACTTCAATTTGTTCTGATAGTGATACTCTTTATCTAACACTAAATGAAATACCTACAGCGTCAATGTCTATTGCGGATACCGCAATTTGTATAGGATCTAGTACAACAATTACCTTTACAATGACGGGTGCGCCACCATTTGATGTTGTATATTCTGATGCAAACGGAAATAATAGTATTAACGGAATATCAGCAAGTGATACTACTATTACTGTAAGTCCGTTAGTGGATGAAAACTACACATTACTAAGTGTTATATCTTCAAATTCATGTAGTGACCTTGCTATTGGACAAACAGTTTCATTAATAATTGATGCACTCCCAAGTCCAGATGCAGGGATTGACGATATAACTTGTTGGGAATTGCCTAATAGTTTCCAATTAAATGGGACAAACGATATTGGAAGCATTCTGTGGACTTATACAGGTCCAGGAAATGTGAATTTTACGGATGAAACCTTGTTAAATACAACCCTACAAATTGATGATTTTGGACTTTATGAGTTTTACCTTAGCGCAACGAACAACACTTGTAGCATAACAGATACTGTTGAAATTCTATTTAATGAATTTCCTACTGCTTTTATTGGAGAGTATGGTGATACTGTAATATGTGAAGGTACAAGCACCTTTGTTGAAATAGAATTTACAGGTACACCACCTTGGGGAATTGAATATAATGATGGAACGCAAGATTATTTGGTGGAAGATATCATGACAAGCCCTTATCAATTAGTTATTACTCCATTAGTAACAACAACCTATACTATCAGTGCTGCATTTGATATTAATCAATGTGAAACAAATGATCTTACTCAATTCACAATTCAAGTTTATGAATTACCGATTCCAATAATACTTATGTCGGATACTTCTATTTGTGCAGACCAACTTGTAGTTGAGGCTCAGTCGCCTAATGCAGGTTCCGGACAGTGGTCTTCAGATAATAATATTACCTTTTTACCTAGTGATCTTGACCTTTCAGTAGTAGCGCTTAGCTCCGACTATGTAGATCATATTTTAACGTGGACGGTTACGAATAATATTTGTATTGAAAGTACTTTTATTACTGTAGAATATAGTGAACCTCTATTCGAAGAATCCGTATCTGCCGGACCGGATCAAATACTATATTATCAATTTGCAACATCAATGGAAGCGTTATTACCTACCGTTGGACAAGGTACTTGGGAGTTGATATCCGGAACTGGAAATATTTCAAATGAAAATGATCCTACTACATCAGTTAATGGTCTCTTGTTTGGTATTAGTAATTATACTTGGACGGTTGAAAGTGGTATTTGCCCAAGTTTCTCCGATGAAATGAGTATTGATGTCAGGCCGATTAAGGAAACAACTGGGTTTTCTCCAAATGGTGATGGAATAAATGATGTTTATGTAATTAATGGATTAGAAAATACCGCGGGTTCTGAATTTATTGTATTTAATAATTGGGGAGATGTTGTATATAAAGCCACAGATTATGCAAATGATTGGGATGGCTCACACCGCAATGGAGGACAACTGCCCAGCGACACTTATTATTTTGTGCTAAAAATTAAGGGAGTTGGAGACTATACAGGGTATATTATAATTAAGCGATAGTGATGAGATCAGATTATATATATAATTATTTCACACATGCTATTAGAGCTGTTCTTATAGTGGCCTATCTTTTTGTGCTTCAACCAGAGGAGTTTTCAATCAGCGCACAACAACCATTGTCAGTTAATCAGTACATGTTCAATACGATGTTGATCAATCCTGCTTATGCCGGAAGTCGTGAGGTATTTACTGCCAATGCTATTGCAAAAAAACAATGGTTAGGTATAAATGGATCTCCCTCAATTCAGAGTTTATCGGCAAATAGTCCATTAAGAAGATCCAAATCATCAATGGGTTTTGCTATCAGTAGCGAACAATTTGGAGTGACAAATCGAACAGGTATATACTATAATCATTCGTATAGAATAAAAGTTGGGGACGGAAGAGGAGGAATAAAAAATAGTGGAAGAGGTCCTGGTATAGGTAAGCTTTCTTTTGGTATGTCAGGAGGTTTTGATCTACGTAGTTCAAAATGGTCGGATGTGACTACCAGTGATCCTTTAAATGGTGATCCTGAGTTTTATTATGATTCGGGAATGCAATTTGAACCAAATTTTGGAGCGGGAATTTATTTTAATAATAACAAGTATTATGCTGGGTTTTCAGTCCCACGGTTTTTATTATGGAGTGATAACCCAAAGGAACAAAGTCATGAAATTTCAGTGAGAATGGGGCAAATTGCATACTACGCTATGGGAGGTGCAGTTTTTGATTTAAGTAGAAACGTAAAGGTAAGACCTTCACTTTTATTAAAGTGGCTTCCTAAATCTTCTTTTCAAGCAGATATTAATGCGAATCTTATCTTTAATGAGAAGTATACTTTTGGTTTGACCTATAGAACAACAAAGTCGATTGCTGCGATTCTTCAGATCTATATTACACGCCAATTTAGTTTTGCTTATTCTTATGACTACTCTTTTTCGGAATTACAAGGATTTAGTAGCGGTTCTCATGAGATAATGCTACAATATGAATTTGGATTTGATATAAGATCTACAAACCCTAGATACTTTTAATAAAAACTAATGCAAAAAAAGCTACGCATATTATTACTTTTATTTTTAAGTATAAACGTAGCTTCAGCCCAAGACACTTTATTAGTTTCAAGATTATTGATTAGTGAGAACGCTGATGATTACTCTCCATTTGTATGGGAGAATAATCTTGTGTTTACCAGTGATCGTCCTTCAAATTCGATCGGGATTGAGTACCGGGACAGTAAAACAGACAGCAGGTCAACAGGATTATATAGTGCTCAAATTATAAACGATACTACTTTTTTAACTCCAAAAACCTTATCAAAAAAATTAATATCTGTACATAATGATGGTCCAGCAAGTTTTACGAGAGATGGGAAGTATATTTATTATTCCAGACCAATAAATAATGAGAATACTTCCGAAGCTAGAAAAGACCATGAAAATTATGCAATCATATATCAGGCGGAATGGGATGGTATTGACTGGGTCAATCATAAAGCGATGCCATTCTGTGATGCTAATTATGTAAATACCCACCCGGCTATTTCACCTGATGGAAGTTTCATAGTCTTTGCTTCAAGTATTGAGGGTGGTAAAGGAGCCTCAGATCTTGTTATTTCTAGAAAAGTAAGCGGAGTATGGAGTGATCCAGTTCATCTAAAAGGAAAGGTAAATTCAAAATCAAGGGATAGTTTTCCTTATATCCATTCCAATGGAGACCTTTACTTTTCATCTGATAGAAAAGGAGATCTGGATATTTATAAATGTAAAGCTGAAGGCGATTCATGGTCCAAACCTGAAGCCTTACCATCACCTATCAATTCTAAATTTGACGAGAATACTTTTTACATGGATAATAAAGGGAGTAAAGGATATTTTTCAAGTAATCGTGATGGCTATTTTGACCTTTATTATTTCCATGGACCAGAAGTAGATGAATGGCAATGTGATTCACTAATTGAAGAATCTTTTTGCTACACTTTTCCAAGAATAAAATCAGATGAACTGGAAGGAATGCCACTGAAGTTCGAATGGATGATCAATGGAGAAAGTCCTATTCCTGCCGATCAATTGGTGTACTGTTTCCCTGAAGCAGGAAGGTATACAGTTAAATTAAATATTGTTGATACGGTTTATGATCAAGTGATATTTGTTAAGGAGATATATGAATTTATGGTTGAGAGAGTGCAGCAACCATATATTAATGTAGCTGATTTCGTAGAGATCAATACCTCAGTTGATTTTGATGCAAGTGAAAGTTTCTTGCCGAATATTGAGGCGATCGAGCATGATTGGGACTTTGGTGACGGAGAAGGATTAAAAGGAATCCAGGTCCAGCATATTTATAGTAACACGGGGCGTTTTAAAGTTAGTTTAACTGTATTTGGTTCGCCCAATGGCGGAATAATCCCTCATTATTGTTCTTATAAATACATTATTGTTTCTGATGAATCTGATGAAGATATTCTTGCTGAAATGTCTAGTGTTATTCAACCCCTAGACCTCATGGCCTTTGTAAAAATGATCGAGTATGAAGCTTTACCCAATGATCTATATTATCTTAATCTAATAGGAACGAGTGATAATGTTATGTTGATCAATTTGTTCAACTCAGAGGAGAAAATAGAACTCACCAATGAAATTTTCTCTGGCATTAAGGATACAACCAAGCTTCATACCTTTGAAAATGATAATAATACCTATAGTTATTATTTTGGTGCAACATTTAATATAAAAGACGCTTATGGTCACCTTGTTGAAGCACGTGAAGCTGGGTTTAGCGATGCAGTGATAAAGAATTTTAAGTATACGAAACTTCAAAGTGATGAGTATTTCCTCAGTCCGATCGAAGAAATTTCTGATCAGTTCGCTGTAGTTCTCAGAAAAACAGATCAGCCAATTCCAAATTTCAAAAAGGAGTTTAAAAAAGTTCCTGAAAGCTTAGGAGAAGTTTCTGAAATTTATGTTGAAGGTGAAGGGTATTACTATGTTATGGGTTCTAATGAGGATCTAAATGAGGCTTTTTCTTCTTATTCAGAATTAAAACACAATGGCTTTAAATCTATTCGGGTAAAGGAATTTAAAGAGAAGAATGCTTTTTCTGGATTTACGTCTATCAGTTCTTCAAAAGAAGGTAATTCTTATATGATAGAATTGTTTAAATCACCTGATTATTTAATTGAAAGTGATTCTGTTTTTGATTTATTAGGAGATAGAAAAGTTGTAAGCATTCGTTTGGATAAGAGAAATGTAGCTTATTTTGTGGAGGGAGGTCCTAATCTTTTGGAAGCGAAGGCTACGTTAAAAGCAATGAAAGAATTGGGATTTGAAGAAGCACTGATAAGTAACTTTACTTATGAAAAACTATCAGAAGATGGGTACTATATATCAAGTATGGTGGAGAGTGACTTTACTTATGTGATCAATTTTGATTCAAGTGAAGTTCCTCTTTCAATGGATGATCCTAAGTACAAGAGTTTGATCGGACATAAAGTATATGAACACTATGACCCCGTCAGAAAGAAGTTTTATTATCAGGTTGATGTAGGGAAGAACCTACCAGGTGCTGTTCTTCTGGCGAAGGAATTAATGAACGATTCAATGCATTTTCAACAGATCGACCGATTGAGGTATGAGCCATTAAATGATGATGAATTTTATATTGATAAACTTACAGCAGGTGACGATCAGTTTGTATTGGTGTTAGGCTCATTCAAAGAAAAACAAAACGTTTATCAAACATTTAAAGGGTTTTCTTCCTGTAATGAGATTCGAGAGTTTTATGATGAGGTTAATAAGGAGTACATATACCTCGCTGGCGGCTACGAAGATCTTGAAGATATTTTCATAGCCCTTCAAGAATGTAAAGAGATGGGGATGGAGGATGTTTATATTCAAAAATTTGTTTACAGCCCACTTGAACCAGATCAGTTTTATTTGGAACCAGCTAATGAAGAAGAGGAAGTTTTCAGAATTACTTTGAGTAGGACAGGAGAGGAAGAAAATCGTGTTAAATCTACTGATGAGAGTTATGACGATATTAGAGATGAGGGAGATATGATCGATGCCTATGATTCGGAAACCGATGAATTTGTAGTAGCTATAAGCAGCGCTAAAAGTCTTCCAATCGTATTGGACAACCTTGAAAATGCTTTTGAAAAGGGATATAATTCCTTAAAGGTCCAGCGCTTCATATACAGTTCGATGGATAAGGACCGCTTTGTTATTCGTGATATTAATAAGGAAGACAGGTATTTTTGTGTTGAACTCTTTCATACAGATTCGCTTATACCAACGGAAAATCCTCTTTTAAGAGAAATTAGTCGGAAGTATCCGATCAAGTATTCTTACAATGAACCTACTAAAGATTTTGTATATGTTGTCGGTCCACTTGTAAATAAAGAAGGAGCCGAAGAATACCTAGCTATTGTAAAAGCTGATGGTTTTACTGATTCTAAGATCATGACAATGGTATTCCAAACTTTGAAACAGGATGAGTTTTATTTGGAAGAAATCGAGGAACAGATAACGGAATTTGTCATCACCCTACTTAAAACAAAGAATAAAGTGGATGTTGATGATCCATATTTCGATAATTTGCCAGATGGCTTGGAGTTAGTTATTCTCGACGACAAGAACTCCGGGTACTATAATTATATTATTAAAAATCTTGAAAACATTGATATAGCAGGTAGTTTGTATGCTAGAATTAAAAATGTCGGTTATCCAAATGCATTATTGGAGAGACTAAAGTATGAGCCATTAAACCCGGACGAATTTACACTTGAGGCAATTTCTGAGTCAAGCGATGATTTTACTATATCCTTACTTAGATCTAAGGAAAAATTAGGTATTGAACACTCTATGTTTGATGAAATTAGAGAGGCTTATGATGTTTTTGAGTTCTATAACTATCAAACCAAGGAGTATATATATACAATGGATAAGGCCAATGGAATGGTCGCTGCGTTTGATATGCTACTCTTAGCAAAAGCTAATAATTTTGATAATGCTAAAATTGATCACTTTGTCTATAGCGCTCTTAACCCTGATCATTTTACCTTAGAGGAATTGAGCTTTGAACATACCTTATTTACTATAGTTATAGCAGATAGTAAAACACAACTTGATGCTTCTTATTTTGATGAGATTGAAAAAGCCGGATATCAAGTAAGAGAGAAACATATACCAGGAATGGATAAATGGGTATATAGTATTGGACTTACAAACAATATTGCAGAAGCAAAAATGATCGCTGAAAATGCTAAGCTTGTTGGGTTTTCTAATGCAAAGGTTCTCCAATTTAATTATATGCCTCTTAATCCAGATAATTATTACTTAACTGAAATAGAAGATGATGAAGTTGCTTACATGCTTGAACTCTATTCAGCTAATGAACGAATTGATATTGATGGTGAGCACTTTGAAAACGTGAATGATATTTATAATGTAAGTGAAGTTTATGATCCTGTGGATAAGAAGTATAAATATTATGCTGGTGAACCTATACTTGATGAAGAGGAGGCCGGAACTTTCAGAGATGAACTTATTGCCATGGGATATGGAGGGACAAGAATATCCAAGTTTACTTATACTGCATTTAATATTGATGAATACTATCTTGATAAAATGGATGATCTTGATGATGTTCCTTTTGATATAGATGAGGACGCCGAGCATGAGATATCTGTTTACTTTGGTTTTGATCAATATGAATTAACATCAACAGATATAAATAATATTAATTCGTTCTATACCGATTACTATAATAGAGAGTTTGAATTGATTGTAACCGGGCATACGGATAGTTCTGGTGATCCTGACTATAATATGCAGCTTTCTTTAAAAAGATCGCAATCTGTAAAAAAATACTTGCTTTCATTAGGAGTTGATAAGTCTAAAATATCTATCGTGGCTAAAGGTGAAACAGAATTGTTATACACTGGTTCAGATAATGAAGAACAAAGTAAAAACCGAAGGGTTATAATTCGTTCAAAAAAGAGTGGTATTCCTCATGCTAAAAAGGATAAAAATGAATATGAATTTTTTGTGCTCTTTGGTTTTGATCAATATTTTTTAACAAACTCTGCAGTCAACAGTCTAAAATCATTTTATAACTCTCACTTTAATAGAGAGTATCAAATAATTGTAATTGGACATACAGATAGTTCAGGTGATGCGAATTATAATATGTGGTTATCACAACAGAGAGCAAAATCTGTGAAGAAGTATCTACTTTCAATGGGGGTTGATGAATCTAAAATATCCATCATTGCAAAAGGTGAAGAACATATTATTTACAACGATCAAAATAAAGAGGATTATAGTAAAAGTAGGAGGGTGATGGTTCGTTCTACGAAGCCTAAGAAATAGAAAATTGTCTATGTTTTTTATTCCATTCTTATTAATTTATCTACTTTCAGTTTATAAATTGAAAATCTAGTAAAATGTTAGCGCACGAAATTGATTATACTATTCATGGGGAAGAAATGCAATGTGTGGAAGTTGAGTTAGACCCAAATGAATCTGTAATTGCAGAAGCAGGTGGCTTAATGATGATGGAATCTCAAATTGAAATGGCTACTATCTTCGGAGATGGCTCTGGAAGAGATAATAGTTTGTTGGGAAAATTATTTTCAGCCGGTAAGCGAGTTCTAACCGGGGAGAGTTTATTTTTAACAACCTATACAAATAGATCAAATCAAAAAAAGAAAGCCACTTTTGCTTCTCCTTATCCGGGAAAGATAATACCGGTTAATTTAGTGGAGATGCAAGGGAAACTGATTTGTCAGAAAGATGCTTTTTTATGCGCTGCTAAAGGGGTTTCTATTGAGATTGAATTTCAAAAAAGGATAGGGGCAGGGCTATTTGGTGGTGAAGGGTTTATTATGGAACGCCTCGAAGGAGATGGATTTGCTTTTTTACATGCCGGGGGAACGGTAATTGAAAAAGTTTTATTACCCGGAGAAATATTAAAAGTAGACACTGGGTGCATTGTTGCGTTTACTGGAACTGTTCACTATGATATTGAATTTGTTGGGGGAATAAGAAATACTCTTTTCGGAGGAGAAGGAGTATTTTTTGCCACCTTAAAAGGACCTGGAAAAGTGTGGATACAAAGTTTGCCCTTTAGTCGCTTAGCAGATAGAATAATTGCTTCTGCACCTCGAATGGGTGGGAAACGTAAAGGAGAAGGAAGTATCTTAGGAGGCTTAGGTGATTTATTAGATGGTGATAATCGATTTTAAATGCTGGCCTTAATAGACAATTATGATTCGTTTACTTATAACTTACTTCACTATATTGAAGAATTCGAAGAAGTTGTCGTTTTTAGAAATGATGAAGTTACTATTGATCAATTGGCCGATTTTTCACATATTGTAATATCCCCCGGCCCTGGCCTTCCCTCAGAAATTGAACTATTTACTAAATTATTTGATGCCTTTGCAGGAAAGAAGAATATTCTGGGTGTGTGCTTGGGAATGCAAGCCATTGTAGAGTATTATGGTGGAGAACTTTTTAATCTTCCTGAAGTTCTGCATGGTAGACAAGGCGTTTGCAAAGTCAGTTTAAATGATCCAATTTTTACTTCCATAGAATCTCCGTTTCTGATCGGTCATTATCATAGTTGGGGTGTTAATGACGAAGGCTTGCCTGAAGATGTGAATGTATTAGCAAGAGATACACAAGATAGGATAATGATGGTTAAACATGCAAGTCACTCAACTTATGGGATTCAATTTCATCCCGAGTCAGTATTATGTCCAGTAGGTAAACGATTAATTTATAATTGGCTAAAAGAATCCTGATCCACCACCAAAAGTGTCTTCCTTTTTGATTTTTAGATCTTTTAGAAGTGGAGATTTCACATTTAGTGAAAAAGAATAACTCTGCCTCCTTCCATTTGGCCTCAGTGTTGCTGTTAATTCCCAACAGTGAAGATCAACGTATAAACCTATGGTAGATGGGTTCCATTCTAAGTTGACAAAATCATATCCGGTATTAGCACTAATTCTAAATATTTTAAAAATGGTGAAGCTTCCTCTGATTCCTAAGGTGTGATTTATATTTTCTTCAAAGAACAATTCATCAGCTGGCGATTTTGCAGTGCTATTTATATCAATGTTATAAGTAACATTTACATCCCATGGAATATTGAGATTTTCAAAGCGAGATGGATTGGCTTCATATTCTTTTTGAATTTCAGCTTCAACCTCATTCTTAGGTTTTATTTTTTTATTTTTTTTCTTACTTCGTAAACTGAATTTCGCATTAACTCCTGCTTTTTTAATTCTAGCTAAACTATTGTTTTGAGAAAGCCATGATTCATTTGTTTTACGAGCGTCATTATTATAAGCATAAGGATCAAAAATGGCATTATAATTAATATCTACGACATTAAACAATTTAGTAAATCGACCTGATAATCTGATATCACTCCATCGGATAGAATCCTTCATGGCATCGTAGGACACGTCGAGGGTAAGGTTATTTATAAATTTAACTTTCTTATATTCAAGGCTACTATCTGTTTTTGTTTTTACCTTGGCTTCTAAGTCATTGATCAATCTGAAATTCCAAATATTTGATGGTCTGGAATTTGGAGCACTATAAATAGCTCCATCATAAGGAGAATAGCTAACGAAATCACCATCATCTCCAATATATCCATATTGTTGTGTTGATTGACCAGGAGAGTAATTTACACCTCCGGAGGCAGTTACCTGATGACGCATGGCTTTTATCCATCCATCTTTTTTAAAGGAGTACATTCCGTATAATTTTCCTGTGAGATTTACACCTCCACTTACATTCCATACTTGGGAAAATTCATTAATAGTATCAGTAACTTCAACTAACTCGATGGGATCTAAGTTTTTTTCTAAATGACTGAAATACCAATTACCATTAGCACGTATAGAGGGAGAAACCGAAATGGTCTTTACTTTAAAGCTTGTACTTAAAGCAGCATTGTGTTTTACACCATTTCTAATATTAAAATATTCTTGAACATTGCTGCTATTAATGCTTACCGTATCAATCTGTTGCTGATTATACTTAATTCTGTTTTCAGCATTCATATTATAATTGACACCTATTTTTTCCCACCATTTTTTCCCACCAGCCTTATTTGAGCGTAAAAATGATAGGGGAAGGTCTACCCTTCTCATATTGAATGCAAATTGAGGAAGAGTAATCTCATTGGTTGTACTTACTGACTCAGGGGTGCCTGCATCGATCGATTGACTTAGTTTAGCATTTAATGAGAGGTTAAAAGGACTATTTGGAATGGTGTACTTATAAGAAATATTCGAGTTTATATTCTGATTAATATATTCATCATCCGCTGAATTGACGTCATCCCTATACCCATTTTTACCACTGTATTCAACATGCGCATTAAAACTTGAATATAGACTGGATTTTGGGTCTTGCGTGTGATTCCATTTTAAAATAACACTTTCTGAATGCCTCCCAGGAGTATCTGTTTCAAGACCTTTATCACCAAGAATGTAATCCAAATATTCAACTTCAAAATTACCCCTGAATTTATAGCGAGCCATGTATTTTGATCTACTCTTTATTCCCCAAGAACCATTGGCAAAGATGCTACCTAAAAGACTTGTGTGGAAATAGTCGTTTACAGCAAAGTAATACCCTCCGTCTTGTAGGTAAAATCCTTGTTTTGAGGATGTAGCAACTCCATAACGAGGCAATATTATTCCAGATGATTTCTTATTTTGATCGGGAATCATTGAAAATGGAAGTGGAATAGGGATAGGGATTACATTAAAAAATATGAGATAACCGGGCCCGGTAATTATTTTATCATCAGGTATAACAATCATTTTTGTTGTCCTGAATCCGTAATGTGGATTTGGCTTGTCGCAAGTAGTAAACGTTCCTCCTTTTACATGAATATGATTGTCGGGTTGTTTTTTTGAAATTTTTGCATGAACATAAGCATCAGAAACCACTGTTTTAACTTCCTCTATATATCCTTTTTCACTTTTGAAATTATAGGTGATCTTTTTGGCATCAAATTCTTCTTTTCCCTGCTTAAATATGGGCTGGCCAATTACATTATCCGCTGAATCTAATCCCCCAGTAGCTATAACTGTATAACTATCTAGATCATAAGATATTTGATGAGCTGATAAAGTGATATCCCCATATTTAACAATCCCTTCTCCGTATAGATTAACGATGTTATTATTTAGATCAAAAACGATCGAGTCAACGGCATCATATTCTACTTCATGATCCAAAACACTTTTCTCTTGAACAATAGGGAGTATTGTGTCCGTAAAAGTAGAGTCAAAATCCATTTCGACCACTGTTAAGCTATCGTGACCGATTTCTTGCCCAAGGTCTTGCCCAAACATTCTCGAAGATATTATTATCAACAAGAATAGGTTAAAGAATTTACCGAACACTACCTTTAAACTCAATGTAATTGTACTTTATTTGAATTGAAGATTGATAGAACAAAGCTAATATTAATCATAGCCTTTAAATAATGTTGTTTAAAATTTATCGTTACTAACTTGTGAATTTAATTTCAATATGAAAAGTGCTTATCATATATCATACCACATTAGCTTTATTTTGCTAATAATTCTATTCCCAGTTAGTGGGCAATCACAGAGTAGTGCTGATATTGAGCCAATTATAAAGACAATTGTTCTTGATGCTGGGCACGGAGGGAAAGACCCTGGAAATCTTGGGACTAAACGCTATAAAACAACGGAAAAAGATATTGCCTTGGATGTAACCCTATTAGTTGGTAAATACATTAATGATGCTTTTCCATATATCAAGGTTTTATATACGCGAGATGATGATTCTTTTCCGGAATTAAAAGAGAGAACAGAATTTGCAAATAGCAATAAAGCTGATCTGTTTGTTTCGATTCACTGTAATGCAAATGAGAATAAAAGTGCCCATGGTTCGGATAGTTGGGTGATGGGTACCCATAAAAATTCAGCAAACTTAAAGGTGGCTCAAAAAGAAAACGCTTCCATTCTTTTGGAGGATAATTATGAGGAAAAATATAGTGGTTTTGATCCAAACTCACCCGAGTCCTATTTAGAACTTGGCTTAAGACAAAATGCTCACCTTAATGAGAGTTTAATGCTTGCAAAAAATGTGCAGGATGAATTTAGAACAAGAGTGGGAAGAGTTGACAGAGGAGTTAAACAGTCTGGATTCTGGGTAATAAGTTTTACTACAATGCCATCAATACTTATCGAAATGGGGTTTTTGACTAACCCAAAAGAAGAGGATTTTTTAAACTCAACACAAGGTAAAGAGTATATGGCTTCTGCAATATATCGCGCGATTAAAAAGTACATTGCTTCCGTTGAGGAAGTGCCGTTATCAACTTTTAAGAACATAGAAGTATCTTCAAATGAGGTAGCCGAAACAGGTATAGACTCAACACGCTTATTAGATGAAACTATTCTAAATAAAGTGGATAGTATAGAATTAAATTATCGTGTTCAACTCTTTGTGTCCAGTGAAGAAAAAGAACTTTCAGCTTCTAATTTTAATGGCTTGGATCCCATTTCCGTTATAAAATATAATACGCTATATAAGTACTATTATGGACGGGTTGGGAGTTACGAAAGTGCAAAGAACCTTAAAGTAATAGCGCAGAAAAATAACTATAATGAATCTTTTATTGTAAGTTTCAAAGGAGATAGTAAGATTGATTTACAAGAAGCCTTAACTTTGGAACATAAAACAAAAAATTAGAAAGTTGAAAATAGGTACTGAATATAAAGTTGGTCTGAGTGTTATTTTCGCAATAGCCATTGTCTATTGGGGTATTAACTTTATGCAAGGCAACGATATTTTTAAAAAGGAACGTACTTATTTTGCTGTTTATGAGCAGATTAATGGACTTGTGCCCTCCAATACTGTGTCGATCAATGGTTTTAATGTTGGGATAGTAAAAAAGATATCCTTTTTGGATGATCGAGGAAGCCGAATCCTGGTTGAATTTTCGATAAAGAATAAAAGAATTCAAATCCCCACTGATTCTAAAATTAGGATTTTTAGTTCTGATCTGTTAGGTTCAAAAGCAGTGGCGATAATAATTGGAGAAAGTGATATGTTGGCCCAAGTTGGGGATACACTTGAATCTGATATTGAAGAAGGACTTGCTGAGGCTGTGAATGCACAAATTGCACCTCTTAAAAACAAAGCGGAGGAATTGCTGGTTAAAGTTACCGATGCCGTTATTACGGTTGAGAATATTTTTGATAAAAATGCTCAGGATAATCTGAGTGAGAGTTTTGTTAAAATTAGAGAGTCTTTTGTTGCTTTCTCAAATGCAGCTAAGAGATTAGATACATTGGTTGCAGACGAAAAACCTGTGATTGATAGTATTTTGATTGACTTTCATTCAGTTGTTTCCAATATTAGAGCGAATGAAGAGAATCTAAATACCTTTTTTAAAAATATGGCTGCTATTTCAGATTCATTGCAGAAGTCTGATTTAAATCAAGCGATTAGTAATGCCTCAGTATCACTTAATAAATTATCAGGGATGATTGATAATATGAGTGAGGGGCAGGGTACTTTGGGTAAGTTAATGTATAATGATTCCTTATATAACTCTCTTGTAAATACTTCAATGCAATTGGATAGTTTGCTTAATGATATGCAGGCACATCCGAAACGCTATATCCAATTTTCGGTTTTTGGAAAGAAGGATAAGCAAGTGAAATTGAGTAAAAAGGATATTAAGATGATACAAGAATCCTTAAAAGAATAGGGCATGGGTATAGAAAATGTGATTTTCATTATCATACTGGCTGCGGCCATTTTTATGTTTGTAAAAAGTATTAGGAGAATTTCCTATAACATTAATCTCGGAAGAGATTTTTCTTTTACTGACGATAGTGGAATACGATGGAAAACAATGGCTAAAGTTGCCTTAGGGCAAAGTAAAATGACTGCCAGACCCGTTGCTGGAATTTTACATTTTATTGTTTATGCAGGGTTTATACTTATCAATATTGAAGTTGTTGAGATCTTGATAGATGGTGTTTTTGGGAGTCATCGGATATTAAGTATAAGTGGAGATTTTTACAATTTCCTTATCGGATTCTTTGATGTTTTGGCCTTTGCCATTTTATTGTCCTGTATTATATTCCTAATAAGACGTAATGTCATTAAAATAGATCGTTTTCAACGTCCTGAATTAAAAGGGTGGCCATTTCTAGATGCAAATATGATCTTAGTATTTGAAGTCGTTCTAATGAGTGCGATATTAATAATGAATGCAGCTGATCTAAAGCTTCAATCGCTTGATGTAATAGGTTATCATCATGTTGGAAGCTTCCCTATTGCAAGCTTTCTTGTTGGGGTTTTACCTGATTCTGAAGCTGCATTGATCGCAATTGAACGAAGCATGTGGTGGGTGCATATTATTGGAATTTTGATCTTCTTGAATTATGTGCCTTTTTCAAAACACTTTCATATTCTACTCGCCTTCCCAAACACCTATTATTCTAATCTAAAGAAGAAAGGTGAATTGGATAATTTGGAAAGTGTTACCTATGAAGTGAGATTAATGATGGATCCGAATGCTGACCCTTTTGCTGCTCCTGCTCCCGATGCTGCTCCTCCAGAAAAATTTGGAGTAGAAGATGTTTCAGATCTTTATTGGAAGAGTATAATGGATGCATACACATGTACTGAATGTGGTAGATGCAGTGATGTTTGTCCTGCAAATCAAACAGGGAAGCTTCTTTCCCCTCGAAAAGTGATGATGGATGTTAGAGATAGAGCGGAAGAACTTGGGGCATATAAGCGTAAGAATGGAGTGGATAATGTAGATGATAAAAAGCTATTGGGAGATTATATTCTGGAAGATGAAATATGGGCTTGTACTACTTGTAATGCATGTACAGAAGCATGTCCGGTCAATAATGATCCACTAAAAGTTATTATAGATATACGTAGGTTCTTAGTTATGGAACAATCAAAAATTCCTAGTGAATTAGCAATGACCTTTACTAATATGGAGAATAATGGGGCGCCTTGGCAATTCTCGCCTACAGATAGATTAAATTGGAAAGATGAGTCATAAATTATTAGATGTAATTGTAGATGGGGAGCATATTTCTCCGGTATTAGATGATCATACAAAGAACTATATGATCGATATTGATGGAACTATTTGCGATGATGTTCCCAATGAGGAACCAGAGCGTATGGCTACGGTTGAACCTTATCCAGATGCGCTTAAAATCGTCAATAAATGGTATGAGGAAGGCCATATTATAACTTTTTTTACATCGCGAACCGATGAACAAAAAGAGATTACTGAAAAGTGGCTTAAGAAAAATGGCTTTAAGTATCACGGTTTACTTTTAAATAAACCACGAGGGGGAAACTATCATTGGATCGATAATCATTTGGTGAAAGCAACACGCTATAAAGGAAAGTTTACCGATATGGTTGAGGTAAAAGCGAAAATTCAAGTTTTTGAGTCTTAAAACAGAAGCGATGAGTGAAATGAGAATTAAAACAATGGCAGAAATGGCCGCAAATGGTGAAAAGCCTGATGTGCTTTTTTGGGTTGGTTGTGCAGGAAGTTTTGACGATAGAGCGATCAAGATCACACGATCCTTGGTTAAATTATTAAATGCCGCTGATGTTAATTTTGCTGTTTTAGGAACAGAAGAGACCTGTACCGGAGATCCTGCAAAGCGTGCAGGTAATGAGTTTCTTTTCCAAATGCAGGCAATGCAGAATATTGAGGTATTAAATGCTTATGAAGTTGATAAGATAGTTACAGCATGTCCACATTGTATGAATACTATCGGGAATGAATACCCGGGTTTGGGAGGTAATTATACAGTTTATCATCATACCGAATACCTTCAGATGCTTATTGATGAAGGGAAATTAACGGTTGAAGGAGGCGAGTATAAGGGAAAGAGAATCACTTTCCATGATCCATGTTATTTAGGTAGAGGAAATGGTGTTTATGAAGCCCCAAGAACCTTGCTGTCTCAATTCGAGAATGAATTAGTAGAGATGAACAGATGTAAAGCCAATGCCATGTGTTGTGGTGCTGGAGGAGCACAGATGTTTAAGGAATCGGAAAAAGGAGATAAAGAGGTTTTTGTAGAAAGAACGGAGGAAGCAATCAGTGAGAATCCTGATATTATTGCAACGGGGTGTCCATTTTGTAATACTATGTTAACGGATGGAGTGAAACACTTTAACAAGGAAAAGGAAATTGAGGTTCTTGATATAAGTGAGATCATTAAGCCTGTAAAAAAGTAAAAATTTGATAGTTAAATTTTCATCTATAGCTGATAATGCCAGAGTGTGGGTGTATCAGATCGATAAGGATTTGAGTAGAGCAGAAGAGGACGTTCTTTTAAATGAAACGTCTACTTTTCTCGGAACATGGGCAGCACATGGTAGTGGTTTAAAAGCAGCAGTACGAATAGTTGCACATCGATTGTTGCTTATTTCTGCAGATGAGTCCTTTACTAATGTTAGTGGGTGTTCTATAGACTCTCAAATTACGTTTTTAAAAGAGATCCAATCAAGATTGAAAATAAACCTGTTTAATCGCAGTGATATATTTTATTTTGAAGGTGATGAACTAAAAGTGATGGACCTGGTTGATTTTAGAAAAGGAGTTAGTGAAGGGAATATTTCATTGGATACTTTCATTTTTGACACCACGATTCAACGTAAATCTCAAGTTGAAAATGAATTATTAATTGCCGTTAAAGATTCTTGGCTAATGCGCCTGATCAAGGTCTGAAATGATTTATTGTAAGATCTTGCTTTTAAGCTCTCCTTCAAAATAAGTAAATCCGATGGATGATCCTTTCAATATAGGATCAACTTTATCGCCTAATTCTCCAAAATAAATAATAGAATCACACCCAAATGTGAAGTGATAACCAGTTTTGTTTTTAATAACTTTGGTGTCAGGAGCAATGTCCGCTAATCTTTCTCCATTCTCATAAAGAGAAGGATCAGCATCTTCCTTTTTAGCAATGTCTAAGTAGGCTATTTCATTGATTTCATCTCCATTCATGAAAAATAAATTCTGACCCCAAGATTCATCCATTCCAAGTGCACAAAGAATAACCCAAGGCGTCTTTTCATTATCCGGAACAAAAAACGTGGGATGCAATATCATGCTTTCATAAGCACCTTTAGATCTATACAGCAGTTTATTGCCCTTTGTAGGGTCGATCAATAGTAATTTTAATCCCTCAGGGTCTTCATCTATGTTTCTGGCGATCAATATCCAGCGCTGTGGGTTGAGTTCAAATGCGACTTGGATAAATAGCGTATCGATATTGATTTCTTCATAATCAATAATTTTGAATTCCTTTATTGTAAAGAAAATGGCCGTTTTAATATTGGATATTTCACTCTTGTTTTCTTCACTTTTCTCCGAAGGGGCATTACAAGAGAAAAAGAATAACAGACTAATTCCTGCGATAGATATCTTCTTTAGAAATTGGCTTTTCATCGATATGTAATTTAAAATTCTCCAGTTTCATTAGTGATGGACTTGCCTTCTCTAAGGGAATTAAACTTCCTTCAGGAAGGGTCAAAAAGGTCATGTTTTTTATTTTGCTGTCTTCTAATTGAACAATAATATTGGCGCAGTCAAGTTTGTTAACCCCGATCATTTGTATAGGATCTTTTGAATCATCCTGTGCAAAGTAGATTGTTTGTCCGTTTCCATTAACGTATATCTTATCCATTTCATTGTCCCGGAATTTGGCAATCATATTTCGGCCCTTAATTTGATTATAATGAATCGAATCAACTTCAGAAATGATAAAAGCATGATCATCAATATTCAATTGTTTAATTTCTCCATCAAAAAGTAATATTTCCATGTAATCACCTGTAATTTGATTTTCTTCCGACCATAAAATTGGGTCCGTATACATGCGGATTATAGAATCTTTCTGAATGTAAGCAAGAGAATCACAAACGCCTTGAATGTCAGGCTTAAAGAAGCGAGAATTATAATAGGCATGAATCTCGTTGAGATTTTCAACTGTGTCACGATATACCCACAGTGAATCAGCATGAAGAAAAAGAGTGTCCTTTTTAAACGCTTGAATCATGGTAGCTTTTTCAGTCACAAACGATCGGTTTGTACCTTGGTTGTACAAGGCATATTCACCGGTAATCAATAATTTATTTATACTATCAGAAATGCTCACATTCTCAAAGGCTTCGCCAATTCCTAATTTTCTATTATAAAGAATGCTATCAGCTTTTAATTTTTGATCATCAGTATAGAGAATATTGTTCTGCGTTAATTCCGATTTATCCGATTGAGTATTGTACCACCCTTTTTCAGTATATATTGTCGACTCTTTGGAATAAATAGTTGTAGGTCCTAAAAAATAGGCAATCTCACTAACTGTGTTGAACTGCAGTGTGTCTGTAATAATCGAATATTTCGGATTTTTTAATTCAACGCTGTCTTTAAATGAAAAGATCTTAGTCCGTGAGTTGTAATACCCCTTTTTACTGGTGAGTGTATTTTCTTTATTAATTATTGTACCTCCTGTATAATAGGAAGATACATTGTCTTTTAAATTAAAATGAAGCTGCTCAGTGCTCAGATGCATATCTCTATCATTGAGTATTACATTTTGACTGGCTATGGTTAATTGCTTATCACCATAAAAATTAAGAAGATCAGAATAAAGATGAATAGAGTCACCTTTATTTACGTGAACATTACCAAAGGCCTCAATGTAATTGTTAGGATAAAAATAGGCACTATCACAAAACAGTAAGGTTCCTTTGTTCTCGAATTGAACATTTCCTTTTAATCGCTGAACATTTTCCCCTAACTGATCGCTATATTCTAAGGTCTCCGCATTAATAATATTAACTCTCCTCTTCTTTTGTCCGAAGAGATCATTTACAGGAAGAACGAAAATGAGCAATAAAAAAAGTAATTGAATAGGACCGAATATATCTGTCTTATTAAACACTTCTAATAATTGTTTGCTTTCTATCTGGACCAACAGAAACAATTGTTATTGGTACCTCCAGTTCTTTTTCAAGATAGCTGATGTAATCTGATAGTTCTTTAGGGAATTCAGATTCTAAAGTAACTTTAGTTAGATCAACATTCCATCCTGGAAGTTCTTTATAAATAGGTTCTGCTTCTATATCTACAACATCGTAAGGGAAATAATCTATTACTTCGCCTTTATAACGGTAATGGGTGCATACGTTTATTACATCAAAATGACTTAAAATATCCGCTTTCATCATACAAAGCTTCGTCACACCGTTTACCATTATCGTGTACTTTAATGCAGGTAGATCGATCCAACCACATCTTCTTGGTCGTCCGGTAGTGGCACCATACTCATGCCCGACATCTCTCAATTTCTGACCAACATCGTCGTTTAATTCACTTGGAAACGGTCCAGAACCTACGCGTGTACAATAGGCTTTAAAGATGCCATATACATCTCCTATTTTATTTGGACTTATTCCTAATCCTGTACAAGCACCCGCAGTAACTGTATTTGATGAGGTTACAAAAGGGTAAGTACCAAAATCAATATCCAATAAAGATCCTTGAGCTCCTTCAGCCAATACTCGCTTACCCTCTTTCAATTTATTATTTAAAAAATGTTCAGACTCAATTACATTTAAATTTTTAAGAAAATCGATACTCTTCATCCATTCCTCTTCCATGCTATCCAAGTCATAATCGAACTCATAAAAATCAAGAAGGGTTTTATGCTTATTTACAAGCTTCGTATACCTTTCTTTAAAATTATCCTCAAAAACATCTCCTACACGTAAACCATTTCTACCAGTTTTATCCATATAAGTCGGCCCAATTCCTTTTAGGGTCGAGCCAATTTTATTTTTCCCCTTTGCTTTTTCTGAGGAAGCGTCAAGTAATCGATGACTAGGAAGAATTAAATGTGCCTTTTTGGAAATTAATAGATTCTCATTGAAATTGATGTTATATTTCATTAAGGCATCTATTTCCTTCTTTAAAGTGATAGGGTCAATGACCACTCCGTTTCCAATCACATTCAATTTGTCACTTCTAAAGATTCCACTTGGAATAGTGTGAAGTACATGTTTAATGTCATTAAATTCTAAAGTGTGGCCTGCATTAGGACCTCCTTGAAATCGAGCGATGATTTCATACCCTGGAGTTAATACATCAACAATTTTTCCTTTTCCTTCATCTCCCCATTGAAGACCTAACAGAACATCTACTTTCATATGATATAAACTGATTTTATTTATTCAATTTCTTTTGATTCATTCTTTTCAATTGCCCCATTATTATTTTTAACGCCATAAAAATAAAGTGAATGGTGCATAATATTCACGTCAAATAAACCTTCGATCGTTTCTTTAATCTGTTGTATTCTCGGATCGCAAAATTCGATAAGCTCTCCGGTATCAGTTAAGACTAAATGATCATGTTGTTGACTTCGATGTGATTTTTCAAAATGGGCTATGTTTTGTCCAAATTGATGTTTTCTTACCAAATTGCTTGCCAATAATAATTCGATAGTGTTGTATAGTGTTGCTCTGCTTACCCTGTATTTTTTATTCTTCATGTTGATATACAATGATTCAATATCAAAATGACCATCATAATCATAAATCTCTGCGAGTATCGCAAAGCGTTCAGGTGTTTTTCGATGTCCATTTTGACTGAGGTACATCGCAAAAATCTGTTTTACATTATCTTTAATATCGTTTTCCGGCATAATAGATGGCAAAGTCACAAAGGTATAAAAAAGCAGACTTAAGCCTTATAAAAGTCCTCAGTTTTAATCCTTTCCACTGTAAATACTCCTTCAATTTTTTTAAGTGACAAGATCAAGCCCGCTAATTGCTCAGTATCATTGATCTCAATCGTTGTTTCACCATTAAAGATTCCTTCGTTAGTGTCAAAACTAAGAGCTTTAATATTAATATTTGATTCTTGGCTGATAGTAGTAGTTATTTTACTCACTAGACCAATATCATCAACTCCGGTAAAGTGTATTCTTACCGTAAATTCTTTATGTTCTTTTGATTCCCAGCGCGCATTGATCACCCTATACGCATAATTCGACATTAATTGCGTAGCATTTGGACAATTGGTTCTATGGATCTTTATCCCTTCATTAATTGTTATAAACCCAAATATGGAATCACCCGGAATAGGCGTACAGCATTTAGCCAATTTATAATCAAATTGATCATTGGTTTGACCTATTATTATCGTCTCTTTTTTAAGGTCAGGTCGGCCAATAAATTTCTGAAGTGTAGACGGTTTTGCAGAATCAGTAAAAATGGGTTTGTTAAAAGTGATTGTTCCTGTTTTTACAGTAAAATTTTTAAGTTTTTTAAGGTCTTTCTTTCCTTGTGCAATAAGGGAATATAATTCTAATGTAGTTTCAAGTTCATAATGATTCTGAAGACTAGTAATATTTTCACTGGTAAAGTTTACTTTAAGGTTATTGAACCTTCTTTCTAAAATTTCTTTTCCGTGATCCGCTTGTACTGTTTCTTCTTCTTTTAATTTTTTTCTAATTCCTGCACGAGCCTTACCCGTAATAACATAATTAAGCCATTCAGGTCGCGGTTTTTGTTTTTTATTTGTAATAACCTCTACCTGATCGCCACTTCTTAATTTGCTACTTAAGGGAACTAATTTTTCATTTACTTTAACTCCACTTGCATGGTTTCCAACTTGTGTATGAATTTCATAAGCAAAATCCAATGCAGTTGAATGAACAGGTAAGTTTTTAAGGTCTCCGTTGGGGGTGAAGATGTATATTTCGTCAGCGAATAGGTTTAATCTAAAATCACTAATAAATTCCAATACATCTTCATCGTCTTCAGATAACATTTCTCGAATTCTGTTAAGCCATACATCGAGGTTGGTATCTTTTACTTTTCCATCTTTATATTTCCAATGAGCAGCAAATCCCTTTTCGGCTATTTCATGCATTCTTCTAGTCCGAATTTGTACTTCTACCCATTTACCTGTTGGACTCATCACTGTTGTGTGCAACGATTCATATCCATTCGCTTTCGGAGTAGATATCCAATCTCTTAATCTATCAGGATTTGGGTGGTAAAAATCAGTTACAATAGAATATACTTTCCAGCATTGAGCTTTTTCATCTGATATTTCCGAATTTAGAATTATTCGTACGGCAAAAAGATCATAAACTTGTTCGAATGTTACTTTTTTCGTCTGTATTTTACTCCATATAGAGAATACAGACTTGGTTCTTCCTGCAATTTCAAAATCAAACCCTTCCCCTTG
>JAUVAY010000017.1 GCA_030591505.1 Flavobacteriales bacterium | reverse complement strand
TATAAAATGGTTAATTAGTTGATGTTCGAGACGCAATGCATTGCGTCTCTGCAAAAAGTATTAGAGGTTAAACTGTAGTGATTGTCTGAGCTTGAAGAACATTCTATTTAAACAAGAATTTCAGCGGGAGCAACATAGAAGTAGTGCGTTTATATTCTTTGTATTCACTATGCTTATTGAGTAAGCGTTTTTCCATCATGGGAATAGAGATGAATATAAAGAGTAAACTAATAAGTATTGGTCCGAATATAAAATAAGGATCTACTCCCGCATCGATAGCCAGGATATATAAACCCCACCAGAATAATATCTCACCTAAATAATTGGGGTGGCGTGTATAGCGCCAGATCCCAAAATTAATGATCTGCGTTTTCTTATCACTATTTCTAAATTGATGTAATTGTTTATCGCCTATGGATTCAACTAATATACCCAGTCCCATTACGGAAGCACCTATTGCATCAACATAGCTAAAAGGATTTTCGGAAATGAAAATTGATTTTAAAGGCAAAGCTGCAAAAAAGACCAGTAGAGTAGGGAAGAGATGAATACCTAAAAAGTTAACAATAGGGTAGAAGAGACCTGTTTTATTTCTTAAATCACGATACCTCCAATCTTCGTGTGTTAGTCCTTTCCATCCTCTAAACCAATTAATTGACAATCGCCAGGACCAAACAGAAAGTAAGCTGATGGCAATCATCATTCTATAATTAAAGGTGACTATATCTAATTCATTGATCCAATAAAACAAGAATGCAAAGGGGATTACACTCCAATAAAGATCATATACACTGGCATTTCTAAGAATAGCACTTTGAGAAAAGACAATGATGGTGAGAAGAATATCAATGATCAATAATTTGATGAATAACTGAGGTTCTGGTAAAAATTCAGCCAAATATGCTCCTGCAGCAATTATTAAGATATATATAAGGCTGATAAGTACACGTGAACTACTATTGCTCATGCTAGCAAGATAGTTAAATGTGATTTAGAAATATCAGCGTTGCTTTTTCACTTATTAAGAATGGAATGTAGATAGGGTTTTATTATTAATTCCTTTGTTAGATAAACATAATATGTTGTTCAGCTTACAAATATTATTTAGTAACATGTGTATTTTTGGGGCTAACAAACCAAGCAAGGATTATGAAAAGACTATTTACACTCATTGTATTTATAACATTTGTACAAATACAAGGCTTTGCACAACCGCCAGGAGATACATTCCCAGATTTTACTGTAGTTGATATAGAAGGAAATACCCATCATTTACAAAGTTATTTGGACGATGGAAAAACAGTATTAATTGATGTGTTTGCTACTTGGTGTGGTATATGCGTTAATTCTCTTCCAGCCGTTGATGAATTATATGAGACCCTCGGACCTGATGGTGAAAATACACTAATTGTTTTGTCTTTCGAAAAAGATCCGAATACAACAAATGAAGCACAATTTGTAATTGATCATTCTGTACCCAATCCAGTAATTGCTGATGCTATTGCTGAGATCGGCACTTGGAATACATTGTATCAACCCAATTTTTTTGTCATCTGCAGTGACGGAAGCTTTGAGTACCATTTTAGTGGAGTATATACAGGTAATCCTGTATTAGAGAATTTGGTTGATGGCTGTAACGAAGTAGCAACAGGAATAAACACCTATGATACTTCATTTGATTTAATATTTTATTCAAACCCTGTTACGGATAAGTTAGTTTTTGAAGTCAATGCAGATTCATTTATAGAATATTCAATCATCGATCTGAGTGGTAAAACATTGTTAAAAGGAAAGTCAGAAGATGCCAGAAACTCAGTTGATGTTTCCTCATTGGAAAGCGGTATTTATTTCATTCAGATAAATGAAGGAAGAAAAGGAGGAGTAACCAAAAAATTTATTAGGCGATAAATATTGTTGATAGCAGATCAGCGCCTGTCACGTATCTTGCAAGAAAAAGCAACATACGCGCCAGGCGTTTTTCTATTAATAGCCAGCATTAAGAAGATACCAAAAAACAGAATAAAGGGCTGTTCGCGAAACTTATTCATTAGACGAAACATAATTACATTGATGGTTCCTGTATGCTGTATTAAATTAAACACAGCTCCAATGATGAGCACAAAGAATATAAGCGCTGCTGCTTGGTTGATTCCTTTCGGAATTGAAGTGAATAAACCTAAAATACTCGTTGGGGAAGCCTTTCCATCTACTTTTTCCCCGAGAATTAAACCTTTGATCGAATAGTGCTTTGGTAATACTTTATAACTACCCGGAATAACCATAGTTTGTTCAATGTGATTCACGGTTTTTGAGTTCCTTTCATAAGTTCCGGCAGGAATGACATAGGTGAGAATGGCACTAAATAGAATAATACCGGACAGGAAAATAAAGACATGGGGAATGCTAAAGTTCTTTTAACTTTTTAATCATAGGAATAGGTTTAGTACGGTGACAGTAGGTTGGTTATGAAGCCCTTAAAATAGAACTTTAATTTGTCATTGCAATAAACCTATTATTGAAGTTGCTTGTTTAGGCGATTTATTAGCTCGTTTTTTTGACGAATTGTGTAAGAATTACGATGTGCTGTCCGCTAACTTTTCCCTCAATCTGTTCGGCATTATCAAACACGAGAGAGATGTTTCTAACAGCGGTTCCACGTTTAGCTATGAAGTTAGCTCCTTTCACATTCAGGTCTTTTATCAATACTACGCTATCTCCATTTGAAAGGACTGCTCCGTTACTGTCTTTATGGATCACTTTATCTTCTTCGTCATCTCCTTCACCACTTGCCTTTGCCCATGCCAAAGTATCATCATCTAAATAAAGCATTTCAAGAAGATCTGCTGGCCAAGCTTGCGAACGTAAGCGAGTTAGCATTCTCCATGACAATACCTGAATAGCCGAAACTTCACTCCACATGCTGTCATTTAAACAACGCCAATGATTTGCATCTTCGTTTCCAGGATTTTCTATTTGATTACTGCAAGTGTTACAAAGGAGTACGCTCGCATCGATCCCACCAAAGGGGGACGAAGGGAGTTCATAGGCTTTTAGATCATTGCTATCACCACAGAGTTCACATTTTGAACCGCTTCTTTTATGTAAATCCTTTTCTAAAGCCATTTTCTACTGATAAAGAGTCTTTTTTGTAAAAATAAAAAGACCCTATAAATTATTTATAGGATCTTTTTCAATTATTTCAAACGGATATTATCCGTGAATTTCTTCCCAAAGGTAAGCACGAAGCTTGGTCAACTCTATTCTGTTGTATTCATTCTGAGAGTCTTTTAACAAGCTCAATAAGTATAAGAAATTTTCTTTTTTCTCCTCAAAATCCTCAACAATACTAAACTCATAAATTTCTTCTTCCTCTTTCTCTTCTTTTTCTTCTTCCTCTGCGATTACAATTCCTTCTTCATTTTCAAGCAATTCTATATCTTCAATTTCATCTTCCTCTAATAAATTAAGGTCGAAACCTCCCTCATCTTCAATATAGGTGTAAACCAAACGCATCGTTTTAACAAGCAAAGGATCCTTTTCAATTATGGCAAGTTCCCGTAATTCTTTTAAACCTTTTATCATGTTCTCTGCGATTATCCCGTTCTTATTCACATCATCTGCGATCGCATCTATTTTATTAAGGGCCTTAAGTGTAAGCATAGTCTTATTTATCTAATTTCAAGCGCACAAATTTAGTCTTTTAGATCAATTTTCTATTTATCCTGAAGAATATTTATAATGCCTCAAGGAAAGAATTATTTTTACATCTTATAAGATCAATAAATATGTCAATTTCGATTGAAAGTACAATAGGGATAATTGGTGCGGGAGCGATGGGTTCCGGGATAGCTCAGGTAGCTGCCACAGCGGGTCATAAAGTAAAAGTGTTTGATTCGAATTCAGCTGCAATTGA
Organism: Flavobacteriales bacterium; assembly: GCA_030591505.1. Lineage (GTDB taxonomy): Bacteria > Bacteroidota > Bacteroidia > Flavobacteriales_D > JAHECK01 > JAHECK01. The sequence goes on along the minus strand of JAUVAY010000017.1, from coordinate 27,309 downwards.
AAGAGCTGGAGCTAATCTGAGCAAGATTTTGAATCGCCTTGTTGAGAAAGGAAGAATGAAAGAAGACCTTGCTGTGAAGATCGAATCCCGGATTGAATGGGTGAGTTCTTTGGAGGCATTATCCGATTCTTCACTCGTTATTGAAGCGATCATCGAGAATATTGAGATAAAAAAGAAAGTTTTTTCAAAGCTGGAATCTATTGTTAGCGATACATGTGTATTGGCTTCTAATACTTCTTCATTATCGATCGCATCGATTGCATCGGCATGTGAAAAGAATGACAGGGTGATCGGGATCCACTTTTTTAATCCAGCGCCTTTGATGCCTTTAGTTGAGGTGATACCCGGGATAACTACAAATAGTTCATTGCCGGATGAGGTAATGTCCTTGATGAAGGAATGGGGAAAAGTTCCTGTGTTAACAAAAGATACACCCGGCTTTATTGTCAACCGTATAGCACGACCTTTTTATGGTGAAGCACTTCGAATTCATGAAGAATCTTGGTTAGGCATTCCTGAAGGAGAAGCTGGATTTGCTACCATTGACTGGGCTATGAAGGAGATAGGAGGTTTTAAAATGGGACCTTTTGAATTGATGGATTACATTGGAAATGATGTTAATTATGCGGTTACAGGCTCTGTTTTTGAAGCTTTTTATTATGACCCTCGTTATCGTCCTTCAATTACCCAAAGAAGGTACTCTGAAGCTGGATGGCTGGGTAGAAAGTCGGGTAGGGGTTATTATAATTATGCTGAAGGAGTTGAGAAGAGTGAAGCGATGAAAGACGAAGTGGTGGGTAGAAAGATCATGAACAGAATTGTAACCATGTTAATTAATGAAGCTGTTGATGCCGCTTACTTAAATATTGCCAGCCCTACAGATATAGAATTAGCCATGACCAAAGGAGTTAATTACCCAAAAGGTCTTCTCTCATGGGGAAAGGAAGTTGGTTTCGATGTAATTTTAAGGGAACTCAATTTCCTACAAGATGAGTATGTAGAAGATCGATATCGTGCTAGTCCTTTGCTTAGAAAATGGGCCAGAGAAGGAGTGAAAGTTGAATGGTAGTTTTTTAAATTACGAATTACGAATTACGAATTACGAATTACGAATTACGAATTACGAATTACGAATTACGAATTACGAATTACGAAGGTCGGTCTGAGCCTACCTTGCTTCGCCGAAGCTATGCGAAGGTACAGTCGAAGACTATTAAAGTAGCGTCGCCCTACTATCGATTAAGTATTCAATTGGTTAATTAATCCATTGGGCAAGTATTCCATTGGGCAAGTATTCCATTGGGCTTTAGCCCAATGAAAAATAATTTTAGACAATTTCGGCTTTAGCCTTTAATTTATTTCAGACAAATAAATTCTACATTTCTAAAACAGAAACAGCAATATCAGCGGAATAATAAATCCCAAAGCGATATAGATTCCTCCTTTTTTGGTTGCTCCATGCCTTCCCTTAACGATAAATAAACTACTGACAGCAAGGAAGATCAAGGCTACAGCAAAGAGATCAGAAAACCACATCCACCAAGCATGAGGATTATAATGCAGGAAATTGACTTCATAGAAGATAGTCCGTTTTTTCAGTAATTCGATCTGACCAAAGCCTTCTTCAGTATTCAATATAACATTGGATCCCCCTTTTAGAAAAACTTTTACAACATTATCATTAGGCCAATAGTGCTTTTTATAATCCTTTTCTAGATCAAGATCTGTTAGAAGAGCAATAATTGATTCATTCGAAGAAGTATCTTTTGTAATCAACCTTTCCGTTTCAAAAGAACTTAATTCAACAGAATAATTAGGGTTCCAGTCGGCCATGTGGTTTAAGGCGATTCCTGAAATACCATAGATCAAGGCGCTACCAATAAAGAAATATCCAATATCTCGATGGAGTACACGAAACCAACGCCGTACATCTTTCATTTTCATAACAACGGAATACTGAAGATACTAATTACTTTCCTCTTCCAAGGCTTTCTCTTCATCATTTTCGAAGGAAACGAAAACAAGTGAATAGTAAGACAAGTGATCTACACCAGCTGTTTCCATTGAATCTCTATAGACTTGAATGGAGTGTTTTTTACTTTCAAACAGCTCATCATCAGAATCACCTTCTGAATGACTTTTAATATTGTCTTCATCCATTTGCATGCAATAGCCTTCGTCTACTCTAAATTCTTCTACGGTTCCGATCAACTTAACCTCTTCACCGATCAATGCATCGTCAAATCGTTCATCTGAAGTTATATGCACATCACCATCGTCACTAACTAAGAGTAGTTTTTTACCACCATGTTTACAAACATGGTCAACAATTCCACTGATCATAACATCGCTGTTTACAAACTCTCCCGCTTTTTCATCAAAATCTGCAATGCTTAATTCAGGTATTTCTTGATTGATTGTAAGTTCCTCAGGGTTCTCTCCCGGTTTTTCAGGAGAACCACATGCTAGCAATAAAGTTGCAGCTAATAGGATGAATAGATTCTTCATAATTATAGTTTCATTGGTTATATAGTACAAAGAACTATAAAAAACAGTTGTTAAAAACTGATATTTACTTGCTTATGGGCTGAATGGAATAGTGTGCTCACTTGTCTTAATGAGTTGATAATTAGTTAAATGAATAAAATAATTAGATAGTCACAAAAAGAACTAAAATCATTAAAAAGATAAGAGGGAAAATCCATCTGGAGTATCGGTCAATTTTTTTAGCCATTAGGGTATTTCCTTTGGTGGATAATTTGATCGTAAATACAGCTTCTGTAAATGCTAAAAACACGAGTGCGAGGGAGGAATACACGTAATAATCAATTTTAGTAAGGTAAGCTATTGGAGGGAGGATCTTTCCTAAGCTAAAAAGAAAGGCTATCAAGGTCAGTATGGAGGTAGCTGCTAATCCTATTTGAGGCGCAATTTGTTCAGGTTCAAAGTAGAACGCGGCCCACGACATCATAACAATCACCATTAAGGGGATGATCACCTTCCAGATATAATAAAAAACATGCCTTTTTGCATTGAACGAAAAATGGGTAATAGGTAAGGAAAATTCTTTATGACTTTTATTGGATGAATAGGCCTTAAAAACATCAACAAATCCAGATCCTGTTCCTATGTCCCAATCAGCATTCGAAAATTTTTCTATACTTCCTGAGAAGTCATGAAGAAATGACAATTCGATCTGTTCAGGTGAGTTACCTAAGGTTATGACTGAAAACGGAAGTACTTGTTCATCAAAAGGAAAGTTTTTTAAGTCAAGGCGACAAGCCATTTTACCATAATAGCGTTGTCGATATAAGATCGAACCGTCTTCACTAATTTGAGCTCTTTTTGGCATTAATGAACTCAGGTCTCTACCATTTAAAACAGCAGTGTTTGGCCACCATAGGTCATCTAATTTCATGGTTTTGTTTTCTCCTTTTAGTCGTTCATCTTTCCAACGGGTAACAACCATAAAGTCGGCAGTGAAATTTTGCCTTAGGTTATCAATATATTCTATATCAATCACATATATGCTAACACTTACGGGTGTTGCTATTCCTTCCGGATCGGGTCTTGTGCTTAGGTTAACTTCATTTGAATACGCACTAAAAGAAGAGAAAATAAAAAGGAGTAAAAAGAGAATTTTATTCATATCCGAAGGGTATTATATTCGTTAGACCAGTCCTATTATCATGCTTAATTGGAAACAATTTTCATTGCTAAAATTCTATCACCAACTTCAATATTTTGAACAACATCCATTCCTTGAGTAACATAAGCAAATATAGTATACCTACCGTTTAAATGAGGAGTAGGAGAATGACTGATAAACCACTGACAACTTTCTGTGTCTTTACCTGCAGAAGCCATTCCAACAGCACCTTTAGTATAGCGAAGCTTTGTAAACACCGAACGCATGGTATAATCCTGACTTCCCCAACCATCTCCATTTGGACAACCGGTTTGAATAACGAAATTAGGTACGACACGATGGTATAATTTACCATCATAGTAGCCTTCACTAACTAAACGAGCAATCGACATGACTGTTCCCGGTGCATCATACGCATTAACTTCCATTAAAATTTCTCCTTTCGTTGTGCTGACTAAAAATCCTTTAATACTCTCTAAGTAGGCGAGTGAATCAAGTTTTATAGGATGGTTGTATGGATTAGGATCAGAAAGCTCATCAATACCCGCATAAAATTGAATTGTTTTCTCAATTTCAAGGTAAGCCTCCGTTTGCTTAGGCATGCTTAACTTAGCTTGTTGCTCTTTCAGATGATCACTATTGCTAGTAGATATGAAAACAGAATCACGTAGTAACATGGCTGAATAAGAAATAGCGGCATCATTCGAAGATGATAAAGTGGATAAAAGAAAAGGAGCGTATTCCAATTTCTCATCATTATCTGCTTGGTCAATTAGATTAGAAACCGCTTCCATTCCATAGGTGGAAACAATCGAATCATGCATGGATATTTCATTCATTAACCAGTCTTTGCTGCCTGGTAAAGATGACAGAATGATTAATAACTCGCCCTTTTCATAAAGATTACTGCTCTTATTATACAAGGCTCTCGAGTAGTTTATGAGTTCATCATTATTAATTGATAAGGTAGCTTTTATTAAGGTTGACCTCACTCTCCAATTCAATGAGTCAATACTCGTTTTATTCAAGAATAGTTTAGCTTCATCCGGATAAAGTGCCAGGTATTCTGCCGCTACAATTTGAAGATTAATGTTGGCATTATTTTCAATTAAACCTGTCGTATAGTCGATAAGAAGGGTCTCTTCTAAATGTTGCGTACTCCTTATAAAACTAAGTTGACAATTTGGAGAGGAGAGCTTTACATTTTCCAATAATGAAGGACTTATCGAATCAGCCGACATCCCTTTTAATCCATTGGCCAGTGCGATTTTCACATCGTCGTTCTTCTCAATTATAAACAGGGGTAAAAGACTCATCCATGGACTGTCCAATTCGCTTCTGCTTATAGCATGTGCAGCACCTAATTTAGTTTCATTATCACTTTCATTTTCTAAAATTTTAACAGCTAATTCCAATCCTGCATTATTTAAAAATTGGTCGCGAGAAAGGTAAAATAATGACCATGCTGTACCGCGTGCATCTTTTCCAACATTGTAATTAGATACGAGATAATAATTCTCGTTTATCCCTCCACATTTACCAAGTGCAATGAAAAATTCATAACGAGTTTCTTCATTCATCGATCGAGTTAGAATCCGTTGTAGTATTGGAATTGAAGAAGGAGAGCCAATTTGACCAATCGCATAGGCAGCCGCTTGCGCAATATTTTCATCTTCCTCCAACATTGTATATAAACTGTTTAAAGCGCTTGAATCTTGAATTGATCCAAATGCTAAACAGGCCCTTTCACGTAATTGTTTGTTGGGGTTGACAAAATACTTGATAAGTTCTTTTACATTTTTTGTGTCTTGATATTCAGTGATTTTTTGAATATCGGGATCAGAAAGTGTTAGTATATCCTTCTTTTCTTGTTCACAAGAAATAAAGAGAATACTAAAGAGAATTATAGATAAGATCTTATTCATCGGTCTGTTTTTGTTTTGTAATCGATCACTCCAGGGTCGTAATTTAGTTCAAGCATAGGGAATGTTGATTCATATATTGCTTCAATTACTTCCATGATATGATCGATTTCCAGATTTTCAAATTCATCATTTACAGCATGATAGCTTTCATCATTTTCACTATAGGTAGAAACTGAATGAGCAGGAATTCCATAATTTGCAAAAGTGGCATTATCACTACGATTAAAGAGGTCAAGGTAAGTGTAAGGATCAGGGAAGAACATAAACTTTTCTACTTTAGTGTTCTTAGCCATAAATGCCGGAAGGTAGGATAATTCATAGCCTGTAATATAAGCACTCTGTGGTCCAAGATCTTCATTCGGAAATCCGATCATTTCAATATTTATCATCGCTTCGATCGAATCAAGATCGAGGGTAGAAGCTAATTTTTTAGAACCAAATAGTCCCAACTCTTCCCCTGCAAAGGCTACAAAATAGAGCGATTTTTCAGGTCTTTCTCCCTTAGAGAATTTCCTTGCTAATTCGAGTACAGCAACAACGCCGGAAGCATCGTCATTTGCGCCATTTGCTATCGAATCACCGTTTACATTAGGCATGATCCCAAGGTGATCATAGTGAGAAGAGTAGATCCATTTTCTATCTTGGGATGAAGGAGATGGAAGCTCACCGATAACATTAAAAATAGTTGTGCTGTTTAAATTGTTTATCACTGTTAGGTCAATATTCTGAATGCTCTCCTCATCACTTAATACCCAAAGAGAAAAATTTGCTTCTTCATTTTCTAACTCTCTTTTTGGTCTGGAAAAATATCGAGAAAGTCGCTCAAATCTGCGTGTATGTTCAGGATGTATTAAAACGGCATACGACTCATTAATAAGTCTGATCTGCGAAAAAATGGCCATTATATCATCATATTCTGAAACTACAAATAACTTGACCTTATCAGCGTTAGTTAATTTAAAGTTCTCTTTTTGACCTAAGACAAAAAATTTTTCTTTGGAGATAGAAAGTCCGTTTAAAATTAAATTTTTATGCTGATTTTCTACACTGACTAAGCGTACTTCATGTAAATAATTATCAGCAAACGCAGGGGATTTCAGGCCAATTTGTTTATATTCTTCTGCAATCCAGTTCGCAGCCTCAAGTAATTCGGGAGATCCATTAGCTCTTCCTTTTAATTGATCGGATGAGAGGTATTTTAACTCCTTTTCAACCTTCGATCGCTGAGAAAAACCGATAGAATAGAATGAGATAAAAAGTAGAATAAAAAGGTAATATTTCAATTAATTTATTTTCCGATAAAAGTACTTTATTTAGTCAAAAGATGTGATTTTTTAAGACAAGGACTGGCTAAAAATCCCAATTATATTAAAATATGACCTCTTAAGAAATTTTAACATGGCTTAACGCATAAACATTTATATATTTGGAACGATCAAGATATTGTATTTTAATAAGCTTATAATGGTGATTAAGAAGCTACTATCTTGAGTGTAATTTGTTGAAACAATCTAAGAGAAATTAAAAGCAGATGAATAAGTTGAGTAAGATTTTTTTGGCATTCGCCGTATTGGTAACACTGTCTTCTTATGTGTTAAAAGTTAAGTATAACAGTGAAACAGAGGAGAAAAATCAGATTTTACTAAGCATGGTGATGAATTATCTGGAAAATGTTCACTATCAGCCGGAAAATTTGAATGATACTTTCTCGGAAAGTGCTTTTGATCTTTATATAAAACGTTTAGACTATAATAAGAGATTATTTTTGCAAGAGGATATCGAACTATTGAACGAGTATCGTGATAAGATCGATGATGAAATTCAATCAGGTTCATTTGAACTGTATGAAAAAGCTAATGAAATTTTAGACAAAAGAATGGTTCTTGTAGAGGGTTTTTATGAAGATATCTTATCAGGTTCTTTTGACTTTTCTATTGAAGAGTCGATTCAAGAGGATGCAGAAAAGAGGAATTATGCAGCGAATGAAGAAGATTTAAAAGATGCATGGAGACTTAATTTTAAGTATCAGACCATACGTCGTCTTGAACGTAAACTAAGTGATCAGGAAAAATTGATGACTGAATCGGATACGATCGTAGAAAAATCATTAGCTGAATTAGAAGCAGAAGCGCGTGAAGGTGTTTTGAAAAACATGGGTGCTTATTTTACACGTATTCATCAAGTGAATGATAAGGATAGAATTACACTCTATGTTAATTCGATCATTGGGGTATTTGGTCCTCATACATCTTATTTTCCACCAGAGGATAAAGAAAACTTTGATATCTCTATGAGTGGAAAGCTTGAAGGAATTGGTGCACGATTGAGTCAGTATGACGGAGAGATAAAAGTAGCAAGTATTGTTCCTGGGAGTCCATCTTCTAAACAAGGAGAATTAAAGGCAGGTGATATTATTATCGCAGTGGCGCAGGCAAAAGAAGATCCGGTAAATATTGAGGAGATGCGTTTGGATGAAGCGATAAAGCTAATTAGAGGCCCTAAGGGAACGGAGGTAGTGCTAACTGTTAAAAAGGAAAATGGTAAAGTGCAGCCCATTCCTATTATTCGTGATGTGGTTGTGATTGAAGAGACTTATGCAAAGTCTTATATTTTGGAAAAAGACGGCTTAAAAACAGGATACATCATGCTTCCTAAGTTTTATACTGACTTTAATGATCCAAATGGAAGAACATGTTCGAAGGATGTAGAGATCGAATTGGAAAAACTCAAAGAAGAAAAGGTTGACGGTGTAATTCTTGATCTTCGAAACAATGGAGGAGGCTCATTGCGAGATGTAGTTGATATGGTAGGCTTATTTATAGATGAGGGTCCAGTGGTTCAGGTAAGAGGAAGAGATGGAGAGTTACAAGTATTAAGCGACGAAAGAAGTGGAATTACTTATGACGGTCCGCTTGTAGTGATGGTAAATGAGTATTCAGCGTCTGCGTCGGAAATTCTTGCGGCTGCAATACAGGATTATGGAAGAGGAATCATTGTGGGAAGCAATTCATCATTTGGAAAAGGAACAGTCCAGCGTTTTTATGATCTGGATCGTTTTCTAAGTGGTCAATATGTTAAATTTAAACCACTGGGTGCTGTAAAAATAACCACTCAGAAATTTTATAGAATAAATGGAGGATCTACGCAGTTGCATGGAGTAACACCGGATGTAATCATTCCTGACCTTTATACATTTATTGAAATTGGAGAGAAAGAACAAGATTTCGTAATGAAATGGGATAAGATCAATCCTGTTGAATTCGAAAAATGGAACTCGACATGGAAATTGGAGGAAATTCAAAATACGACATCAAAATCTATCAATGAGAGTAATGTATTCAATGAAGTAGAGAAAATGGCTAAGAAGCTAAGAGAGGATAGAGATAATACTATTGTTAGCTTAAACCTGAATGATTACAGAGAGGAACAAAATGCTTTTGAAAAAGAATCAGATCAATTTGAAGAGTTGTTTGTCTCTATTAAAGACTTTGCCATCAGTAATATAAATCAAGATCTTGAATTGATACAAGGGGATAGTGTAAAGCTTGAAATGAATGACACCTTTATTGAGACCTTACAAAAAGACAACTACGTTTATCAGGTGATGGATATCGTTGAGGAGATGAAGTAGGGGAAAGGTTGAAGACGGAAATTAAATGTCGGATGTTGGATGTCGGATGTCGGATGACCATCCCTGTATGTCCCTGATTATAGTCTAAACGTTTTTAATAAATAATTCTATGTATGTTTCTCAAGAATTATGCTCTCCATACGGCAGGACTCTGTAGGAGTCCAATATAATTGCCTGGGATGAAATCCCAGGTTGATGAGAGGTATAATGAGAAAAGTGGCGAAGGTTATTGTTTCCTGTTACAAAACAGTTTTTCGAGCCGCAACGAAGGGGGTAAATAGACCGAGGACCGAAGATGGGAGATGGGAGATGGGTGACAATCCCTGATTATAGTCTAAACGTTTTTAATAAATAATTTTATGTATATCTCTTAAACAATATGTTCTCCATATGGCAGGACTCTGTAGGAGTCCAATCTTAATTGCCTGGGATGAAATCCCAGGTTGATGAGATGTATTATGAGAAAAGCGGCGAATATTATTGTTTCCTGTTATAAAATATTTTTCGAGCCGCAACGAAGGGGTAAATAGACCGATGATGGAAGACGGAGGCATAAAGCACAAAACTCAAAACTCAAAACTCAAAACTCAAAACTCAAATTTTGTATATCCATGAATAAAATTGACCGTTTTATTATTTAAGCACAAGTTTATACCGTTGTTTTTCTCCCTTAGAAGTCAATTCAATATAATAAACACCAGGGGCTTCATTTAGTTCGAATTGGTGAGTTGAAATGGCAATATCTTCCTTAAAATACACACTTTGGCCATTTGTATTGAATACTCTGATTGTTACGTTCATTAATTTTCCTAGATCTACTTTTACTATTCCTTTGCTTGGATTAGGGTAAATTGAGACCTGATCAAAGGCCGAAACTTCTTCTACTCCTATAGTAGTTACTAGTACACATTCAGAAGTATCAGTACAAGTGTTTTCCGTTATTTCGACAGCAAAGGTTCCGTTTTCGGTCGGAGTAAAACTTTGAAATATAGCACCTTCGATTGCCATATAATCAAGATCACAGTCTAACCATTGGTATACAGCACCAGTTGTATTGGCCGTAATAGTTGGAGCTGAGATTGTAAGGCTTACATCAACAGTATTGATGGTGAGGTCTAAGGTGATGATGCTGTCACATCCATTTTCAGCCGCTCCAATAATGGTATGCGTTGCTGTAGTATTATTTTCGGTATAGGTATTTCCATCTATCCAAGTATAGTTGTCACATGCACTAATCGTAAATGTTCCGTTTACACTACACTGACTAAATTTTTGAATAAAAATATCAACATTTCCATTTGAAGTCAATTCTACTACCGAATCATTAGGGTCGAAATCAACGGTAAAGGCAAAATTTCCTGCTGTGAAAATATTTCCGTCGTCATCTAAAGTTAAAGCGAATACATAATCTGAGCCAGTGCTACCCATAGATTTGCACCAAAGGAAATTCCCTTCGCTATCTAGCTTCTCAATAAAAGCATCATAATTTCCATTTGAAGTTAATTCAAATGAATTCTCATTTGGATCAAAATCTACTGTATTTATATAACCACCCGCTATATACAGGTTTGCAGATCCATCGCAAAAGATAGATTTACCCAGATCTATATTTGTACCTCCAATTGACTTAGCCCATAAAAACAATCCATTAGAATCAAGTTTTTGAATAAAAATATCAGTCCAGCCGTTGGATGTCAGATTATATGTTTCTGCACCGGGATCAAAGTCGACGGTATTAAAATAAGTCCCTATTGCATTAATATTATTAAAATCATCAAGTGCAATTGAAAAAATGTTATCAGCAGAAGTATTCCCTACGGATTTTACCCAAATGAAATTCCCACTGCTATCTAGCTTCTGAATAAAGGCATCAGTACTACCATTGGAAACCAAATCGTAGATCTCCGTACCTGGATCAAAGTCTACTGTATCCGAAAATCTACCTGCTATATAAATGTTCTCTGCATTATCTAATGTTATTGAATTAGCCAGATCACCATAAATACTACCCATGGATTTTGCCCAAATAAACTCTCCACTAGAATCTAATTTTTGAATGAATATATCTTCATATCCATTTGATTCCAATAAATAGCTGGAATCACCGGGATCAAAATCAACAATATCATAAAACCAACCCATTATGTAAATATTTTCTGAATTTGCCCAAGCTATCGAAACGCCTTGTTCACTAGATACCCCACCGAATGATTTCGCCCAAATAAAATCACCATCATTACTTAGCTTAAGGATAAATACGTCAAGATAATTCAGACTTTCTGAGCTTAATATATAAGTTGCTGGCCCAGGGTTAAAATCAACAGTTCCAGAGTATGAGCCTGTTACGTATAAGTTCTCTGAGGCATCGGAAATAATAGACAGAGCATCTTCGCTATAAAGATTCCCAATAGATTTTGCCCAGATAAAATTGCCATCGCTATCTAATTTTTGAATATAAGCATCGTAATTTCCATTGCTTATCAAGTTAAATGTTTCATCACCTGGATCAAAATCGACAGTATCTACGAAAGCTCCTGTTGTAAATATGTTTCCTGTTATATCGCTAGTAATTGAACTAGTGGTTTCATGATATAATGTTCCGAAGGATTTGGCCCATTCGAGGTCAACATCTTGCGCTAATACAGTAAAAGAAAAAAGGTTTATGAGGAGAAGTGAAATGTAATATTTTTTCATAACAAAACGGTTTAGGTCGATACGCTAATCGATTACCTAAAGGTATGAAAAAGAATCAGTTAATTGAAAAGGATAGACTATTTAGAATGGTTAAAAACACGGAAGTCGGAAGATGGAAGACAGGAGATGTACTTCCCTGAATAGTGTTGACCGTTTTTAATAAATAATTCTATGTATGTCTCTCAAGAATTATGCTCTCCATATTGCAGGACTCTGTAGGAGTCCAATCTTAATTGCCTGGGATGAAATCCCAGATTGATGAGAGGTATAATGAGAAAAGCGGCGAAGATTATTGTTTCCTTTTATAAAATATTTTTCGAGCCGCAACAATGAGAAAATTGCTTTTGAAAGTTGGACAAAATCAAAAGCTCAAATTTTTCACTTTTCACTTCACAATTGATTGTTTCGTGTATTCAAATACTCAATCCAAGTTCAGTACCTTCTCTTATAGCCGATTTAGCATCCAGCTCAGAGGCTTTTTTAGCTCCACCTATTATATGAACATTAAGTTCTGCATTAATGCATTCATCATATAACGATGTATTGGAAACCTGGCCTGCACATATTATGATGTTATCAACTTTTAAGCAGTGCCGTTTTTTACCCGTTCGAATATGAAGTCCTTCATCATCGATCTTCTCATATTCTATACCTTGAATCAAGTTTACATGCGCTTTTTTGATCATTTGCCTATGTATCCACCCCGTTGTTTTGCCTAATGAAGAACCGAACTTACCTAAAGAGCGTTTAAGCATATAAACCTCTCTATTTACCTTCATATTTTTAGCCCCATCAGGTAGGACTCCACCCGGAGATTCCAGACTAGCATCTATTCCCCATAATGCTTGAAACTCCTGCTTTTCGTTATTTGATTTTAAATGAGTGAGAAACTCAGCCACATCATAACCAATTCCTCCAGCACCAATAATGGCTACTTTATTTCCTGCTTTCCTTTTTCCAGAGATCAGGTCAGGGTAGGAAATTACTTTTTGATTTTCAATGCCAGGTATGATCACATTCCTTGGTGAAACACCACTTGCAATTACAATCTCATCAAATTCTTTTAATTCCTCTATGCTCACATTGGAATTTAGATGTAAGGTTACACCGTTTTTATCGAGCATTCGTTCAAAGTACTTTATTGAGTCTTTAAAATCTTCTTTGCCAGGAATTCTACCAGCAAGTTTAAACTGACCTCCAAGGGTAGATTCTTTTTCAAATAGGTCGACAGAATGCCCTCTTTTAAGTGCTTCCAATGAGAATGACATCCCTGCCATACCTGCACCGATCACTGCGATTCTTTTTGATTTATTTACAGTTTGTGCTGTTAGCTCTGTTTCGTAGCAGGCTTTTGGATTGACCAAACAAGTGGCTCTTTTTTGCTTGAAAACATGATCGAGACATGCTTGGTTACAAGCAATGCAAATATTGATCTCATCCTTTTTGCTTTCAAAGGCTTTGTTGACGAGTTCAGGATCTGCCAAAAAAGGACGTGCCATAGAAACCATATCTGCTTGTCCGGTGGAAAGTACTTTCTCGGCTGTTTCAGGATCATTTATTCGGTTCGTTGTAATCAATGGAATACTTAATTCTTTTTTTATCGTTTCCGTAACCCAAGTAAATGCTGCCTTTGGAACCATCGTTGCAATGGTTGGTATTCTTGCTTCATGCCAACCAATTCCAGTATTGATTATTGTTGCTCCGGCTTTCTCTATCTCTTTCCCTAGTATGACCACTTCTTCTTTTGTGCTGCCATTTTCAATAAGGTCGATCATTGATAGTCGGTAGATGATAATGAAATTTGGACCCGTTGCTTTCCGTATTTCCTTAACAATTTCGATGGGAAATTTGATTCTGTTTTCGAATGACCCTCCCCATTGGTCGTTTCTTTTGTTAGTATGTTGTGCAATAAACTGATTGATGAGGTAGCCTTCCGAACCCATTATCTCTACTCCGTCATATCCGGCCGACTGACTTAATTTTGCTGTATTTACAAAATCGGCTATGGTATTCATTACACCACGTTGACTTAAAGCTCTTGGTTTGAAGGGTGAAATTGGCGATTTTATTGCAGAAGGTGCAACGACGAGGGGATGATAACCGTATCTTCCACTGTGCAATATTTGCATGCATATTTTCCCTCCAGCCTTGTGTACTTTCTCAGTAATTATTTTATGTTTTTTTGCATGTCTTTTATTACTCATCCTCGATGAGAAAGGAGCAACCCAACCTGATCTATTTGGTGCAATTCCACCTGTAACAATAAGTCCAACTCCTCCTCTGGCTCTTTCTTCATAGAAAACAGCCATTTTTTTCAAGCCTTCTTTTTCCTCTTCCAATCCGGTATGCATCGAACCCATTAAAACACGATTCTTTAATTGAGTAAACCCAAGATCTAAGGGCTCAAATAAATTGGGATATAAGGCATGCTTTTCCATTGTTTATAATTTTTTTTCAGTCAAATTTTCTTGACATAAAGTCAATTTAGCATCAAAATCATCGGCGCTTATAGCATGCCAATTATTATTTTGATTTTCGATCATATCAATGATCATTGTAAATTCAGGGAATATTTGAGCTTGTTGGTTCTTGAAGATAAAAAAACTGCCTATTATCATGAGTTCGTCAAAATTTTCTTTTGAGTTAATCCTGAAATAGGTATTGTCATGACCATATTTTCTAAATATAGGAAAGATATAATCCATATAAAATATGAGAATTATTTGCGTTTTAATCGCCTTCAATTTATATCTTTATACGAAAGAAATAAACATATATGACCAGAAATATTCTTACTCCTGAAGATTTCCAGAAAGCTAGTAGTAAAAAGGAATTAATGGAGATCATTAATGAGAAACAGATTCCTATTCATAAGACACTGAATACCATTGAGTATGAATCAACTTTAATCAAATTACAGATGGAGTTGGTAAAGCTTCAGTCGTGGATCAGTAAAAGTAAAATGCGTGTAGCTATTATATTTGAAGGGAGGGATGCAGCAGGAAAAGGAGGGACGATAAGACGCTTCGTTGAACATTTGAATCCAAGGACAATGCGAGTTGTTGCCTTAGATAAGCCAACAGTTGTTGAAAAAGGGCAATGGTATTTTGAACGCTATGTTAAAGAATTACCTAATCCGGGCCAAATAGTTTTAATGGATAGAAGCTGGTATAATAGAGCGGTAGTTGAACCTGTTATGGGCTTTTGTGATTCCGATCAGTACGATCGCTTTATGCGTCAAGTAACGGAGTTTGAGCATATGCTTTTTGAAGACGGCGTTGTAATAATAAAATTCTGGTTCTCTATTAGCAAGCAAGAACAGTGGAAACGTTTTCAGTCGAGAAGTGAAAACCCTTTAAAAGAATGGAAATTAAGTCCTGTTGATCAAAAGTCACGTGCGAAATGGGATCAATACACATTCTACAAAACGGAGATGTTTAGTAAAACACACACAGCATTTAGTCCTTGGACGATCATTCAAGCTAATAATAAAAAGGCTGCTCGTTTAGAAAGCATCCGCTATGTATTGTCTCAGTTTAATTACGATGGCAAAGATGAAGCGACATTTCCAATTCACCCTGATCCTAATGTAGTAAACAGGTATTATCGTTCAATGAAACAAATTGACAAATAGTATGAAAGACATCGAATTATCAGAAGTTGATATTCATTTATTGAATACAAAGGAAGGCTATAGAAATATGCTTAAACCAAAAACACTGGATGTGGAACGTGCACTCCGCAGAGTGAGGTATGAGTATAAATTGAAAGAACTACAGGCGGAAATGATTAAACTGCAACAATGGGTATTTGCTAATAAAAAGCAAGTTATTGTTATTGCAGAAGGTAGAGATGCAGCGGGAAAAGGTGGTGCGATAAGAAGGATGACGGAGCATTTAAACCCACGGTTATTGAAAATATTTGCCTTGCCAAAACCAAATAAATTAGAAAAAAAACAGTGGTATTTCCAGCGCTATGCTACCGTATTACCAAAGGTTGGAGAAATGGTATTCTTTAATAGAAGTTGGTATAATCGTGCTATGGTTGAACCGGTTAATGGCTTTTGTACTCCAGAGCAATATGAAACATTTATGCGGGAAGTGAATCTATTTGAGGATATGTTAGTTAATGATGAGATTCAAATAATAAAACTCTACTTTTCGATTAGTAAAAAAGAACAGTCAAGCAGATTTGAGAATATTCGTAATAATCCCTTAAAAAAGTGGAAAATAAGTCCTGTAGATCTAAATGCACTTGAGTTATGGGATGAATATACCAAGTATAAGGAGAGGATGATAGAAGAAACCAACACGAAAAAAAGCCCTTGGGTAATAATTAAAGCAGACCGAAAAACCGATGCGCGAATTGAAGCAATGGAACATGTACTTTCCGTTGTCCCTTATAAAGATTAATAATGAGACAGATAACTATCCCCGATGAGCTTTTGTTTAAGTATGGTGCAAAGGTCAGGAAGTTCGATAAAAATGATTATTTAGCTAAGGCAGGATCCTTTCCTAAGTCAATATACTACATTGTAGACGGATCGGTAAAGATCGTCACTTTCAATGAGGACGGGACGGAGGTACTGCATGGTTTTAATAGTAAAAATCACCTAATAGGTATTGGCACATATATCGGAAATTTAGCTTTTTATAACGATTTTATTGCATTAACCGAAATTGAGACACGGGAAATTCCGATAGACCAGTTTGAGCTTTTATTGAGTGAAAATTTTGAGATTACGCGTGAAATAATGCGCTACTTGTCAATTATTGTAAACTTAAAAACGATCACGCTTTCTGTCACCCTCGGTAATAGCCCTAGGGAAAAAGTATTATTTTTAATTGATGCACTCAAACCTTATATGGATAAGGCTGGATTAGATAGAATTCCCTATACACGCCAAGATATGGCAAACTATTTAGGCTTGCGTGTAGAGACTGTTATTCGAACGATAAAGGACTTGGAATCTGAAGGGAAGATTGAGCTAGATAAGGGGAAAATCTGTATTTAAACGATTAATAATTACTTGTTAATTTTTGATTTTATTTAAAATTCTTAAATACCTCCATAAATCGATTCGGATAGTCTGTGATTATTCCATCAACTCCCCAGTTTGCAAGTCTTAACATATCTTCTTTTTCGTTGATTGTCCAAGGAATGACTTTCACTCCTTTATTTTTAAAACCCTTTACTATTTCTTTTGTTAAAAGGCGATAATCTGGGCTTATCGCATGAAGTGGAAAGCCGAGTGTGTCGATGTTAGTAGATGTTAAAGGAATTCCTTCAATAAGATAGGCAAGGTGAATTTTTGGCGCTTTTTTAGCAAGTGAACGAAGGATGTTGATATCAAAAGATTGTAAATTAAAGCGATCAGGAGGCAAATGTTTCAGCACATTTAATAATAATAGAACATACTCATCTACATTATCAGGCTGATGATTTCCATACCACCTTTCTTCACTTTTAATTTCAATATTGAACCTGACCTTTACGATGCCTAGTTCATTGCATTTTTTATCAGCTTCAATGATCACGTCCTTAAGAAGTGGTTTATATACAGCTTTTTTTTCTTGATAAGGAAAATCATGATGAAATTTTAAACCACAATCGAATTGTTGAATTTCTGAAAAGGACATTGTGTAAATGTTGTGATCATTCTCATTTTGAATTTCTTTAGCTTCAGAGTCTAAACAAAATAAAGGATGGAAAAAGGGATCGTGTGAGACGAGAATTTCTTTATCACCCGTAACAACGACATCCATTTCTATCACATCTACACCCAATTCAATGGCCTTATTAAAACCATAAATAGAATTTTCAGGCCATAGTCCACGTGCACCTCGATGTCCTTGCAATTCTATGTTCTTAAATTGTTTCATTCACTATATTTTATGATTCTTAGAGTCTTAGTGATAAGTATTCAATACTCGACACCTAGGCACTTAGGTACACTAAGAACTGATAAATAGACAAGTAAGGTTTTACTTCCTTATAATCTCACTCAAAATAGCGTGATGATCAGAAAATTTATTGGGTAATGTATAGTAATTTATTGCTTCAAACTCCTCACTATGAAATATATAGTCGATTCTAAATGAAGGAAATGCCCCGATATAGGTACTTCCAATTCCCACTCCTGCTTCTTTAAATGAATCTTCCAATACATCAGAAAACTGTTGATAGCAGAAGGAATTTGGTGAGTCATTAAAATCGCCGCTAAGGAGTACAGGATATGGACTGTTTTTTACATGATCTATTATTTTTTTCGACTGAATAGAACGTTTTTTAAAGGCCTTTGCAAGGAGATGATATATATGTTTTGCCCCTTGACCAAGTTCTGTAGCCTCACTTTTAGCATCAATATTTTCTACAAATTTATAATCATCGTAGCCGAAACGAATGGATGCAATATGTAAATTATAGACACGAACGGTGTCTTGATCAATTTTGAGATCTGTAAAAAGGCAAATATTATTTATATCGTTTTCGAAAATTATCTTTCCTGAATTAATAATGGGATAGCGTGTAAATGTGGCGATTCCAAAATACTGACCTCCTCTCATTTTATGAGTATAAGCTTCCCTATAATTTTTAGCATTCAAAAAAGTTAGAATTGTATCACGTGTTTCAAATTTTCCTTTTTGATCGGTGTAATAGAACTCCTGAAAGCAATAAATATCGGCATTCTGACTAACAAGTTGATCGAATATCTTGTCACGTGTACGTGTATTTTGCGACCAATTATACAAATCAAAAAGGCGAACGTTATAGCTCATTACTTTGATAGATTCGCTCTTTGATGACTGAATGTTGATTTGAAAAAAGTCAGAAAGCGAAGGAAAAGAAAGAGCGATAGCCACAAGCGAAATGAGCATGAATTTCTTTTTCAAAAGCAACCAAACAAACAAGAAAAGAAGATTGCTTAACAAGATAAAAGGATAAGCTAAACCTAAAAAAGCAGGGTAAATTTGATCGATCGGATCTACATTGGCTGAATAGGCAGAAAGCACTAAAAGTAATCCTACAGCAGCATTAATAAGCAATAGAACAAAGCGTATAACTCCTCCGGTGAAATTCAATTAATGTTGGTTTTTAGTTGATTGTCGAAAGAGAAAATCCTTTTCTTCTTTGTTTAAGGAGTCATAACCTGACTTCGAGATCTTGTCTAATATCTCATCTGTCTTTTTTTCGTTTTCACGCTTACTCGAATTATATTCATAATCTGAATGTGCTTTACTTCTGGAATAGGGTTGGGATTTTGGTGAACGATAATCGACTTTTAATCCTTTCTTAAATGAAAATATTGATTTTATTTTTTCCAGAAGAGGATACAGATTATAATAGATATCCTTCCCGTTTTTAAACAAGTAAATACTATAAAAGCCATAGAGAGCACCTCCTAAATGTGCAATATGACCACCCGCATTAGAACCATTACGAATTTCTACAAGGTCCATAATTAAGTAGATCATCGCTACATACTTCAGTTTTATGGACCCTACAAACGGAAGTGCAACGGGGAGGTTTGGTTGATAGGCGGCTATCGCAATAAATATTGCCATTACTGATGCGGAAGCTCCCATAATAGGGATACCAAAATCACTATGAAAATAGGGGATTAGATTGTAAGAAAGCATGTATAAACCCAATCCGCTTAACCCTCCAAAAATGTAAATGCTTAATAATCTTTTTTCACCTAAGAAGCGTGTAAATAGCTGACCCGCAAAGTAGAGAAAGACCATATTAAAGACCAAATGCCATATATTCTTATGCAGAAACATATAGCTAATTAGGCTCCAAGGACGCTGAAGGGTTTCTACAAGTGATGAAGAGGCAGTTAACCAATGAGTAAACCTGGAAACAGTATAGCCTTCAGAATAGTTAATGAGTAAAAAATCAATATTAAACCATAAAGCTATGATGGCTACCAAGTTGACCAATAAGAAAACGGAAAAATTGATAAATATTAAGCGCTGAATTAATGCTCCATCCCAGAATTGAGCGATCCAATTTTTTTTATTTTGATCAAATGCGTACATCAATTATACTTAGTAAAAATTTGTTCTGTCGATTTTTTGCCAATACTTGATCAGGAAAAATCCAAATATCATTCCTCCAACATGGGCAAAATGGGCAATGTTATCTCCCGGCCGGTTGCTTAATCCTGAAAATAATTCAATAGCTCCATAGATAATTACAAAGTATTTTGCTTTGATTGGAACAGGAAAAAATAAGAGGAGAAGTTCGGTATTTGGAAACAACATTCCAAAGCCTAGAAGTATTCCAAAAACTGCTCCGGAAGCACCAACTACAGGTATTCTATATTGAAAGAAAACATTTTCCAATACCTGAAAGCCTACTCCGGATTCATTAACAACCCGATTCAATATGCCATTAATCTCATCTATTTGTGTTTCCGTCGACATACCAGCTGCCTCTTTCACCAAACTCCAGTCAACATTTAGATCTGCTACACTATTCATTAATTGACTTACATGATAATAGGAGGCTCCTTGCTGAATAAGTGCAGCACCAAACCCAGTTACCAAATAGAAGATCAGAAATCGTTTACTTCCCCAAACACGCTCTAGTGGAACGCCGAACATTACTAAGGCAAACATGTTGAAAAAGATATGCATGAAATTCCCATGCATAAACATATGCGAGATCAATTGGTAAGGTTGGAAATTATCACTTCCATATAGATAAAGGCCAAGAATTTTGTTTAAATGAAGGTTGCCGTATTGATCCTGTCCAAAAACCATGGCAACCAAAAACATAAGAACGTTAAGAATAAGGATATTCTTAACGATAGGGCCCATATTACTAAATAATTGTCTAAGCATTAATTCTCAAATCTGTTTTTAATCTCGTCTAAACTAAGTTTAAACATAATAGGTTTATTATTAGGTGAAAAATATGGATTACTACTTGCAAATAAGTCATCTACCAGACCGTTTACTTCTTCCTGTTCAAGTTTATTTCCTTTTCTTACGGCAACCTGACTGGCAATATTAAATGCAATGTACTCTTTCAAATTCAACTCTTCTGATTCGTTACCTTCCAGTAATTGATCCGCCAAATTTTGAAGTATAAGTATAGGGTCTTTCATTGGAAAAACCGCGGGTATACCAGATATTAATAGTTCATTTTTATTCTCCCAATCAATTAAAAATCCTAAGTCATTTAATTCATCCTTAATTTGTAAAAGAGCAGAATAATTTGACGGTGTTACTTGAAAAGGCTGAGGAAAAAGTAATTTCTGACTTGAAGTACTATCTGTTTTAAGTTGATCTAACATCCGTTCAAAAAGCACTCTGAAGTGAGCACGGTATTGATCTATTATTACTAAACCAGACTTTAAAGTAGTAAGTATGTAGGCGCTTTTATATTGATAAGCAAGGTAAGTGGTCGTCTCGTCGTCTTCCCAGTTTATCTCAGTAGCCTGTTCTTCGTCGTCCGACTCTTTGATCACCTCATCCAATTGATAAAAGGATTCGTATTCCATTTCTGTAGGCATATTCTTCTTTTTTGCCGTAGAAGTATCAAAGGGATTATAACTGGGATCAATTTTTATTTTTGGAGGTGTGATAATAGAGCTTGAAGTAACCACGTCAATATCAAATCCTTCAGGTTGATTAAAATCTATTGAAGGAACTGCATTGAATTTACCCAATGATTCTTTTATACCCGCCATTAAAATAGCGTATATATTCCTATCGTTCTCAAATTTGATCTCCGTTTTGGTTGGATGGATATTCACATCAATTTGATGTGGATCAATTTCAATAAAGAGAAAGTAGGAGGGATGCACATCTTTTGGAATCAGACTGGAGAAAGCAGTGCTAATGGCATGATTTAAATAAGGGTTTTTAATAAAGCGCTTGTTTACAAAGAAGTACTGTTCACCTCTTGTCTTTTTTGCAAACTCCGGTTTAGTAATATAGCCCTGAATGGTAACAATATTGGTGGAGACGTCAACATCAAGTAAGCGTTCATTATATTTTTTCCCTAAAAGTGCGATCAGGCGTTGTTTAAAATTACCTTTTAGTAAATTAAAAACCTCTTTCTCATTGTTGTACATCGAGAATTTTATGGAAGGGTGGGCCATAGCCACACGTTGAAATTCTTCTATAATATGTCGAGTCTCAACAGGGTCTGATTTTAAAAAGTTTCTTCTAGCTGGAACATTGAAAAATAAATTTTTCACAAGAAAGCGGGACCCAACACTTCCAGAGACCGGTTTTTGGGACTTCACTTCACTGCCCTCTATAATAATTTGAGTGGCTAATTTATTATCATGCAATTTTGTGATCAATTCAACATGCGCAATAGCCGCCATTGAGGCTAATGCTTCTCCTCTAAATCCTTTCGTTTTAATATTGAAAAGATCATCGGCATTTTTAAGTTTAGAAGTAGCATGACGCTCCCAACTCATTCGGGCATCATTTTCACTCATCCCATTACCATTATCGATAACCTGAATAAGTGTTTTTCCAGCATCTTTAATGATTAGTTTGATTTCTGAAGCATCAGCGTCGACGGCATTTTCCATCAATTCTTTCACAACAGATGCAGGTCGTTGAATAACCTCACCAGCGGCGATTTGATTAGCGACAGAATCGGGAAGAAGCTTAATAATGTCTGACATGAATTAAATACCCAGTTTTTGTTTAATTGCAAAGATGATGGCAACAAGGATGGCTACGATAATAGCGATTCGAATGTTAGATTTACGATTCTCACTGCTTCTTCTGGATCTCCACGTTTCTTCCATACTCATTTTCATCCTTGCTCGTCGCTCAATTTCATCACTATTTAGGCCTTCATCATTTTCAATTCTCTTCTTTCTTGAGTTCAGTTTTTCTTTTTCCTCATCATAATAACGAGGCTGAAAACTAAAACGTTTAAATTGATACTTACTTTTAATAAAAGAAGGAATTTTTGGGGCTTCCATAATAACAAAGTTAAAAAATAATATAGCTGCAGCCACCTATGGACAACAATTATTCCAAACCAATTATTGGTCAATTTGTCTGCTTACTAGGTCGCAATTTACGTAAGGTATTGTATTTTTGAACAAAACTATACTATGAAGGTAAGATTAGAGGACCAACGGATTGTATTTCGTTTAGACGATGAGTCACGATTGAATTTATTGCAAAACAGAGAAAGCAAGACTACGATTGACTATGGAAACGGTGAGTTAGCTTTTTACCTTTTACTTGACTCGTCGGTGTCAAATCTAGGAATATCAATAGATACAAACATTGTAAGAGTTGTAATGCCAGAAAATTATATGGCTTTATGGGATAATATCAAAGTTGGCTTTGAAGAGAATATTAAGCTTGATAATGGAAAGGAGATCAACCTGATTATCGAGAAGGATTTGAAAAGGAGTAAGAAGAGAAGTAGCTAATCAACGCTAGTTCCCATACTTAAGTTTGTCATGGATTGCTACCATTTTAATGGCCGCGATTGCACATTCAATACCTTTATTTCCATGTTTACCACCTGAACGATCAATCGCTTGCTGCATAGTATTGTCAGTGAGCACTCCGAAAATAACCGCTTTGTTGTATTTCAATGCTACATCTTTAATTCCGTTTGCAGTAGCCTGACAAACAAAATCGAAATGACGGGTTTCACCTTGTATTACAGATCCTAAACAAATAACACCGTCGATATTAGCATTAAACTCTAGTAAAAGACTAGCTCCCAGACTTAACTCAAAACTGCCGGGTACATAACTAACAATTATATTTTCTGGATTTATTCCTCGTTGGATCAAGGTTTGATAAGCACCATCTTTAAGATTGTCAGTGATGCTTCGATTCCATTCAGAAACAACGATAGCAATAACCATTTTTGAAGCATCAGGAATGCTTTCTTCCTCGTAATGGGATAGGTTTTTGCCGTCGGTAGCCATCTTAGTTAGACAGTTGCTCTACTCTGGCTAAGTTCTTTTTAACTTGTGCAGCTTCCGGACTATTACTGTAATCATCAATAATTTGCTTGTAGTAACCTGCTGCATTTGAATATTCTTCTAAGAACTCATATGTCAACGCCGCTTTATTTAAATAAATAGGAGCCGTAAAACTATTTTTACTATGACTTATCGCTTTCTTATAATAGTGGATAGCTTCATCGTAATCCCCAAGATCAACATAACAATCACCACAACTTCCTAATGCTACTGCTCCTAAAATTGGATCTTTTATAGAAGCTTTTTTAAGGTAATCGATGGCAAATTCAAGATCTCCTTTTTGCTTATAGATAATTCCAATATAATAATTGGCCAAATTAGCAGACTTAGTTCCTTTATAATTTTCAGCGATATATTCAAACCCAAAGTACTGTCCATCTCCTTCCAGAGCTTTGTCTAAGGAGTCGACTTCAAAATAGTATTGAGACTTCCAGATGTTTTCCTGAGCTATTGCTTCTTCACCACTAATGTAGGCTCCGTAAGCAAACCAACCACCAACAACAAGAACAAAAACTGCTATAGCAGCCATAATTGTTTTTTTGTTGTTTTCTACGAATTGTTCTGATTTAGAATATACCTGTCCTAAATCAATATTCTTTTCTTCTTCTTTATGCTTTGACATCTGCTAATAAAATTTTGGCTGCAAAAATAGGTTTTTTTTACAAATTTCATATAGTTTATTTAAAGTAGTCACTGCTCTTTTTAACAGCTGCTTAGCCTCTATATTGTTATGCTTATTAAAATTGATCATAAAAGTGTATTCGTTGATAATAAACTTGTGTAAAATTATCGTTTGAGGCTTTTAAATTTTTACTTTGTATAAAAAGAAAGTGTGCATTTAAAAGAATTAAGTTTAGTCAATTTTAAGAATTATGAAACGGCTGATCTCAGCTTTATTAAAGGCGTAAACTGTATTTCAGGTCATAATGGAGTAGGGAAAACGAATCTTTTAGATGCAATTTATTATCTCGCCCTGACAAAGAGTTACTTTAACCCTATCGATAACCAGATCGTCCGCCATGATGAAAAAATGATGATGGTTAAGGGAATTTTTGATGTGGAAGGAAAAGAGGAGAAAATCACCTGTGCAATACGAAGTGGACATAAAAAAGTGGTGAAGCGAAATTCTAAGGATTATGAAAAGATCGCCGAACACATCGGTTTGATTCCATTGGTGATCATCACTCCTTTTGATTCATATTTAATACTTGAAGGAAGTGATGTGAGAAGGAAATTCATGGATGGAATTATTTCTCAAGAAAACAGTAACTATTTGCAAACCCTAATTCTATATAACCGGGCCTTACAGCAACGGAACCTTTTATTAAAGCATTTCTCTCGGGAGCATCATTTTGATAAGGATGCATTAGAGATCTGGGATGAGAAATTGATCGAGTATGGTGAATTGATTTTTAAGTTTCGACAAGATTTTATAAATAACTTTATACCTGTTTTTCAAGCGTTTTATAATAAGATAAGTGATGTTGAAGAAAATGTCACCTTGGATTATAGGTCAACATTGATGGAGGGAAATTTTCGTCAGCAATTGATTGATAATCGTAATGAGGACTTGCTCAAACAATATTCAGGAAGAGGCATACATAAGGATGATCTGGTTTTTAGTATCGATGGTTTTCAGTTGAAGAAATTTGCTTCGCAAGGACAACAGAAAACTTTTTTGCTTGCATTAAAATTAGCTCAGTTTAAGCAGATGCAGGATACGATGGAAAAGACACCAATTTTGCTTTTGGATGATATATATGATAAATTAGATGAGTATAGAATGAAGCAATTGATGCGTTTGGTAAGCGATGAAGGGTTTGAGCAAATTTTTATTACTGATACGCATGCAGATCGAGTAGCTGCATTTTTTACTGAATTAGGGATAGAGGTAAAATCATTTGAAATAAAAGAAGGAGGAGCAATTGAAGGATAGATTTTTAGAGGATGGAAAGAGCATAAAAGGTGTTTGGGATGGTTTTATGAAGAAATCTAACTTAAACAGAAAGCTTGTCGAACATGAAATGATAACTAAATGGGAAGAGCTGGTTGGTAGGTTGGTTTCACGACATACGACCAAGATCAATTATTATCAACGAAAGTTGACCATCTATTTAGATTCCGCTCCACTTAAACAAGAAGTCAATAGCAGAAAAGAAATGTTGATTGAACGGATCAATGTGGGAATGAATAGGAAATTAGTTGATGAAATAATTATTAGATAGATACGAAATATAAAAATGACTAGAAGAGAATGAA
This sequence comes from Flavobacteriales bacterium, assembly GCA_030591505.1. Taxonomy (GTDB): domain Bacteria; phylum Bacteroidota; class Bacteroidia; order Flavobacteriales_D; family JAHECK01; genus JAHECK01. Next base: position 1,162 of record JAUVAY010000017.1, on the reverse strand, counting down.
ATTGTAAATTCTTTATAGCACTAAACAATAAGATATGATTAAACTTAAATCAATTTTAGGAATTTTTACTTTGGTAATGTTGTTTTCAACATCATTGATTGCACAGGAGAATATAAATAGAGAGATTTTACCTGTAAATGTACAGGAGCCTCAGACTTATAATGAATTAGATGTTCGTAATACAACACCGCCTAAACCTTTTAATGTTACTGCACCCGAGAATGCTCCCAACGTTGTTATTGTATTAATTGATGATTTAGGTTTTGGTGCGACATCAACATTTGGTGGCCCCATCAATACACCTACCATGGATAAATTAGCGAACAATGGTTTACGCTATAATAATTTTCATACTACAGCACTTTGCTCTCCTACACGGATGGCTATAAAAACAGGTCGGAATCACCATACAACAAATACTGGTTCAATTATGGAGACGGCAACTGCCTACCCTGGAAATACGGGTTCTTTACCAAACAGTGTGGCACCACTTGCAGAAATGCTAAGATTAAATGGTTACAGTACAGGTGCATTTGGAAAATGGCACGAAACAGCTGCCTGGGAAACGAGTGTTTCAGGCCCTTTTGATCGTTGGCCTGTACATCAAGGATTTGATAAGTTCTATGGTTTTATTGGTGGAGAAACAGACCAATGGGCACCGCTTATTTATGATGGACTAAAAAAGGTAAACCCACCAAAAATGGAAAATTATCATTTCACTACTGATATGACTAATCAAGCAATCAATTGGGTGAAAGCACAACAATCAATGACTCCTGACAAACCATTTTTCGTGTATTTTGCTACAGGTGCAGTTCATGCTCCTCATCATGTTTCGAAAGAATGGTCTGATAAGTATAAAGGTCAATTTGATAAAGGATGGGATGCAATAAGAGAAGAGACCGTAAAAAAGATGAAGTCGATGGGAATGATTCCCGAAAAAACGAATATACCTCCTAAGCCTGAAGATATAAAAGATTGGGATAAGCTTTCAGATGATGAGAGAATGTTATTTGCTCGTCAGGCAGAAGTATTTGCCGGTTTTATGGAAATGACAGATTATGAAGTGGGTATTCACTATTTTTTCTTTTGGTTGTTCAATGGTAGCACACAGTTTTTTATACCAGGGCGATCCGAATTTTCTGATAAGAGGTTCTTTCAG
>JAUVAY010000162.1 GCA_030591505.1 Flavobacteriales bacterium | reverse complement strand
TTCTTGAAGAATCTTACTAAGAAATTGTTTAGGAACATTCAGTTCAAATGCGATCACATTAACACCTATCTTCTTTTTAGAAGAAGAAGAGTGAAGCGCCAAGTACAGAATGGCACGTAAGGCATATTGAGTTCTCTTACTGAACATTTAGGTGTAGTGGTTTTCATTACAAAGTTGCGATAATGCCTGAACTACACTATGATAAAAATCAATAAACAGATGTTTTTATCCGATTAATAATAAAAGGTTAAGAAGAAAGAGTAGCGAATAAACTGCACTTAAGATAAAAGCTTATCAAGCTCTTTATAGATTTTATTTTTTAGCGAAATTGCTTCTTTAAAATCTGTTTTGTTTCTATTAAAATTAAAGCGAAAACAAGCAATCAATTTTTTCCAATTTGGTTTGAAAAAACGTTCCGAAAAATTGATCATTATAAAAGCAAAAGGAATGAGCAGGGAAGCATAAATAAATGGTAGAAAGATAAAACCAAGCGACCCTATAATTATATACCAAAAAAGGAAGCCAAAATCTCCTGCTGCAAACCGGACCGAACTTTTAAACTGAAAATCTTTTATTTTTTCATCAGCTATCCATTTCGCTAAGAAAAAAGGAGGTGAATTTATAATTATCGAAGCGATGTAAAAAGGACTAAGAAGCAAGAGTCCTAAAAGTTTTAAAAATAAGAGAGATGAATTATAATTTTCATTCTTGATCACCCAATCTTTCATCTTTAATTTCTCTAATAACTTCTTGTACTGTGATGAATTTGCTAAAAGTTCTGAAATACTCTCTGGAGATCTTCGGTACTCGTCCTGAATTCTCTCCGTTAATAATTTTCCTTTGTCGTATTGATTTTTTAGACTTACTCTCCTTCCTTTTTGATAAGAGTAAATTTCACGTAAAAAATCAAGTTCTGTATAAATTTCATCTTCCTGAATATTTATCATCACGGCCGACATTCTTTTAGATATCTCATCCAATAAAGTTTGTTCGGCTACTTTCGGGTTTTCATTATAGGCTACTTCATAATCCTTTATTTCAATTGCTTCACCTAAATTGTAATATACAGAGGTTCGGTATTTATTTGGATCGCCATAATTAATTCCCATAGGCCACACGATTAAACCACAATCAAATCCATTCTGTACCGCAGTTCCAAAAGCCATTCTAATAACACCCTTTTGTAAAGAAAAGAGTTTCTTCTTGGGGGCGAACCTACCTTCAGGATAGATAACAATGCTTTCATTCATACCTAATAGGTCATAGCATTTTTGCATAGTAATATCATTCTTTCGAAGTCCTGAAACACCATCATTTTTTCGGTAAATAGGCATTAAATGAGAAGCATTTAGAATCATATCTAAAAACGGGTTACCAAAAACACCTCCTCTAACAATTTGATGTGGGTTTTCCTTCGTTAATAAAGATAAATTTATACCATCTAAGAAAGCATTCTGATGATTTGGTGCCCAAATAATCGGGCGTTTATCAGGCCAACCAGTTTTTTTAGAAATAGCTCTTTTCTTATAATATACCTTTGCAGTAAGAAATGTTCCAAATCTAAGAAAGCGATATAATAAAGTCCATCTTGTATGCTTTTTCATGCTCATTATCGAAACCTTCTAAATTGAATATAAATAGAAACTATCCATTTACTATTTATCACCAATAATACTACTATTTTCTATGTTTTAGTATCCTTTTAAATTTCCTTTTAAACGTGTATATATATACAATGGAAAAGGAGTAGATTCATTTTAACCATGGACTTCAGTCCATGGTTAAAAACAGGAACAAGGTTGATTGTTTGGCGGTGTTATTGATCCCGAAATTTCGGGACAGTGACAAACTTGAACATGTAAATTGAGATAAATCAAACTGAAAAAGAAGAATTATTATCGAACGCACAATACTAGCCCGTAAACCCTCTCGTGAATTAACAAATTAATGCGAATTTAAAAGATCTAATAAAGCTCCAAAGGAGCGAAATCATTTTAACCATGGACTGAAGTCCATGGTTAAAAACAGGAACAAGATTGATTGTTTGGCGGTGTTATTGATTTTCTCAATAACAGTGACAAACAGAAACATGCAAATTAATTTGAAGCAAAAAGAAACAGAGGGATTATTATTATCGAACGCACAAGCATCATGAAAATAACTCAAAAAGTAAACATTATGTTTCAAACAGATTCGGAGGGATTATTATTATTCGTACACGCAAACCTCTCATGAATGCTCCTAAAGTCGCATTTCGCACCCGCTATGCCTTCACGCAAACCACCTCATGAATACTCCTGTCGTCGCATTTCGTACGCACAAGGCCAACACGCAAACCACCTCGTGAATGCTCCCTACGGTCGCATTTCGAACCAAGGTTCTCATCCCATCTCCGAGTAAAATTCAAAAAGGTCATCCGAAAATGGATAGTCCATTATTAAACAATATGTTTTAAACAAATTAGAAGGGATTACTCGTACGCACGAGCATGCGCTTAGGCCCTCGTGCTTTCGCTAGCGCTCAAGTCGAACCAAGGTTCTCATCCCATCTCCGAGTAAAAATCAAAAAGGGCCCCGAAAATTCGGGACCCTTTTTGATTTTTTGCGGAGAGACAGGGATTCGAACCCTGGGTACCCTTTTGGGGTACGCTTATTTAGCAAACAAGTCCTTTCGGCCACTCAGGCATCTCTCCTTTATTCGGGTGCAAATGTAAAAAAAACACTTGCTCACACAAAAGAAAAGTGAGGCAAAGCGAAAATTTGATTGCTTTATTTTATTACAGTAATTTTTTCTTTGTAAAGCACACGCTGATTTGAATAGATATTCAGGATATAAATACCGTTATCTAATTCAGTATCAATGACTAATAATTCACTTTCACTTGCTAACACTTCCTTAAAAACTATTTTCCCCGAAAGGTCACTAATTATTAATTCAATAGAATTCAATTCAGAAATACCTGGTATGGATAGCGTGATTTGATCCTTTAAAGGATTTGGATAAATCTTCACTTCTTTCCAATTTAAATTTTCGTCAACCGAACTCGAAACATCTCCCATTACAACATTGAGAACTGTTGCTTCTCCATTCGTAAAGGATACGCCTTCAACCAATACATCGTCATAACCTACTTTTTGAACAAGTACATCAAAAAGACCTTCTTCTGCCATTCCTGTTTTGTAATAACCTAAAACATCAGAATCATCCGTCGCTTCTATTTCAGTACTTAAAATTTCAATATTCGCATCAAATATTGAATTCCCTGTGGGGCCGTCTGTGATCAATCCCTCTAATCGAGATGCTCGCGTGTAAGTAGGCGTAAGCACAAAAAGACCTTCCGAAATATCAGAAACTACTATCGTCTCAGAATCAAAAAATGGATATACACCCCATGCACCATTAAATCCACTCCCCGATTGTGGAGATGTATCATAATGTCCTGTTTGAATAATGTTGTAAGGATCTGTTATATCATGAATAGTTATTCCGGCTTTATAATAAGATGTAATAAGATAATCATTCATTACATGCACATTATGTACGATGGTATTTGAGCCTGGATCAAAGCGAATCCTATCAGTTTCTTCCACATCATCCATATCAGAGATGTTAAAGCCTGCTATATAGGCACCAGCCTGCTCATCAGTTGTAAACACAAAATTTCCATCATCCGATACCCACACATTATGGCAAAATGAATTAGGCGTTTCCGCCCCACCTAAATAAATGGGATTTAACTTATCCGATACATCTACAGCAGAAAAAGTTCCTAAATAAACATTTCCTGTATATAAGGTATCCCCTCTTGCCATTCCATCATGTACATAGGCTGCTTCATAACTTCCCACTTCTTCAGGAACCCAAGGGTTAACATTTAAATCATACATTATTACTCCACCGCTTGCTCTGTTTGCACCGAATAGGTACATGATACCATTCTCATCGATATATAAATTATGGGCACTTGTCCAGTTTAAACCCCAAAAAGTAGAATCAATAATAGCTGTTTCATCAGGTAAACTATTCAGATCTATAATTAGAAGTCCATCATCGGCTTCAGTAGTTATATAAGCATAGCCATTATATGTTTTAATATCTCTCCAAATACTATGAGTACCAGTAGAAAAGTGGACCTCATCAGGATTAGCTGCATCGCTAAGGCTAACTACAGATACCCCACCAGTTTGACCCGAGGTGCCTTTCACAGCGACCAAAGCGTATTCTATACCCGTTGAGTCAGTATACCCCCAGATATCTGATAAACCACTGGGATAAAACAACTCACCTTCTAATTCTAAATTTTGTTGTGCTTGAGAAATAAATGTAAAAAGCATCAACATAGATAATAAGTAAACCTTGCGCATAAATCCTATAAATTTGTTTGTTTCAATAAGTAAACGAAGCGAATTAACAACAGTTGTTCTTAATTCACTAACTATTCCAATTTTTTAAAACTGTTTTGTCGTAAGAAGGACAAGCGTACATGCTTCTTCCCAACCAATATCCTCTTTATCAAGCATGTCTTGCAATTCAGAATTTTCAGTCCCCGGATTAAAAATTACCCGTTGTGGTTTAGTATCCAAAATATAATCGTAAAAATCCTTTTGATTACGAGGGTTAAGATATAATGTCAGCGTATGAATAGCTTTGATCACTGGTCTTCCTTGAATAAACACGGTATCACCAATTTTGCCTGGCCGGCGACTAATAGCCACAACAGGAACACTATTTTCAAGCAACATATTTACCGCTTTATAAGAGTAACGATCAGGCTTATCAGATGCCACTAAAACCATTGTTACTTTCTCGCTATTATCCATCATTATTGATATTTCTCAGGCAAATAAACAATTTTATTAGGTACATTTACTTATAAGTTAAATTGTTAATTCAATATTATTATAATGAAAAGATCGATCATTTTATTATTTGTAATGCTTTTGTCTGTTGGAAGTTCTTTGTTTGCTCAAATCAACGATAAACAGATTGAAGAGGCTAAAAACCTGTACGATAAGGAAGAGTACAAATCCGTCATTAAATTGTTAAAACCCGCTACTGAACTTGCCGAAATTAATACGCAAGCTGAAATGCTAATTGGTGATGCTTATCATAAACAAGAAGACTTTGTAGATGCCATTGAACATTACGATCGCGCAGATAAAGGTGGCGATGAAAGCTTTGAGCTTTATTTTCATCGAGCAAGAGCATTAATTAGCATCCAAGAGTACAAGAAAGCAAGTAAAGACATGGATAAAGCAATAGCTTTGCAACCTGAAAATGCTGAGCTTTACTTTTTTAGAGCTTTTGCCGAATCAGAATTAAACAATCTCGAAAACGCTCTTAAAGATTACGATATGGCAATTGAACTGGATTCTAATTTTAAAAACGCCTATTTTAATCGGTCTTCAATTAAGATGGAATTAGAGATTTACGATGGTGTAGTTGAAGATGCCAATAAATCTAAAGAATTAGGACTTGAAGGGGAAGATGTTGCACTTATTCATGCACAACTCACTTATGAAGAGGAAAAATACGAAGAAGCTTTACCAATGTTCCTGGAAATTATTGAAAACTCAAACGACAAGGATATAAAAACCTTTTCTAATTATTATGTGGCTGAATGTTATTATGCATTGGAGGATGAGTCGAAAGCTTGTGCTTATTTTTACAAAGCGATGAAACTTGGAGACACTGATGCGGAAGAGATTTATGAGAGTTACTGCAAAAACAACCAATTAAGAACCTTGTTTAGACCAAGAAAAAAACTGGAGAAAGCGAGCTTCTAATAAGT
>JAUVAY010000111.1 GCA_030591505.1 Flavobacteriales bacterium | reverse complement strand
ATATGCCAAAATACACCAACTGACTCAACATCTTCAAAATTGCTATTGGAATAAAACCCCGACTTGGTCTTGATCAGCATGTAGCTTAATAATACGACAGCTACCAATACATGCAGAAAATGAAAACCTGTAAGCAGCCAGTAAAAAAGAAAAAACTCATCCGTTCGTAAATTAATTCCCAATGAGAACTTCTCATAGTATTCAAATCCTTTTAGAACTAAAAACAGAACTCCAAATAGGGTAGTAAGAGACAAATAGTTAACAGCCTTTTTCTTATTACCGGATCTCAAATAAATAAGACTGGTAGCCATGAAAAACCCACTCGTAATTAGAACAATTGTATTTACCATCCCCAGTGTACTATTTAACATCAGTTGGGACGAATTATAAGCCTCAATATCAGCATTCCGCATAGATAGATAAACGAGAATCGCCGCCGAAAAGGTGATGAACTCTAGAAATACTATGATCCATATTAGTAAGCCACCGGGCGGGTAATATTGACTTCTACTCTCTTCAATTGTAGTATGATTTTCCATTTGTTACTTAAAGTAATTTTTTAACTAAATCTGCGTTAATCTGCGTTAATCTGCGTTAATCCGCGTATCCTGCGGTTATTTTTTCACTATTATTTCTGCGGTTAATTTTTAATTAACTTCTTTCTATTCGTTCATACAACTTAGCTAATGACTCTACCATTTCCAGCGGACTGCTAAGAATACTATAATGATTTTGTCCAAACATTTGCGGTAAATAATACCTGGCCTGATCCTCGATGGCAACCGCATAGGTATTTATATTTTGCGCATTCAATTCTCTTAAGGCCTGTTTTACATCTTGAACACCATACTTACCTTCATATCTATCATAATCATTGGGTTTCCCGTCAGAAAGCAGGACAAGCCATTTCTTTCTGGCTTCTTGTTTTGCTAATCTTGACCCTGCATGCCGTAATGCCGGACCAATACGTGTATAACCTGTTGGTTGAACAGCTCCAACATGGAATTTACCTTTTGCCCAAGTTTCACTAAATGATTTAATATTAAAATAGGAACAGTAGTTTCTTGTTTTGGAGGAAAACCCGGCAATTTCAATTTCCACATCACTTTCTTTTAAGGCTTCTCCAAAGATTAAAACGACTTGTTTTTCAATATCTAATACTCGGTTTCCTTTAGTATAGCTGTCAGAACTTAAGCTTAAATCAAGTAAAAAGAGAATAGCCAGTTCTTTTTTTCTTTTTCTTTTCGATAAGTAGATCTTTTCATTAGGAGTATGTTGTGCCTTAATATCGCAGTACATATCCATAACCGCATCAATATCGAAATCTTCACCACTAGGCTGCCTTTTTACAACTTCTAATGCATTGTCCATCATGGCAAATCTCTTTTTTAGATTCCGTAAGGTTCGTGCATTTGTTGTAATTGTTTTATTAAAATAATCCTTATCTATCTCGGTTGTTTTTGAAGGAAAGACTTTACAATAATCCTTTTTATAAGCCCTTTTTGCGAAATTCCATTCCGGATAGGCAATGAAATCTCCTGAAAAATCGGTTTCCTTACTTTCAGCAATACTTAAATTGCCAGCAAGGTCTGCTCTGTATACCGAATGGACAGGATCATCCACCCGTACAGTATGCTTTAAATTTAATTCATTTAGTGCTTCCTGATCTTGCTCTAATGTATCATCCCCATCAAAATCTCGCCATGTACCAGAAAATTCTTCTGCTGTATCTACTTTTTCAAAATGGTGTGATAAAGTAAAATCTTCTTGTGCTTTTTTATCAACCTGTATCGTTTCAACCTCATCCGCGGCTTTAGCTTCTATTTCTGTTGTTGGCCGCTGCTCAGCAATTATTTTTTTCAGTTGATTTATATGTTCCAATTCATCACCTGAAATACCCTCTTTACTCTTCATCCAATGCCCGTAAAGCCATGTGTAATCGGGGAGTGGATTCTTTTTTTGAGAGGAAGCATAAGTATCCAGCTTATCTTTTAAAAGCTGATGTATATTTTCTAATACTGGAAATTCTTTAAATAATTGTTTTAGTACAGTAGGAGATGATTCAATCGCTTTTAATTCTGATTCTTTTTGGGAATTCGTTGTATTAACATCCCAGTTATGTCCTAATTTCTGCTGAACATATAAATAACAAATTCGGTAAACATAAAACTGAAGGTTTTCTTCAAGAGTATCTAATAATGAAAATGAACTGGGTAAAAAGTAGGTGTTATTTTGGTATCCACCATCACGTGTTGCAGCGTAAATTTCTATACTCCTCCCACTTAAGGCACGCGCGATAATGGTTAATTTTGACTTAATATCATTTAATTCGACAGTCCTTGCCGAAACAAGAGGATCAATTTTTCTCTTCTTAAAGTAAAAGCGAAATAAGCGTCGAAATATTAGTTGATCAAACTCCAAATTAATTATCAATTTTTAATTGTCAATGATTAATTATTTTTCATTAAACATTAAACATTAAACATTAAACATTAAACATTGTCAATGTTATATCATCAAATCCGTCAAATCATAAAGCGCCTCTAAAGTATCTTCATCATCCGTTAAAGGTTCTACAACAGCTGTATGAACAGCCAAACGTTTTGCTAGTCCAGATTCGATTAGCTTTCCTGCATCAACTAAAAGTCGTGTAGAAACCGTTTCGGTCAGCCCTAATTCAGTTAGCTGTCTGATTTTAGTACCAATAGCGATCAATTTTTTGGCGGTTGCTTCATCAATTTCTGATTCACTTATTACAATATCTCGTTCAATCTTCTCTTTTGGATAATTGAATGTTAGGGAAACAAAACGTTGTCGCGTAGAAGGCTTTAGCTCTTTAAATCCTTTTTGGTATCCAGGGTTAAAAGAAGCTACCAACATAAATGAAGGGTCAGCTACGATTTCCTCTCCCAATTTATCAATATAAAGTATTCGTCGATAATCAGTTAATGAATGTATTGCTACGATCACATCGGGTCTTGCTTCTGCAATTTCATCAAGATAGATAATGGCACCGGTCTTTACAGCTTTTGTCAATGGACCATCTTGCCATACTGTTTCAGATCCTTTTATTATATACCTTCCAATAAGATCGATAGCTGATGTTTCTTCATGACAGGTTACCGTAATAATATTTTTATCAAGTTTGTAAGCCATGTACTCAACAAACCTGGATTTTCCAGTTCCTGTTGGACCTTTTAAAAGTATTGGGAGTTTTTTATTATAAGCATGTTCAAATACTTCAACTTCCTTTCCTACTTCTTTGTAAAAGGGTGCTTCTTTAATTTTCATTTAACAAATATAAAAAGAGCTGGCCGACTAATTTGTCAACCAGCTCTGAGATTCATTCAACTAATATTATGCCGTAGCCTCTATTGCTTCAAAGTCATCAGAAACATTCAATGCTTCGTCTGTCGGTTGACCATATTTTACAAAGTCAATTATGAATAAAGTTATACCAGTAGCAAAAATGGTGGCGCAAAGAATTAAGATCAAGAAGTGTACTTCAATTTCTTGTTGTACAACCATAAAATCTAATCCTACTTTTCGTTCTAGATAAACTTGAGCTACACCAGCAGCTGCAAAAGCAGTTGTCATTCCAATCATTCCAATTAAGGATAACCAGAAACCGTACATACCCATCGCATTGTTGTAAAGTTTACGCCCTGTAAGATTAGGTAGAGCATAGGAGATCATTGCGAAAACGATCATTCCGTATGCACCCCAGAATGCAAGGTGACCATGCATGGCGGTAACCAATGTACCGTGTGTGTACATGTTTACAGATGGTAGTGTATGTGCTAATCCTAATAAACCAGCACCTACGAAAGATACGATTGCCGAACCTAAGGTCCAGAAAAGAGCTATTTTATTCGGATGATTTCGTCCACCTTTTCTGTACATATGAAGTGCAAATAATGCCATTGCTAAGAAAGCTAAAGGCTCAAGTGCAGAGAAGATACCTCCGATGATCAACCAGTATTCTGGAGCACCGATATAGTAATAGTGATGACCTGTACCTAAGATTCCCGATAGGAAAGTAAGTCCAACGATAACATAAAGCCATTTTTCAATAACCTCTCTGTCAACACCTGTTAATTTAATAAGTAAGAATGCGAGGATACCTCCCATGATCAATTCCCAAACACCTTCTACCCATAAGTGAACAACCCACCAACGGAAAAATGAATCCATCGCTTGGTTATCAAACCAGATCATACCTGGAAGGTAAAGTAAAGCAGCAAAAACAAGTCCCATGGTTAGAACCATAGCCGTAGTTGATTGCTTTTTACCTTTAAATAGAGTTGTAAGAATAATCCCTAAGAATGTTAGGACATTTATAACAACAAGAAAATCTAATTCGCGAGGAATTTCAAGAAATTTACGTCCTTCCCACCAATTGAAATGAAATCCAATTACCGCAGTTACGCCGACAAGTGCAAGGGTAATAAGTTGTATATAAGCTAATTTAACAGACACGAGTTCGTGTTGTGCTTCTTCGGGGATAATATAATATGCAGCTCCCATGAAGCCTGATAATAGCCAGACAACTAATAAATTATTATGTGTAGCCCTTGCAGCATTAAATGGGATGATTTCGTGCAATCCATCGTAACCCATATGCGCGAAGCCCATAATGAAACCGTAGGTAATTTGTAACACGATAAGCAACATGCTTAGTGCAAAAAACCAATAGGCTACTTTTTGTGATTTATATTTCATAATTAAAGTCTTTTTTAAATAGAATATTAATAAACTGTTATTTCAATGATGGATCAGGTTCCGGCGGGAAGCCATTTAGATCCATGCCATCTATCCATTGAAAGAAAGCAACAACATCATTAGCGTCCTCTTCGGATAAATTATAAGCAACCATTTTTCGACCTCTAGGAGCCCATGGTTGTTCGGCCATTAGAACAGTTTTAATATAACTCTCACCTTTGCGTGAGTAAACTCGGGTTAATTCAGGAGCATAATAAGCACCTTCACCCAGTATCGTATGGCAGCCCATACAATTGTTCGATTCCCAAATAACTTTTCCGCGTACTACTGCGTCAGTAATTTGGTCAGCATTCGTTTTCTCTGGCATTGAGATAGTGACTGATTCGAATGATAAGCCTAAGAATATCATTGAGAATAAGATCGTGCCTCCTAAGAAAAATGCTTTAGCTTGTTTTTTTGATAGCATACAAATTTATTTAAGGTTAACAACAAATTGAGAAAAATTCCAAAATAGAAATTTTTCAGTGATGAAAATAGATTAAGATTAAGTGAAAAAAAATGATTTATATCAGATTAATTTATCCGATTAAGAACAATGAGTAAGTATCAATTAATCAATTAATTATGAGTTTAAATACTAGGAAAAAGTAACTATAGTTGCTTTGCTAATAGGTTTTAGCACTATTCTATAATCTATATGTCATCAAAGAATGAATAAACACCACCGTCTAGATTGATTAAATTTTCAATTTTCAACTCATTCTGAAGGTAGCGAATAACGTTCATGCTCTTCTGTCCAATATTGCAGATCATGATCACTTTTCCATCTTTTGGAAGCTCTTCAACACGATTTAATATTTCAGTGGCAGGGATATTTACTGAACCTTCGATATTCCGATAAAGAAACTCTTCATTGCTTCGAACATCTACTAATAGAAGTGCTTCTTGTTTATTTATGGTCTCTTTTAAATGATCTGCAGAAATTGATTGGTAAATTTTCTTTGGCTCTGCATTAATTTCAATGTTCACCTTTTTTTTAGGGATTTTCATTTTTATTGAGGAGAAATCATCAAAACGAATAACAAGTAATTCGTTATCTAGTACTTTTCCAATACCAGTTAGGATCTTTAGCCCTTCATTAGCCATCAAGTTTCCTATCATTCCCGCAACGGGGCCTAGAACACCATTTATATCACAATTATCTACGACTCCCTTTTCAGGTGCCAGGGGGAAGAGGTCTTTATACGAAACACCATTATTATGATTGAATACACTAACCTGACCTTCAAATTGATGAATAGCCCCATAGATCAATGGAATCGCATGTGTTCTTGAATAATCATCTACGAGATAGCGTGTTTCAAAATTATCGGACGCATCAATTATTAGATCAAGTGAAACACTAAGCAATTCACTTATTGATTTATTAGTGACTTTTAAATTGATGGAATTTATTTTTACTTGTCCGTTTAATTTTTGAAGCGTCTTTTTGGCCGTTTCAGCCTTTAACAGGCCTATTTGTTCTTCATTAAAGAGAACCTGACGTTGAAGATTACTTAATGAGATGACATCATGGTCGATGATGTTGACCTCTCCAACACCAGCTGCTACAAGGTATTGTAGTACAGGTGTACCTAAACCACCGGCACCAATTACTGCCACACTTTTCTCACTCAGTTTTTTTTGAGTATCCCGATCAAACCCGGGTAAATTAAAATGCCTTGAATAGCGTTCCATTTCCATGATGCTCAAAAGTAGAAAATATAATGCTTAAAGTTAAATTAGATTTAGAATGTCAGGAATCCAAATAGTGTAAATGCTTCTCTGAGCTTGTCGAAGGGTTGTACCTGAAGAGGCTTCGACAAGCTCAGCCTGACATGCATTATGACATCTCCTAAACCTAACATACATTGTGAAATCTTAATTAGTAAAGAGCAAATTATTATAAAACACCTTATTTCAACATTCATAATTCGTAATTTGCAATTCGTAATTATTTTCACATTAGCACTATGGATATTTTCATTGATTAATACTTTATGAAGCGGGCGATAATGGAAGCTGAAAGAGGAGAAAATGAAAGCCTTACTCGAGAGTATGTTTTCCTTACAGCAGTTGTATTTGTTTATGAACTAGTAGAATGGTGGGCATTGTTTGTTGGACCAGGATATGAATTAAAATCACGAGAGTTTTTTGTAACCAGAATTGGAACTGATTTTATAAAAAGATTCGAAGAAGGGTGGTCGATAGCCCTCACTATGATGCTTGACATAAAGGAAGTCAATAACACATCTGGTTTGGGAGTATCACTTTCAAAAGCTTTTGGAAAAACTAACTGATCTATCTTCCAGCTGTCGAGAACTTTGCTGTGATTAATTATTTTTTTATAAACGACATTATTTTACATTTGAATACATCAATAAGCACCATAAAACTGTCATAATGAAAAATAGAAATTATTTAACGCTAATACTATTGGTTTTTGCAAGCCTGAGTTATGCGCAAGAATCAGATTTGATGGGAGAAGATTTTGATCTTGAAGCATTACCGGGTATCATCGAAACTGTGAATAATTTCGAGGAACTTGAAAAGGCCATCAACGATTCTACGAATGACATCAACAATCTTGATCTTAATAATGATGGAGAAGTTGATTACGTACTTATACAAGAAGAAGCAGAAGGTGAAACGCATGTAGCCTTCATAAGAGTTGCGTTAAGCGAAGAAGAATTTCAGGATGTTGCGAGTATAGAAATGGAAAAGCTGTCTTCAACTACAGCATCTTTTCAAATAGTTGGTGATGAGGCATTATACGGAAAAGATTATATACTTGAACCAGAAGGTGGTGTGGTTGATATTTCGGAAAATACAGATGTTGAACCTTCGGGTGGGGGTAAAGGAGCTTTTTCTCTTGATTTTGATGTTTCCCCTCTTTTAGTTCGAGTTACTGTATGCACTGCTGTTTTCAGACCTCATTACGTAGCTTATGTTTCACCATATGGTTTTGTACTACGACCAGTTTGGTTCCGCCCATGGAGACGAGTAGGAAGGTCTTCCTTTAGAGCAAGATCATCACGCCATCACAGAAATTCGTTTCGTAGAACTTCACACCGGAGAAGTGGAAGTGCTCACAGTATGCAGAAAAAAGGTCGAAAGACCTCAAAAAAAAGTACTAGTCATAAATCTTCTAATGTAAAAAAGAGTCAAAAATCCTCAACTACGAAGAATAGTCAAAAATCAAATACACAGCACAAACAAAATACCACTAAAAAAGGCGGAAATACATCAAAAAAGAAGAGAAGATAATTTCTAATTTTTACAATTTGAATTTCATTTCATTTAGGATTTTGAATTTCATCTCATTTAGGATTTTGGATTTAATTTCACTTCTCTCCTTCCTTTTTTCCTTTTCTTTGCACTATGGATATTTTCAACGATGAATACTTTATGAAGAAGGCTATTATGGAGGCTGAAAAGGGAATGGAGAAGGGTGAGGTTCCTGTAGGTGCTATCATTGTCAGTAATGATCAAATAATTGCCAGAGGACATAACTTAACAGAGCAGCTTAATGATTTTACTGCTCATGCAGAGATGCAGGCCTATACAAGTGCTTCAAATTATTTTGGAAATAAATACCTGGATGAATGTACTCTTTATGTAACATTGGAGCCATGCGTAATGTGCGCTGGTGCTGCTTATTGGACCAGAGTAGGGAAGATCGTATTTGGCACTTATGATAAAAGAAGGGGATATAGTTTGGTGGGTAATTCGATACTTCACCCTAAAACGAAAGTTACTGGTGGTATTTTGGAAGCTGAGTGTTCTGAATTGATAAAAGGGTTTTTTAAAAATAAAAGGCTTTAGAATAGTATTTATATACCTTATTATTAATGTAGTAAGTAATTTCCTTCGTGACATATGTCGCTTTTCCCCTCTGTTTTATCACATAAATTTGCAGTGTTATTTTGACAATAAATACGAACCTTTTTCAATTTTAAACGTCTAATAACCATAGAACTATTTCATTGAAAAGGATTATTTACATAGTTGTGTTTTTATTTGGTTCAGTGCTCATGTTTGGGCAGGAACATTCTTCTGAAAAGGGGAATTCTATTTCTGCACCTGATAATATATATTCAACAGTTAGATCGTTTTACGAGGATGGTACTTTAGCTTCTGAAATAAATTATGTAAATAATAAACCTATTGGTATCTATTGTTTCTATTATCCTGACGGAACCCTTATGGAAGAGGGAGTTTGGAATGACAGACATTTGACGGGTAGCTTTAAACGTTATTATTCCAATGGACAGGTCGCTCAGGAATTCACTTATGATGAGTCAGGGAAAAGAATAGGATCTCAAAAGTACTTCTATCAAAGTGGAAATATTCAAGCGGAAAAGAGCATGGGACCTCCTGAACATATCATTGTTCGCTACACTAAGGATGGCAAACAGAAGATTTATGTTTCATTCTGATAGATAGATTTATTTCGTAGTAATTATCACGATAGTACCTTTATTAATTGTTATTTTTGTGTCGAACGAATAAGAAACAATTAAAAGGAATAATTATGTACCCACCCGAATTAGTAGAGCCCATGGAGAACGATCTTGTTTCTCATGGTTTTAAAGCATTAAGAACGTCCGGAGAAGTTGATACGGAAATAGAAAAAGAAGGAACTACCCTTGTAATGGTTAATTCTGTTTGTGGTTGTGCTGCCGGTTCAGCAAGACCAGGCGCCGTTATATCACTTGAGAATAGTAAGAAACCTCAAAATTTAGTTACTGTTTTTGCCGGTGTTGATCGTGAAGCAGTTGAACAAGCTAGAAACTATATGCTACCTTATCCTCCTTCTTCACCTTGTATTGCTTTGTTTAAGGACGGGAAACTTGTACATATGGTCGAAAGACACCACATTGAAGGACGTACACACGATATGATCGCAGGCCATTTGAAAATGGTTTATGATGAGTTTTGTTAAATAGGAGGAATTGGAGAAATTAGGAGTGAGAGGAGTGAAAATGGAATAGGAGGAAGTGGAGGAAGTGGAGGAATCAAAGGAATAGGAGAAATTAGGAGTGAGAGGAGTGAAAATGGAATAGAAGGAATTGGGGGAATAATAAGGAAGGGGAGGAATAAATGGAATGGTTTCTAGAATATCCCTTTGAAATTAAACTTTGTGGACTTTGAGCCTTCTTAGTTGACTTAGTGGTTATTTTTAAAATGTGATTATCTTCCCAAACTTCCCACATTGATCTTCTTACTTCTTAGAAAGTACTTTGGGAACTTTAAAGTAACCAGAATAGTGCTGAAGAGCGTTTTTTAACGCTTCTTTTTGTGTTACCGAATCTTCGATATCATCTTCACGAAGCACATTTACTTACATCTTCCTTAAAATATTTTGGATAACGACTTATTAACGGAGCCTCTATTATCTCTTTGCATTTATTTCGCAAAGCTAT
>JAUVAY010000098.1 GCA_030591505.1 Flavobacteriales bacterium | reverse complement strand
GGAGAGTTGTAAAAGGAGATGGCCCTTGTAACAAGCAACGCGTGGGGAATCATAAAAAAGCCCATGATGAGGGAAGATGGGTAAGAGAAGCAGCAATGGCCTATGCTGAAAAACAAAAAAATAAAGAGATTCAAACTGTTTAAAAAGAGAAAAAATGGAAAAAGATTCACAAGGAGATATATGGGAAGTTTTTATACAAGCTAAACCTGGAATGCCTCACAAGCATGCAGGAAATGTACATGCTATGGACAAGGAAATGGCCTTACAAAATGCACGAGATCTTTATACAAGAAGAGGTGAAGGAACGTCTATTTGGACAGTACGAAGCAGTGAGATCGTAGCATCGAATCCAAAAGATGATGAAGCCTTTTTTGATCCATCTGATGATAAGATCTATCGTCAGGCTTCATTTTATAGTGTACCAAAAGATGCTAAACAGATTTAAATTATGACTATGGAACTCAGGGAAGCTTTATATAAATACCTTCTTAGAATTGGTGATACAAGTCTGATCGCAGGACAACGCTTAGCAGAATGGGTAAGCGAAGGACCTACACTTGAAGAGGACATTGCATTGACCAATATATCACTCGATCTATTTGGTCAGGCTCGTGCTGCATTAAGCTACGCTGCCGAAGTGCAAGGAAAAGGTGCGACGGAAGATAGTTTAACCTACCTCAGAAGTGAAAGAGAATATTATAACACTCTCTTGTCTGAATTGCCAAATGGTAATTTTGCCAATACGATTGCTAATCAGTTTTTGAATGATGCTTATTTATATCATTTTTATACTGCATTGGGAAAAAGTAAGGATGAGAAATTGGCTGCTTTCGCAATAAAATCTGTAAAAGAAGTGCGCTACCATCTTCGCCATACTGGTGAGTGGGTAGTTCGTTTAGGTGACGGAACCGAAGAAAGCAAAAACAAAATGCAAAGTGCTATTGATGATGTTTGGATGTTTACTGGCGATCTGTTCGAAATGGATGAAGTTGACGAAACATTAATTGAAATGGGTATTGGAGTTGATCTTAACGAAATAAAACGAAGTTGGGATACTACTGTAAATAAGGTTTTAGAGCGTGCAACAATTACTCGCCCTGAAGATGGTTATATGCAAACGGGAAGGCTTGATGGTCAGCATACCGAGTATTTAGGACATATTTTATCTGAACTGCAGTACTTGCAGCGTGCGCATCCGGGAGCGGAATGGTAATTAGAAATGTTGAATGTTGAATGTTGAATGTTGAATTTAAGATGAGTCTTGATTTTCAAATCCCTATGAAGCTGATCTATTATTTAACCACAATGACGCTAAGAAGCGTCCCGAGAACACAATGAAAAAAGAAAAAAACTAACTATTTGCATGGTTTTAAATAAAATATATTTCATTTTTAAACTCAGTGACCTTTGTACCTACTTTGAGGCATTGTGGTTAGAAAAAGAGGAGTTTTTCTTTTTACAAACCAAATTAGCCAATCAAAACATTGGACACTTGTCTATTATAACTATTAATTCGTAATTGACTATGATGGTTGAAATAGTATCGGAAAGCAAAGTTTGGGAATGGCTCAACGAAGTGCCGGATCCAGAAATACCTGTTATTTCTGTTGTTGAACTTGGGGTTGTACGAAGCATCAATATCTTGGATGATAAAAATATTGAAGTTGTTATTACTCCAACCTATAGTGGTTGCCCGGCTATGAATATTTTTGAGGAGGATATTGAGAAAAAGCTAAAAGAAAAGGGCTTTGAAAATGTAGCACTCACAACGGTTCTTTCTCCTGCATGGACAACAGACTGGATAAAGGATGATGTTCTAGATAAACTAGAAAAATATGGGATCGCTCCACCGGTAAAAGGAACAGCCGATAAGGGAGCATTGTTTGAATCAGGACCTAAGGTAGTTCGTTGTCCAAAGTGCAAAAGCGAAACGACCGTTCTTGTTAGTCAGTTTGGTTCTACTGCTTGTAAAGCACTCTACACTTGCTCAAGTTGTCATGAGCCCTTCGAGTATTTTAAGTGTATTTAAAAATAGAAGTGATTCTCCGATGCTGAAGCTTCGAAGAACGAGAAGTGAGAGGAGTGAAAGGAGTGAATCTCTTACGCCGTTGATTCGAAGAACGAGGAGTGAGAATTTTGTTCTTAGAAGATAATCGTCAAAAAGAAAAATTAAACCCAAAAGGGGTGAAATCATTTTGCCATGGGATTCATCCCATGGTACAAAATGATGATATTGAAATGCGGCGAAATATGATGTTTCTAGAATCATAATTGAGTCTTGAGCCGCAACCGAGTAGAGTTTTATATTAATAGTAATTGGGAATTAATAAGTATCACAGACCTGCCTGCCGTAGGCTGAGTTGCATTGAGAATACACTAAGAAAAATAAAAAACACTGTGAACCTCTTTTTTACTCCGAGTTCTTTGTGATATAATTAAATCCAATTCCCTTCAAAGAATTATCTATTTTTGATTCAAATAAAAATCTTTCCAATGCAAAACCCTCAACCTATTAATTCTATTGCCTTTGAAATTATTAATGGAGTAGCGAAGATCACCTTGAGCAATCCAACAAAATACAATGCTTTTTATCGGGAAATGGCATTTGAATTACAAGCCAAACTTGATGAATGTCAGGAGGTTGATGAGGTAAGAGCGGTCTACATTACTGGTTCCGGCAAGGCATTTTGTGCTGGTCAAGATCTCGAAGAAGCCATCGCAAGTGATGGACCTGAATTGACCAAGATCGTTAGTGAACATTACAATCCCATCATTCTACAATTACGAAATTTACGCAAACCAGTGGTGGCAGCTGTAAATGGAGTAGCCGCAGGTGCAGGTGCAAATATCGCATTGGCATGCGACATTGTTATCGCTAAAAGATCGGCTTCTTTTATTCAGGCTTTTTCTAAAATAGGATTGATTCCTGACAGTGGAGGAACTTTTTTTCTTCCTCGTATTATTGGTTTCCAAAAAGCATCTGCATTGATGATGTTGGGGGATAAAATAGTAGCTGATGAGGCTGAAAAACTAGGGATGATCTATAAGGTTATCGAAGATGATGTTTTTGAAGAAGAATCCTGGGCTATTGCAACTAAACTGGCATCCATGCCAACTTATGGCTTATGGCTGACAAAAAAAGCCTTGAATGAAACATACAACAACACACTTATTCAACAATTGTCGTTAGAAGATGACTTACAAAGTACTGCTGGGGAATCCTATGATTATAATGAGGGTGTACAGGCTTTTTTAGATAAAAGAAGGCCTGAGTTTAAGGGGAAATAATATTCCTTATTTTTTTTTAATCCTTCCGATGAGCCAAGTAATTCCTCCATCGCTCGATCACCTCAGCCATATCATCAGGCATAGGAGTAGTAAATTCCATCCACTCCCCTGTTACAGGATGTGTAATAGCCAACTTCCATGCATGAAGCGCCTGACGATTTAAAATATTGAAGTTGTTCTGAACAAACTGTTTATACTTCGTAAAGGTGGTACCTTTTAGAATTTTATCACCTCCATAGCCTGGATCTGCAAATACAGGATGATGAATGCTTTTGAAATGAGCCCTAATCTGATGGGTTCTTCCAGTTTCTAGCTTACATTCTACCAAGGTGATGTAATTAAAACGTTCTATCACTTTGTATTTGGTCAAGGCTGTTTTACCAAACTCCCCATCCGGAAATACATCCATTGTTTTTCGGTCTTTCAACGAACGACCAATATTCCCTTCTATCTCGCCTTCATCCTCATTAAAATCACCCCAAACCAAGGCATAATACCTTCTGTCGTTTGTTCTATCGTAAAATTGTTTAGAAAGGTGTCTTAGCGCTTGTTGTGTTTTGGCAATCACCATCACCCCTGAAGTATCCTTATCAAGTCTATGCACAAGGCCGGGTCGATCGGGTTCACCTTCTTTTTCAGCAAGGGTATCAATATGATATAGTAAAGCGTTTACGAGCGTACCGGTATAATTCCCATATCCAGGATGGACAACTAAACCAGCTTGTTTATTGATGATGATAATGGAATCATCTTCATAGAGAATTTCTAAAGGGATATTCTCCGGTTCTAACTTCACTTCCCGAACGGGGTAGGGCATTTGAACAGAAACCTCATCCCCCGGTTTTACCTTATAATTCGATTTTTGTACCGTTCCGTTAACAATGATATTTCCAGCTTTTGCAAGGTCTTGGATCTTGTTACGGGAGACATTAGGCATTAGGTCGACCAAGAATTTATCTAGTCGTAGTACTCCTTGTCCGGCATCTGCTACATAGTTGTGATGCTCAAAAAGTTCATTATCCTCTACTTTTTCATCTTCCTTCATCAGTGGCGTAGCATTAATTTCTCTGTACTTATAGCCCCATTTTCAGCGCGTAAACGAATAATATACATCCCTTCAGCAAAACTTTGGGTATTCACTTCAATTTGATGATAGAATGTATCTTGTTTAACGACTCTTCCATCCATGGAAATGATCTCCATGCCTATCATTTGAGGAATTTCACTTTTAATTGTAACAGTTGTATTGGCTGGATTAGGATAAACAATCGTATTGAATACAATGGCTGACTCTTGAATACCTAAAATTATATCATCCATTTCGGAAGTAAAAACAGGTCGCATCATTAATGATCCATCCAGTGATTCACTTAGTTGAACCCATTCTAGTCCAATATTATAATAGATCTTTTCATGAGAATCAATATTTCTATCAAAACCAACATTCAGGCTCGTTCCACTTGTTTGAGAAATACCTATAAAGAAATCTTCACTTACATAAACGGCACTATCTAAAAAATAATAAGAGAAATCGTCCTGTCCATTCGCCGTAAATTGAACTTGTTTAAACGTTTCGTCTACGTGTATTAATTCTCCAGGCATACCTGTCCCATCAGTTGCTTCATCGTACACCCTCATCAGAAAAGGATAAATGGGATTATTTGAAATTGGGTTAAAGTAAATCTTAAAACCAAGCAAAGAATCTCCAATAACACTTTTAAATTTATTCACTAATCTTCCCCCATTTATATTAAGGCCAATCCCCGCTTCAGCTGAACCATCATCATAAGAATAATAATTCTCAAATCGCTGTGTATAAATGATGGTATCATTATCTTCAATAAGATCGAAAGTTCCAGAAGTCATAACGAATTCATTTTTAAAAGAAACGAATGGCTCGTCTATTGCATCATCAAAAACATAACCTGAATTACCATCATAAACAGGAATCGAGTACGAAGCAGATGACTGGGCAGGAAAGTTATCGATCGTACCGGGAAAAGGAGTTTCATTTACCAAACTACCTTCGCTATAATTCAACATCTTAACTCCACTTAAATTAACGGCAATACTTTGATTATTTCTTAATTGAGCAGGAGTCTCATCGATCATAAAAGCACTACTGACAAATGGATAATGAGTATATGGCATAGAAGTATAAGTCTGCAATAATTGATTAACAGGATATTGAAATCCAACATCGGAGAATCCTACTTCATTTATTGATCTGTTCTTATCAATCCATACTACATCAATATGCCAATGATCCAGATTACCTGAAAGGGTGGCTAAATTCCTGAAACGAAAACGAAAATCCGGACTAAAATAAACATCATCTACAATAGGAATATATACCCTATAAAATGAACTTAAATCTTGTCCTGCCTTGCTCCATTGAACGGTCCATGAATCCGTCTCCGCATCATAAAACTCCAATACTAGAGAATCCTGTGATTCCGGCTCATCTCCCAGACCTCTAGCCTGATAGAAGAAGCTTAAGGAGATACTATCTGAAGAAAAATAGGGGTCACCATCTGCATCTTCACTTAAATTGATCATACAGGAAGTGAGTGTATCTGCACCTCCATAGGCGGTTGGATTTTCAAAATTATAAGGATAACCATTGTAATCTAAGCCATCAAAGGTTGCTACTCCGATCGTAGGAGGAGCAACAGGGTAAGTTGGATTGATAAATACATAATTATCTTCCCAATATACTTTTTCACTCCCTGGAAGGTGATTTTTAGAAAAATCATCAATAAAAGGTAAATGCAATATAGTCTCACTTTTCTCGTAGGATGGAAGCGGCAATTTCCCATTCTCATACAGGCGGATCAATTGGGGGTTATCGCCCAAAGGGCTTAACACGACCTGCGAAAAACCAGTAATAAGAAATACAAAAAAGAGTAAGGAAGTAAAGTACACCTTCATACTAATTAAATTATTCATTTTTTATTGCTTCGAGCCAAATATCAACAGTACTCCACATTTTAACTCGCTTGTTCAATTTATATTGTGGGTAGCTTTTGAATACTGTAGCATTAGCACTATCCGCTGCTGTTTCACAACCCACACAATCTATGATCATTCCCATTTTAAGACTATAAGCATTCAGTGCACTATCAACTTGGTCAATTCGCAAACCGGATAAATTAGGCATCATAACTCTTGGCAACTCATTGTTCTCACCAATTATTAACCTAAGATGTGCACCTATGGGAATATCAGCTCCTTCAGCAACAGATTGTCCCTTATACAAAACATCCAAAACCAGTCCGTCGTAAGGCGATACTTTATACGTTATCGTATCGGCGTGCAGTTCGAGAATTTCTAAGGTAGCCATCGCTTGTCTTTTCGATTGATCTACTAATGGCGGAAGTTTAACATTAGGAGCAGAAAAAGAATTGATAGTAAAATAAATTCTTCGATTTTCTTTTACCATTGATCCTGGGGCAGGGTCTTGATATATAATAGCTCCAGCATCCAATCCGGCATCATACATAGAATCAATGATCGTCATTCTTAGTTTCTTCCTCTCCAATATCTCATCAATATTCTCAATTTGATAACCCCGGAAATCTGGAACTCCAATCTCTTCATTATGCAAGGTGAAATTCCCTAAGCGATTTTGAGTATATAAAATACCAATTGCCAAGACGACAATTGCAATGCCTACATTAATTAAAAACGTCTTAGAAAATATAAATCGGAAAAGCCCCATACTTAATAGATGATTGCAGCAAAGATAAAATTAAACATGAATTATATATTAGATAAACAGTATCCGCTTCAAACTATTTACTACATGTAGAAATTATTCATCACCTAACTGTTCACCCCTCAACAGAAGTGTTTGATTGTTTGTGAAATCACATTATTATTGATTTCTTGTGAAGCATAATTTCAACCAACTATTAAACAAGGATATTTAGACTTTTATTTTACTCCGATGATAAAAAAAACGCTTCTCTTTCTATTTTTACTTTTTAATCTTAGTACATTTTCCCAAAACCCTTCCTCTGGGGAAATACATCAAAACATCAAAAAACTTGGTAGTCTAGGAAGTGTGCTCTATTTCGCTGCACATCCTGACGATGAAAACACACGCCTTATTTCATATTATGCTAATGATAAACTCTATGAAACGGCTTACTTTTCGTTAACAAGAGGTGATGGTGGTCAAAATTTAATAGGGGATGAAAAAGGTGATCAACTTGGTGTTATAAGAACTCAAGAGTTGCTACAAGCAAGAAAAATTGATGGAGGAAAACAATTCTTTTCACGTGCTGTAGATTTTGGTTACAGTAAAACAGTTGATGAAACCTTAGAGAAATGGAATGAAGATTCTATTTTATATGATGCCATTTGGGTAATCCGTGAATTTCAACCTGATATTATCATTACCCGTTTTCCCCCTGATGCACGTGCAGGTCACGGACACCATACAGCCTCTGCAGTTATAGCAATGAAGGCAATGGAATTGGCTTCAGATCCGAAAGTTTTCCCTAATCAACTCGACCATTTTTCTACTTGGGAGGTAAAACGACTATTTATAAATACAGGACCATGGTGGGAACCAAAGATCGATTCTTTAGCTGCTACAATGCCTGGAGTATATGCAAAAGTTAATGTTGGAGCATATAATGCTATCCTTGGCAAATCCTATTCTGAAATAGCTGGTAAAAGCAGAAGTCAGCACAAAACACAAGGCTTTGGAGCGGCTTTAAGCAAAGGAAATAGATGGGAATATCTTGAATTAAAGCAAGGGGAGTCTTTTATAAACTCTCCTATGGACGATGTCGACACTCAATGGTCGAGGACAGGAGATAACAATAAAATACAAAACGCGATTGATGCCTGCTATTCAACTTTTAATGAAAATGCTCCATGGGAATCAGTAGATCAGCTATTAAAAATAAGAGGCCTTATCTCTGAAAACAATGATGAACATTGGAAGAGGGTGAAAATGCAGGAAATCAATGAAATTATCCAGTCGTGCTTAGGCTTAGTAGTAGAAGTATTATCAGATGATAACATTTGGGTTAAAGACACCGAGGAAGAATTAAATTTTCGATTGCTCAATCGTTCGCCTTATCCGATAAAAATAGATCAAATTCAAGGGTTAGCGTTTGATACGCTTATTAGTAACACATTATTATCAACAAATGAATGGATTGACTTTAGTAAAGTAATTAGTTTGGAAGAGAGTCAATGTAGCCATCCATATTGGCTTAGAGAAGACCATGATGCCTTTTTTAATATTAGTGAAAAAAACATGACTGGCGTAGCAGAAAAGTCTATTTCTCCACGATTTACATTTTCATTCACTTTAGATAATGAGGACAAAATTGATTTAGAAGTTCCTGTTATCTATAAACATGTCGATCGGGTTAAAGGAGAATTGAGCCATCAGGTATTTATTAGTCCGCCGATCACGATTCACCCAGTTAGTGAGATGATCTTGTTCAAACCCGGAGAAAAAAGACAAGTTGAATTCCAAATTACGTCGATTGCTGAAAGTGGTAGTGCAACTTTTTATCCTGTATTATCAGATGGATGGAAAGGTCCTGAAAAAGTGACCATTGAATTTACTACCATGGGAAAACCGGAATACTTAAGTTTTGAGGTGGAAGCGCCTAAAAGAGCAGCTGAATTGTTGCTCTACCCATACTTAGAAATGAATGGAAAACAATTTGATAAGGATCAAATCATTATTGATTATGACCATATGGAAGCTCGGATGATGGGACCAAGGGTTAAAACCAAACTACTTTCGTTGGATGTAATTACGAATGGTGAGCATGTTGCTTACTTAGCAGGCGCAGGAGATGAAGTTCCTAAAATGTTAAAAGAAATGGGCTACCATGTAAGCTTAATTTCAATTGATGACCTGAGTAGTGGACTGGAGCAATATGATGCTTTGATCTTTGGTGTTCGTGCTTTTAATGTTTATCCGGAGCTTGCTATCTACCATGAAAACATAATGAAATATGTTGAATTAGGTGGTCGTGTTGTTATGCAATACAATACAAGCAGGGGCATGAATATTCCACTTGGCCCCTACCCTTTTGAACTTTCAAGAGTAAGAGTTACGGATGAAAATGCCAAGGTGAATTTAACAGATACAAAAGATCCAATTCTAAACTACCCAAATAAAATTTCTGAAAAAGATTTTGATTTTTGGGTTCAGGAAAGAGGACTTTATTTTGCTACTAATTGGAGCAAAGAGTATCGAAGTCCAATTTCGTGGAGTGACTCTGGAGAAGACCCCTCATCTGGAAGTCTTTTAGTTACAGATTATGGTAAGGGTGTTTATGTTTATACCTCCATTTCATTTTTCAGACAACTCCCGGCTGGTGTTCCTGGTGCCTACCGACTTTTCAGTAATATTATTTCAGGAGGTAAAGAAATAAATAAGCTGGAGCTTAAAAATAACGATCGATGAAGGAAAAAGGGTTTAAAAAAGTCTACTTAATGGTAATCGCATTCTTCATTTTTTGCGTCCTACTCTTCTACTTCATTCAAAACATTTTTTCATGAGTAGTTTACATTATTTAGATTGGATAGTACTTCTGGGAACATTGTTATTCATCGTTATTTATGGAACTATAAAAACCCGAAAGAACAAGAATCTTGAATCCTATCTAAAGGGTGACAATAGCATGGGGTGGGCTACTATTGGTTTGTCAGTAATGGCTACGCAAGCAAGTGCGATCACCTTTATTTCAACACCCGGACAAGCCTACGAATCGGGAATGGGATTTATACAAAATTATTTTGGCCTTCCTTTAGCATTAATCGTAGTAAGCGCATTTTTTATCCCAATCTACTACAAACTAAAAGTGTATACCGCGTATGAATATTTAGAAGGTAGATTTAATACCCGTACTCGTTTATTAACAGCTTCATTATTTTTGATTCAACGAGGATTGGCAGCAGGAATAACAATTTATGCACCAGCCATTATTTTATCATCAGTACTTAGCTGGGACCTCACCTACACTATTTTATTCGTTGGAATATTAGTGATTATTTATACCGTATCCGGTGGGACTAAGGCTGTAAGTATCACCCAGAAATACCAGATGGGAATCATCTTTCTAGGAATGTTCATCGCATTCTTCACAATTTTAAATAAACTACCTGAAAATGTTGGTTTCTTTAATGCCCTTAGCATTTCTGGAAGTATGGGTAAGTTGGATGCCATCAACTTCTCCTTCGACATTAAAGAGCGTTATACATTTTGGAGTGGTATCACTGGAGGTTTCTTTTTAGCCTTATCCTACTTTGGAACTGATCAGTCTCAGGTTCAACGTTACCTATCGGGCAAAAATATTCGCGAAAGCAGAATGGGTCTGATGTTTAATGCCATTGTAAAGATACCAATGCAGTATTTCATATTGCTTACCGGAGTTATGGTCTTTGTATTTTATCAATTTCAAGAACACTCATTATTATTCGATCATACAACAACAACGGAATTAAGGAATAGTAAAAATGCAGAGCGATTTAATGAATTAGAAAACTCTGCAGCAGCTATATTTAGTCAAAAACAGGAAGTACTGTCGGAGGCCATTGAACACAAATCGAGTGATCCCGCTATTTATGATCTAAAGATCAAGGAGGCGAAAGAGCTAGAAAAAAGCTATCAGAGTCTTCGATCAGACGCTAAATCTCTGATCACTGAAACATTTCCTAATCATTCGACAAAGGATTCGGATTATGTATTTCTGAGTTTTATAATGAATTACCTTCCAAATGGACTAATAGGGTTGCTTTTGGCCGTTATCATTTCCGCTGCTATGTCGAGCACGGCAGGAGAATTAAATGCTTTAGGGTCGACAACCACCATCGATTTTTACAAGAGAATTATATATAAAAATGGAGATGATGAACACCTCGTTAAGGTCTCTAAATTCTTAACCCTTTTTTGGGGAGTACTGGCGATATTATTTGCCATTTTTGCTCAATTACTCGAAAACTTGATCGAGGCGGTTAATATTCTTGGATCTGTCTTTTACGGGACTATACTTGGTGTATTCTTAGTTGCTTTTATATTTAAGCGAG
>JAUVAY010000060.1 GCA_030591505.1 Flavobacteriales bacterium | reverse complement strand
TATCTACTCGGTATTATCTAGTGGTAAGGCCACGAAAACAAATGACGTTAGAACACGTCTCTTGATGTCAAAATCTCTGTTCAGCGATGTTGTGCAACAAGCACTATAGCTTCAGCGGCACGCGGACGGAGGACAAAGGAGTGAATAGAGTGAATCCTCCTACGCTAAAGCTACGGAGGACAAAGGAGTGAAGGGATTGAGAAGTGTTAGAATAGCTATAAATTTTAACTTCCAATGTGCTTCGGTCTTCGAGCTAATCCAACCCTTGTTGCGGCTCGGAAAAACATCTCCCAACATTAAACATTATTCATCGCCGCTTATATCATGAAACATTTCCTTAACCCAGGATAAATCCTGGGCCTAAGGTCTTTCAACTTCGAGCTTCGAGCTTCCAGCTCCTGTCTATTTAACCCTTTTCTTCGTTACGGCTCGAAAAACATATGACAACGGGAAATAATAATCATCGCCGCTTATATCATTAAACACTTCCTTAACCCAGGATAAATCCCGGGCCTAAGGTCTTTCAACACGGTCCCTGAGTGATTCGACCCCGAAAGCCATCGGGGGAGAATTGTATCGAAGGGCCAACTCCCATCTCCAAGCTTCTACCCCCTATGCCTAATAACCATCAATTTATCCTTTGTCATTTCATTCATCGTATAAGGAATACCGCCAGTTCCAATCCCAGATAATCCTCTTCCACCAAATGGCATCCAGTCAACTCTAAAAGCAGTATGATCGTTCACCATTACAGCAGTTGCATTTAACTCTCGCACAGTTTTAAACGCGACATCTATATCTTTTGTAAATACAGCAGCTTGAAAAGCAAAAGCTATTGCATTGGCTCTATTAATAGCATCTTCTCTATTCGAAAAGGAGTATAGGCATACTACAGGACCAAATATTTCTTCTTGTGAAACCTTAGCATCAGAAGGAGGATTTAAAAGGACTGTAGGTCGAAAGCATGTATCCGAGATTCTTTTCCCTCCGCATAAGAGCGTTGCACCATTCTTAATTGCTTCATATACCCATGCTTCGATCCTATCGACTTCCCGGGGTAGGATTAATGGTCCAACTTGGGTTTCATTATCAAGAGGATCACCAGTTCTTAAATTATTAGCTATTTCAACTAGCTCCTTACTTACTTTATCTATTATATTTTCATGAATGAAGACGCGCTGAACTGATACGCATACCTGACCGGCATGATAGAAGGCTCCCTTAGCTAATAATGGCAGCATATCATCAATGTCAGCATCTTCTGCTACAATAACAGGAGCAGCACCACCATGTTCTAAAGCAATATGAGTCCCTGGAGCAATTTTTGAACGAAGATGCCATCCTACTTTTGCAGAACCAATAAAACTTAGATAGCTTACCCTAGGGTCAGTAGCTAATTTTTCTGCATCTTCATCTTTACATATAATGAGTTGACACCATTCCTTTGGAAGACCTGCTTTGTGAATAAGAGCTACGATCAACTTACAAGTCAGGGGAGTAGTGAGTGCTGGTTTAATGATAACAGGTGCACCTACAGCGATTGCTGGAACTGTCTGATGAATAATTAAATTGATTGGATGATTAAAAGCAGATATACTTACTACGGGGCCAATCGCTTCTTTAATTGTGTAAGCACTTCTATTCATTGAAGCGGGATTTAGTCCCATTGCAATCTCAGTTCCCTTAATGGCTGAGATATATTCGATTGCAATTTGAACACCATCGATGGCACGATCCATTTCTATTTCCGTATCAATTAATGGTTTTCCACCCTCACGTGTAGAAGTTTCATTAAGAAGCGAGCGATTCTCTTCTAGTAGAAGTTTGAATTTATCAAGTATGTGTTTTATTTCAAATTTTTCAAGATGATTATTCTTGTCTTTAAACAGCTCATCGGCAATTTCTAGCGCTTTATCCACATCCTTTTCTGAGTGGAGATCAATGCTTTCAATTAATGAAAGATCAAAAGGGGAATTAACTTTTAATTGGCTACTCATATCGTCATTTATTTACTTTCAAATATACAAAGACACTACTAATTCTAGTGTCTTTTTAGTAGCTTTACTAGTATACAAATAAGTAAAATGGCTTATATCGATTATTATAAAAACTTAGGTATTTCAAAAGGAGCAAGTGAAAAGGATATTAAGAAGGCCTATCGAAAACTGGCAAGAAAATATCATCCAGACGTAAACCCAGAAGATAAAGAAGCGGATAAAAAGTTTAAAGAGATCAATGAAGCCAATGAAGTGCTTAGCGATCCTGAAAAACGGAAGAAATATGACAAATTTGGGAAGGATTGGAAGCATGCTGATAAGTTTGAGGAAGCCGGATATACAGGCAGCAAAGGTGAAGGAAGACAAAGAAGTGCTTGGTCCGAAACAGGCAGCGAGAGTGATTTCTCGGATTTCTTTAGTTCTATGTTCGGAGGGGCTGGTGGTTTTAGCAGTCGATCAAATCAGCGGGTTTCTTTTAAAGGACAAGACTACAATGCCGAATTAGTAATGGCTTTACGTACTGCAGCCGAAACGCATCAACAGGTATTGACAATCAATAATAAAAAAATTAGAATTAGTATCCCTGCTGGTGTAAGTGATGGTCAAACGATTAAGATAAGTAATCAAGGAGGCCCCGGAGTTCAAGGAGGTCCTGCTGGAGATTTGTATATTACTTTTAAAATTGAAAAAGATCCTGAATTCGAACGAAAAGGAAATGACCTGTATTCAAGTATAAAAGTCGATCTATATACTTTTATTCTGGGTGGAGAGATTACTGTAAATACGATGCACTCTCCAGTTAAGATAAAATTAAAAGAAGGAACAAAACCTAGTGGAAAGATTCGCTTAAAGAATAAGGGATTCCCACATTATAAGAATGCACATATTCATGGAGACCTATATATCACTTTAGATATTGAGATTCCTAAAGATCTAAATGAGAAAGAGAAAGATTTATTTGAAGAACTTAAAAAAATGAGATCATGAGAAAAAATGCAATTCAAATAGAACTTTTTTGCGAGTTTCATAAGGTAGAAATTGAACTGGTCTATTCCTTTGTAGATCATGGCTTTATTGATGTAATAATAGAAAATGAACAAACATTTATACCCTCATCCTCCATAGAAAACCTCGAAAGGTGTGTTCGTTTATCCAGAGAATTAGGCGTCAATTTAGCAGGAATGGAAGTGATCAATAATATGCGCTTAAAAATGCTTGAATTACATAAGGAACTTCATGAATTAAAGAGCCTTAGAAATGAATTAATTAAAGCAGGACGGTTTGATAATGAGGATGATATCGAGGAGTTTTAACATTATAATGATGATAAAGATGTTAATTTAATTGAATTATTGGATAACAAAAATTAACTTTGCAGCGTATATAATATATATGAAATCAATTATCTCCATAGTTATTACTGGTATTTACCTCGCTTTTAGCGTAGGTCTTACTGTGCACATTCATCAGTGCGAGGATACTATGGATGTTATTGTTGAACTGCCAAAAGTAGAGAATTTAGATTCTTGTCATGATGACGATAGTCACGCATGTTGTGAAACTTCAGCTACTGATGAAGCATCTTGTTGCAGTGGTCCTAGTACAGGTGAAGAGCATTGTTTTGATAGTCACCTTTTCATTCAACTACAAGCAGAACAGGTTATTTCAAAGAAATTAGTAATTGCTACTCATCCAGAGTTTCAAGCAATTGTATCGAGCGATCTTTCATGTGAATACCATGAAGAAGTGCATAATAAGGATGTTATTACTCATCCACCTCCAATAGAAGAACAAAAACATATACTCTATTGTTCTTTTATACTATACGGCTAACACCATCTGGTAGTTAGTTTTTCAAATTGCTTAATAAGCAAACCCCTATTATTTACTTAAAAAATTAAAGAAATGAAACGTATAGTTAATATTTTTCTGTCCCTATTGTTTTTAATTGCATTCGGTGCAAATGCATATTCACAGGACGCAAAAAAAGGAATCAAAACAGACACATTGCAAGTTGCGGGAATTTGTGAGATGTGTGAAGAAAGAATTGAAAATGCCGCATTGCTAAAAGGAGTGAAGAAGGTAGAATGGACTCCGGAATCGCATGTTCTTATTGTAGTTTATCGGGCTGATAAAGTGACTATTGAGCAAATTGCTCAATCAGTTGCTGATGCCGGGCACGATAATGAAGTAATGAATACCTCTGAGGAAGCCTATGATAAAATTCATAGTTGCTGTAAATACAGGGATGATAATCATTCACATTAATGTTATGAGTAAGCTAAAAGTTATATTCATATTTCTTTTTGCTTCTTTAATTACTCCTTCTTTCGCTCAAAAAGATTCGCAATTAAGCGGAGAGGTGGTTGAATTAATTGAAGAGAGCCAAAAGGAATCACTTGTGGGTGCCAATGTATATTGGTTAAACGCTAACGAAGGAACTGTTACCGACGGGCAAGGGCGATTTGATATTGAGCGGGTAAAAGGTCAAAATACATTAATAATCAGCTTTATTGGTTATAAGAATGATACAATAAGCATTACTGATCAAGAGTATATTTCCGTTCAACTCCATGCATCAGTAGAGTTAGATGGTGTAGATGTTGTGAGTCGACAACGAAGTACTGTATCTTCATATAGTAGCTCCATAAAAGTTGATAATATTGGAGAAAAAGAGTTACTAAAAGCCGCTTGCTGTAATCTAAGTGAGAGTTTTGAAACGAGTCCGAGTGTAGATGTATCCTTTACAGATGCAGTTACAGGAACTCGACAAATTGAAATGCTTGGACTTGCGGGTCCATATACGCAGATCACACGCGAAAATATGCCGGATGTAAGAGGGTTGTCTGCTATATATGGTTTAACATACACTCCAGGCCCATGGGTGAAAAGCATCCAATTGAATAAAGGGGCAGGATCGGTTGTAAATGGATTTGAAAGTATTGCCGGACAGATCAACGTTGAACTGCAAAAACCTGAGGAGGCGGATAAATTATACCTTAACGCTTATGTCAATCAGGCAGGGCGTATCGAAGGGAATGCAAACATTGCGCTAAAACTTAATGAAAAATGGTCAACTGGTTTTTTATTGCATGTAAAAGGTAATTCAATAGAACACGATAGAAATGAAGACGGATTTATGGATGTTCCCCTTGGTGGTAATTTTATCGGGGTCAACAGATGGAAATTCTCTGGTGATAATGGTCTTCGTTTTCAATTTGGAGTAAAAGCTACCAAGGTAAATAGTCATGGAGGTCAATTGAATTTTGATCCTGATGATAGGATGGATCAACTATATTGGGGAATGTTCAATGACGTGAATCGTTATGAAGCATGGACCAAGATAGGAATGGTTTTTCCTGATAAACCTTGGAGGAGTTTTGGATTACAGGTATCAGGTTTGTACCATGATCAATCATCTAATTTTGGATTGAATGAATACGATGCGAAGCAAAGTGGAATGTATTCCAATTTTATCTATCAAAGTATTATTGGAACTACGGACCATATAATTAAAGTTGGTGCTAGTTTCCAATATGATAAATATGATGAGACTCTTAATTTGAATCAATTCGAAAGAAATGAATCAGTACCAGGGGTTTTTGGAGAGTATACCTACACATTTGATGAGAAATTCAGTGCAGTTGCTGGTTTACGTGCTGACTATCATAATATATATGGATTCTTCGCAACTCCTCGATTACACCTTAGATACGCTCCTACACGCAAAACAGTGATAAGGGCTTCTGCCGGAAGAGGGCAACGGACAGCGAGTATCATTGCAGAGAATATTGGAATTTTAGCTAGTTCAAGACAATGGATCGTTGAAGGGGAGGCTAATTCTGATAAACCTTATGGACTGGATGCGGAAGTAGCCTGGAATATGGGAGCAAATATCACTCGAAGTTTCGAGTTGTTTTATCGTGAAGGTTCTATCTCGGCTGATTATTATTATACTACTTTCGAGAATCAAATTGTTGTTGACCGTGACTTTAGTGCACAAGAAGTTAAATTTTATAATCTAAATGGCTCATCATTCTCTCATAGTTTTCAAATTCAGGCAGATTATGAATTGATCAATAGGTTTGATGTTCGTCTGGCGTATAGATGGTATGATGTAAAATCAACCTATAGTGGTGAACTTATGGATAAACCATTGGTTTCTTCCCATCGTGCATTTATTAATCTTGCTTACCAAACCCGTAGCTATTGGAGTTTTGATCTGACTTTTAACTGGCAAGGTCAAAAACGATTACCTTATACGGGTAATAACCCGGAGCAATATGTGTTATCAGATTATTCTCCGAATTTTTATGTGATGAATGTTCAGGTGAGTAAGAACTGGAACAAGAAGTTTGAGATCTATGCTGGTGTTGAGAATCTATTTGATTTCCGTCAAGATGATCCTATTTTGGCTAGTGATGATCCCTTTGGACCATACTTCGATGCATCAATGGTTTGGGGTCCAGTATTTGGACGAAATATTTATGGTGGATTGCGTTTTTATTTGAGATAAATAAGTTTAAATTGATATTACAAGCCCCTGACGAATTTCGTTAGGGGCTTTTATTGTAAAGGTATTGTCAGATGATTTGAACTTTTGTATTCTATTTTATTAACTTTAGTCCAATTAACTTATACATAATGCGTAGGTTAAAATTGATATGGGATTTCCGAGGACCTGATGCAAGTAAAACTGCTGAGCATCATGAAATACATTTAAAAGAATACGCTATAAGAGAGGACTTGCAAGATTATAAAACAGCTTATGAGGATCTTAATAAAATGTATTCGATTGCTTTTATAATTGTTTATGAAAGGGATATGATTTCAATTCGTGATGCATTGCGACCTCATAAGGGAGAAGTTTATGAGGGTGAGTTTTAATAACAGGTAGGAAGAAAAAAGAAAGAGCATTTATGTCGATAAATATAAGACTCATTGAAAAGCAAGATAACTCGAAGGTAGCTAATATGATTCGAGGTGTTTTTGATGAGTATGAGGCAATAAAGGAAGGGACTGTCTATACTGACCCAACTACGGATAAATTATTTGAATTTTTTCATACTCCAAATTCCGTTTTATATGTTGCAGAAATGGATGGTGAGATTCATGGTTGTTGTGGTGTTTATCCAACCATCGGACTTCCGGAAGGGTGCGTAGAACTTGTTAAATTTTATGTGTCATCAGAGATAAGGGGAAAAGGATTTGGAAGACAATTGTTTAAGAAATGTGAAGTAGCAGCTATCAATTTTGGCTACGATCAATTGTATATAGAATCTATGGATGATTTCAGAGAGGCTGTAACAATGTATGAAAAAATGGGTTTTATCACATTGGATAAAGCGATGGGTAGTTCAGGTCACTTTGGTTGCGATATATGGATGTTGAAAAACCTGAATAATAGTTAATCCTTATACAAAGGTTCACCGTTGGCATCGGTCGTCAGTACATAGCTCATATAATCGAAGAAGGGACGCATAGCAACGAAGGTTGCTACAACTTTGTCAGCAAACCCTTCTGACAATACTTCCTTATCCGTGAACGATTTAGAAATAAGAAATTGCTTATACCTTAATAGGTCAATATCCGGATGATCTTTTTTATATCCTTTTGGAGCTGTCTTTACCTGATCACCCTGAAGTGTTCCAAAGGTCCTAATAAAGTCTTTGCTATTAATAATGGAGCGCAATTCATCAGCATTATCTGCAATATCAGCACGGATCAATTTTATATCATCGGGGTTAGGTTGCCAAAAGCCACCACCAACAAATGAATTACCTGCTTCAATATGAAAGTAATAACCTCCTCGTAATTGATTAGTAGCTCTTTTTAATACACCACCAAAATGTGTTTTATAAGGTGTTTTGTTATTGGAAAAACGTGTATCACGATAAATTCGGTAAAGACTTTTCTTTCCACTAATGGTTTCAATGTTATCGTACTTATTCATACCGCTAAGTACGCTATCAGCGAATGCTATCACATCCTTATGTATAGTTAAGTATTCCTTCTTATTGGCATTGAACCAATCACGGTCGTTATTCTTTTTCAGCTTTTTGAGAAAATCGAATACTTCTTTTGAAACACTGGTTTTCATACTTGCTTATTCAGGTTCTACAAATACAATTTTAGAATCTATATCCTCGGCTCCGTGAGTAAGCGCTTTTAATTTTTTCACAAATAATAAGATGAGAACACCCAATAAAAATGTAGTAATAGCAATACCAGCAAATATGGCCATTTCACCAGAATCTTGCGCGGCTTCTCCTAACATTCCCGCTAGCTTATTTCCTAGGCCTACTACGGCAAAATAAGTACCCATCATTAAAGAGGCATATTTTAAAGGTGCCAATTTGGTGATGAATGAAAGGGCTACTGGTGATAAACTTAATTCTGCAACTACATGTAATAAGTAGGATAGAAATAACCAATACACAGGAGCTTTATCTAATGCACTTACAGAAACATCATAAGCAGCACCCATTAAGGCAACAAAACCGATGCTCATTATAATAGAACCGACACCCATTTTAAAGATTGAAGAAGATTCTTTTCCTTTTTTACGCCATTGTATCCAGAACCAAGCTATAGGAGCTCCTAATATCACAACATAAAGAGCATGTAATGATTGGAAAAAACTAGTTGGTATTTCATAACCAAAAACAAAACGATCGATTTTATCTCTCGCATAAAGGTTCATTAACCCACCCGCTTGTTCGTAAGCAGCCCAAAAAACCATAACGATAAAAAATGAAATAAACATAACAGTCATTCTATCTTTCTCAATTTTCGTAAGCGGTTGATTTATCAGATGAGCATGTTCTTCAGAATGTTTTAATAACTCTCCTACACCCGTTAAGTACTTTCTTCCATATACATAAACAATTTGACCTACGATCATTCCAAAGCCAGCTAATGAGAAGCCAAGGTGCCAGTCTACTTTCTCGCCATAAAAACCAACAATAATTGGTGCTAAAACCGCTCCAATATTAATTCCAATATAAAAAATTGTAAATCCTGTATCTCGTCTGGCATCACCCGTTTTATAAAGACCACCAACCATTGTACTGATGTTGGGTTTCAATAATCCAACTCCACAAACAAGTAAAACTAGGCCTGTATAAAAGGTAGTCATACCTTCAACTGCTAAAGCAAACTGACCAAGAATTATAAGGATACCACCATAAAGGACCGATTTCTTTTGACCAAGCCATTTATCAGCAATTGCACCTCCAAAAATTCCCATAAAATATACGAACATACCATACCAGCCATATAGAACCAATGCTTCTTTGCTCGTCCATCCTAATCCAGGATTGATTTTATCTGTTGTTTCAGCAGTTAAATATAATACCAATATGGCCCGCATTCCATAATAAGAAAATCGTTCCCATAATTCAGTAAAAAAGAGAATAAAAAGACCTTTTGGATGGCCCCATAGTGTACCTTGTTGCATAGTTCTAATTTAAGAAGGATAAAGATAATTTTTTCTTCATCACATTCAATTTTCGCTTAAAGAAAGTTCTATACATCAGAAAATAAAATATTAGCTATCTGTTCATGATTTTACAATACTCACCATTCAAGCACTTGTTTTACATACTATCAGTTCATTTTACCTTGTAACAAAAATGACTGATTATTAATTCTTTTTTTCGTAAAATTGAAGCTTGAAAAAAATCAATAATTCAGAGATAATCCAATTTTAGACAAATGAAAAAAATAAACTTTATGATCTTAGCATTATCAATGGCTTTTGTTGCCTGTGATCAAGCTGAGAATGAAACTCCTGTAGAAGAAATGAGAGAGAACCCTTTATTAAGTGAATGGACAACTCCATTTGGTGTCCCACCTTTTGACCTAATTGAAGACGGTGATTATTTACCGGCATTTAAAACGGCAATTGCTGAACAAAAAGAAGAGATAGAAGTTATTACTTCAAATACAGAAGAAGCCTCATTTAAGAACACCATTGAAGCATTTGAATTAAGTGGTTCTGCACTTAATAAAGTGGCCAATGTGTTTTATTCTATTGAGTCTGCAAATACAAATGATTCACTTAAATCAATAGCAGCAATAATGGCACCTGAATTGGCTGCTCATTATGATGATATTAATTTGAATAAAGACTTATTTAAGAGAGTTAAGGTTGTTTATGATAATAAAGCGAGCCTTGGGTTGGAAGGTGAAGAAGAAAGATTGTTGGATGAAACCTACAAGAATTTTGTAAGAGCCGGGGTTAGTTTAGAAGGAAAAGAAGAAGCAAGACTGCGTGAGATCAATGGAAGCTTAGCAAAACTTTCTCAGAAATTTGGAGATAATTTATTGGAAGAGACCAATAATTTTGAATTACATATTACAAATGAAGAAGATCTGGGAAGTTTTCCAGCGAGTTTAGTTGCTGTTGCAGCTGATGAAGCGAAGTCAAGAGGTTATGAAGATGGTTGGTCCATTACTTTACAACGACCAAGTATCAATCCATTTTTACAATCTACCCCTAATAGAGATTATCGTAAAATATTATTTGATGGCTATGCTATGCGAGCAGATAATGATAATGATAATGACAACAAAGCGATCTTATCTGAAATGGCTTCATTACGTGTTGAAAGAGCTAATTTATTAGGTTTTGATACGCATGCAGACTATGTATTATCTAATAGTATGGCTGAAAAACCTTCTAATGTTTATGATTTTATGGATAAACTTTGGGGTTCAGCTTTGGATATGTCTAAATCAGAAAGAGATGCACTTACGGAGATAATGCATAAAGAAGGAGTTGAAGGAGAATTGATGGGAAGTGATTGGAGATATTATGTTGAAAAAGTACGTGCAGAACGCTACAATTTTAATGAAGATGAAATGAGACCTTACTTCGAATTTACTGCTGTACGGGATGGAGCATTTATGCTAGCTACAAAATTATTTGGACTTCAGTTTAAAGAATTAAAGGATATGCCTATTTGGCATGAGGACCAACAAGTGTTTGAAGTATTAGAAGCTGATGGATCTCATTTAGGAGTCCTCTATATGGATTTCTTTGCTAGAGAAAGCAAAAGAGGTGGAGCATGGATGAATGAATTGAGAATGCAGTCTAATGTAAATGGAATGGTCAACCCGATCGTTACAAACAACTTTAACTTTCCCCGCCCTTCTGAAGGAAGTCCTTCATTACTTTCGTTTGGAGAAGCACAAACATTGTTTCATGAATTTGGACATGCATTGCATGGCTTATTTTCAGATGTGAAGTATGCATCTTTATCAGGTACTAATGTACCACGTGATTTCGTTGAATTTCCTTCTCAGGTAATGGAAAACTGGATGAGTGAGCCTGAAGTACTGAAATTATATGCTAAACATTATCAGACAGGAGAAATAATTCCTGATGAGTTGATTAAAAAGATGAACGATGCGAATGCATTTAATTCTGGATTTGCTACTGTTGAATATATGGCAGCCGCTTACTTAGATATGGCTTGGCATACATTGAAAGACAGTGAAATAAGAGACGCAAGAGCATTTGAATTAGAAGAGATGGCTCGTTTAGGTTTGATCGATGAGATCCTTCCACGATACAGAAGTGGGTATTTTGCTCATATTTTTAGTGGTGGATATTCTTCAGGTTACTATTCTTATCTGTGGTCTGAAGTATTAGATGCTGATGCATTTCAAGCATTTAAAGAGACATCGATATTTGACCAAGAGACGGCGGCAAGATATCGTACAATGTTAAGTCTAGGTGGTTCTAAACCGGGAATGGAATTGTATGTAGATTTTAGAGGCCGCGAGCCGCAGATCGAACCATTACTTATAAAGAAAGGGTTTAAATAGGTTGAAGCCCACTTGCGCTTCGCAACCGCTAAAGCTGAAAGCGAACGCGGTGAAGCTTCGGTGGACGATATCGAAAGGTAGAGTGTCAAAACATATTTAAAAAATTAGTTCGAAGCTTGAAGGATGAATTAATTCTTCGAGTTTCGGGCTTTTTTTTATTGGGGTGTTTTCCTTATTGTTTTTATTAACCACAAAGACACCAATCCCGCCTGCAGCGAAGCAAGGCAGGGACAAAGGACACTAAGAAAAATTAAAATAATATCGAATTACGATTACTCTTGTGATCTTATATGCCTTATGTGGTTCAATTATTATTCTATCATTTTTAGTGTTCAGTGTATTAATTTAAGGAGTGAAAATATTTCTTATTTACATTTCATTTTTCCGTACATTTGCAATTCGCGATTTGCGAATAGTACTTTTAACCTCTTCTTAAAAATGAAAATACACCAAGGAATCCGTCCTCAGGATATTGTCATTCTATTAAAGATGATCAGTATTCGAAGAGAAAATTGGTTAATGAAAGACCTTGCCAAAGATTTAATGATAAGTCAAAGTGAAGTAAGCGAATCACTTAATAGATCCCAAGTGGCTGGCTTTGTTAGTCGTGATAAAAAAAGAGTAAATAAAGAAGCGGTCGTTGAATTTATTTCCCATGGTTTAAAGTATACTTTCCCAGAAGAACCAGGTAAGATCATTAGAGGTTTTCCTACCGGACAAAGTGCGGCTCCTTTATATCATGTATTTAATACACAAGAATCATATGTTTGGCCACATCCGAAAGGAAGTAGAAGAGGGCATTACATTCGTCCTTTGCATAAGAATATACCTGACGCTTGTATGAAGGATGACAAGTTATATGAACTTATTGCTTTATCAGATGTTATAAGGGCAGGTGATCAACAAGAGAAAAAGAAAGCAATTTTTGAGATCAGAAAGAGGATTTTAAATTGATTAATCATTTCAATGGTAGGGGAATATAAAAAAAAAGGCTATAGGTATATGAAGGGAATGCATACCATTCTTCGAGTATTCCTTTTTGTTTATACACAGATATTCAATATCAGAAAAAACATTTCTCCAGAGGTAAAAAAAATAAAAGCCCCTTATTTATTATTGTCGAACCATATGGGAACATGGGATCCATTTGTAATAGGTTATTTCCTTGATGACCCCATCCACTTTGTTTCATCTGATGCAGTTTTCAGAGATCGATTTATGCGTTTTCTTCTGACTAGAATGGGCGTTATACCTAAGAAAAAAAATGTTAAAGATACACGAGTAATACGCATAATGCTTGCTATAATAAACGAAAATAAAAGTATTGGTTTATTTCCTGAGGCTTCCAGAAGTTGGACAGGTAGAACGATGAATATTGATCCGGCTACTGCTAAGTTAATTAAACTCCTTAAGGTGCCTGTAGTTACGGCAAAAATGAAAGGGATGCAGTTATTTAATCCAAGATGGGGTACTCGTTTACGTAGGTCTTGTGTGAAGATCGATTACACGCTTTCTATTTCTAAAGAGGATATAAAAAACCTATCAGAATCTGAGATCCATACGAAGATAAAGGCAGATCTATATCATAATGAAGTGGAATACCAGCGAAAAAAAATGAATAAATTGTATTCAAACCATCGTGCTGAGTACATATCGTTTGTATTGTTTGCTTGTCCACAATGCCAATCAATAGGTAATATTGAGAATAATGGAAATGATTTTTCCTGTTCTTCATGTAAAAGTGAATGGCATATTGATTCTTATGGATTTTTTGAAGGAAAATCACATGGAAGTAAATTTGATAATATAATAGCATGGGCGGATTGGCAACAAGTATATTTTACATCCATGGTCGAAAAATATTTACTTGAGTCAACTAAAGAAGCATTGTTTTTCGATGATAATATGATCGTTTTTAAAGAAAAAAATTTAGGCTTTAATAGAGTTGGGAAATGTAGTATGTACTTTTATAGAGATAGAATTGAATTACACTATTCTAGTGGAAAAGTAGAGATTCTTCCTCTCAACGAGATACAAACCCTTAGTCCGCAGTTACGTGAGCGAATTGAGATCTCGTATGATGATAAAGCTATCCGAATCGTAGGGAAAAAGAAAGGTGTTTCGGGACTAAAATGGGAAATGGCTTGTAATACTTTCTGGAAAAATAATAAACAGGAATATAAGTTATCTACTTATTTTAAGTAGCTGATAGTAAGTACATGGATAAAATCTGAGTAAATCTATCCCTATTCGTAGTGTTTATTAGATCAAAAGGAATCTGAGTAAATTTGTGTACATCTGCGGGAAATAAAGTAATACTGTGTGTTTTCTCCCGCAGATCTTGCTGATTTTCGCAGAAAAGTTGAGTTCAATCTGTGTAATCCGTGGTGAACAATAGTTTTAAACTTATCCACATAAAAAGCTTAATTTTAAATCACAACATTTATTAATCTACTTTCTTATTATATGATTGATATATCAAATTGGTTTTCGGAGCATTGGGGTTTAACAGAGCATGCACAATATAAAATACTGTACTCTCTATTATCAGTAGTAATAATTATTATTCTTCGAAGACTTACTATTAAGATCTTTCTAAAAAATAATGAAGACGTA
Source organism: Flavobacteriales bacterium (assembly GCA_030591505.1). Classification (GTDB taxonomy): domain Bacteria; phylum Bacteroidota; class Bacteroidia; order Flavobacteriales_D; family JAHECK01; genus JAHECK01. The sequence continues at coordinate 3,535 of JAUVAY010000060.1, read as the reverse complement.
AAAGAGCGATATTATTATACCAATGCTATAAAGTACACCTATTCAGCAATATTGATCATTATATTGATCACTATATGGTTCAGTGAGTTTCGATCCATTGCCACCTTCCTTGGTCTTGTTGGAGCTGCTCTTACAATAGCATTAAAGGACCCTATCGTAAATTTGGCTGCTTGGTTGTTCATTCTTGCTCGACAACCATTTAAAATAGGGGATAGGGTGCAGATTGGAGAACACCAAGGAGATGTTATTGATATTCGTTTATTCCAGTTTACTATAAATGAAATTGGTAATTGGGTAGATGCTGACCAAAGTACTGGCCGTATCATCCATATACCAAATGGCATCGTATTTAATCAATCTCAAGCCAATTATTCTCAAGGTTTTAGTCATATTTGGAATGAATTGAATATCACTATTACTTTCGAAAGTGATTGGAAACTGGCAAAGGCTATTTTAACAAAAACATTAGAATTTCATACGTCTGATATGTCAGAGAGTGCCCGAAAAAGCTTGAAAGAAGTTTCAAAGAAGTACATGATACTTTATGGAAAGTTAACTCCTATCGTTTACACCACTGTTAAAGACAGTGGAGTGTGCTTGTATATGCGTTATTTGGTTGACCCTAAAAGGAGGCGAACCTCTGAAAATCTTATATGGGAAGATGTGCTAAAAGCGTTTAATGAAGAAGATACGATCTCTTTCGCTTATCCAACACAGCGAATCATGGTGGATGCTAATAACTCTTCTTCTAATGATTAATTGATAGCTTTTAATTCGAATTATTAATCGTACCCGAGCCTGTAATATTTGAATTGATAATTGGACTACCAATATAATAAACACTACCACTACCACTTAAAAATACATCTAGTGTATTTATAGCGTTTACCTCACAGTTCCCAGACCCTGGGATAGAGATTACGGAGGTGTTTGATTCGATATCAAATGCTAAATAATCACCTGAACCAGAGATAGTAATATTTTGACTTGGAACATTTCCTTTAAGATTGATATTTCCTGATCCAGAGATATCGATATTTAAAAAACTAGATATTATTAAAGAGTCATTCGTAAATATTCCCCCTGATCCGCTATTAAATACGTTCAAATTAGTTAAAGAATCAAACTCGTCAACTATCTGAATGCTTCCTGAACCGGATATACCAATTTCACTGATATCCAGCACTTCAATTTCAATGGTAAGGTCATAATCATCATAGCAACCTTCCTCAAATGCTACCCTCCATATTCCATTGTTTACGGAGTAAGAGATATGTTCAATTATATTTTGTTGTCCGATTGCAGTGATCTTTTGTGTGCTACCATTTTTCAGTACAACATTGAAGGATCCAAAAAGATCGAAACCATTTATCTCTGGAAGGTCGAGCGTTTGGTTTATAATAGCTCCACTACCGTGTACACAGCTATCCTTTTCACATGACGAAAAAAGCACAAATACTGCTAATAATAATACATACTTATAATGTAGAATGAATTTCATAATTCATAATACGGTACTCAAAATGAAAAGGTTACTAAAAAAGAGTTGTTAATATTGAACAAAATATTTTGTTTAAGCTCTAAGCCCAAAAAATTCAAGATTCAATATTCTTGCTCTCTACTCAAGACTCAACTCTACCAATCCCAACCAAAGGTGGCACCAAACACATAATCGACTTCTTTACCTACTGCTACAGGTTGGCTATCGTAGTTTAATGTGAAATTCAGGCCGATATAGAAATCAAGAGGAAGGTCGTATTTAGTATTGATCATATAATCAACACGTGTTCTGCCAGATTGAGTGAAACTTGGATATACACCCACACTTGAAACTAAACTGAAATCATTAACATTGAATAAATTGATCTCAGTACCGATATATCCTTCATAACTTAATACGTTAGAGGAATCGAGGGGTGGTGTATAATCTTCATTGTTAATCGTGGCACCAATAGCAAAACTCCAATACATAATATTGCTTTTTATTGGATAATACCCTGCACCTAGCTTACCTGTTGTTCTGAGATCTAAAGATTGTTCAGTATTCGATAATAGGTCAGCTCCTGTAAAAAGGAACCATTTTTTAGGCAGTAAATATCGGTATTGAAGTCCTCCACCAGTTCTGGCAATAGGATCTACGTCATCTTGTGTTGAATGGAGGTCATTAAAATTCATATCTAATGTCCATTTTTCTTGCAAATAGCCAGCAGTAGCGCCAACACTAAATTGAGTAAAATTATTTGCTTTGGTAAGGTTAAATCCAACATCTATAGTTGCATAGAAATTGCTTAAAAAATCTTTTCCGTATTCATCAAGAAATATAACACTTGATTTTTCAACAACTTCATTATCCTCCTCACCTTTTATTCTAATAGTAGTAGCAGATTCTGTTGTAATTCTTCCAGTTACCCTTCTTCCTCCAACAAGGTTAACAAGAAATACTCTCTCTGTATAAATCTCAGCTATACCATCCCATTCAATTTTAAAATCAGAATCGCTGTAGTCTGTTTCAATTACTATTACGTTCTTATTCATGCTTTTTATCTCCCCAATGATCACATTACCGTTATTAAGTATAAGTGAGTCGCTTTGTGCAAAAATTTGATTTAAAAAAAAGAAGAATGATAGAATGAGTATTGTTTTTAAGACTCGCATTGGTTAATGAATTATTTGATTTTTAATTTGAATTGTTAAATGTAATGATGTTGATATATATAATTATTGACAAATATTAGTATGTATTTAACCATCGCCATAATTTACCAAACATCGATTTTGCAGGAGCTGGAATGACTTTAGCAGTAACGCTTTCGATAACTTCAACCTTCTTGATAGTTTTCTTTTTTAAAGGTGGTTTTTTAATAGTCGCCTGCTTACTATGATAATGTTTATGTTGTTTTTCTTTACGAATTTTTTCACCTGCAACTTTTTTAACTTCGGTCTGTTTATCTTCCTTTTCTTTAATTTCAGCAAAACTTTCCGCCCGCTTTGTGATCTTATCAGCTGGCTTGATGTTTTCTTTTCTGTTTTGCAGCCTATCCTGCTTTCTTTTTAATTCAGCTTTCTTCTTTTTTTCTTTTTCTTCTCTACGTTGCTGACGAATAAATTCCTTTTCGTACATCACACCATCTATTTCAACCATTTCTACTGGTGGAGGAGGAGGTAAATCAATTTTTCCAATAACCTTAAATCCTTCAAGTTTAGCAGCCGAGGCTTTTATCGTTTCCGCTTTTGATACTTGTTCAAAGGTAGGTTCTACACCTTGCTCAACTTCTTGATTGATAACAACATCTTCTTTCTTTTCAACATCAGGAAGGCTAACTTCAACAACTTCCTTTGCCTCGATGATCACTTCTTTTTCTATTACACTATTATCAGTGCTATCAATCGAATTAAAATTGTTTAAAATCTGATCTATATATTGATCATCAATTTTAGAATTAGGATGAGTATTTATCTCAATACCCATTTCTTTATTCATGTACTCACAGATATCTGAAGTACTTTTATTTATTTTTCTGGCTAATTGACCTAC
>JAUVAY010000107.1 GCA_030591505.1 Flavobacteriales bacterium | reverse complement strand
CTTATTCGTGAGATGCTCTATTTTACTATTTATCATACCGAGCATCATTTTAAGATTATTGCTGCTTTGAAGGAATAGTTGTTGCTAAAAGGGGTTCTCGCAACGCTTTCGCCATAGCTTCACCGCGTTCGCTTTCAGCTTTAGCGGCTGCGAAGCGAAGGCACAAAGATTGAATAAGTAAAAACACGAAGATCGCTAAGTAGTATAAGCCAATCTCTTTTTCTTTGCGGAATAGTATAAATAATGTCATCCCTTCAGGATTATATTGGTTTTTTATATTGACTTAATTATAATTCTTTCATCCCTTCGGGATTATATTAGCAACTAAGCCTGAAAGGCTGGAATTATTGTAACAGGAAAGCGTATCTGTAGATAGAACCCAGGATGGGTGACATGATAATATACTTTTTACTCAATTTCTCATAGGCGCGTGAAGATCGATAAGTAGTATATGCCAATCGATTTTTCTTTGCGTGTGCTTTGCGAATTCCTTTCCTCTCTTTGCGTGAAATTTCAAAATCACACCAACTGATAAACCTTCCCCGGTAAACTCTGAACCATCCCTTTAAACTCTAGATTTAGCAGAAGTACTGAGGTTTTACTCATAGGAAAGTCAATATTCAAACAGATATCATCAATACCCGAAGCACCGGAGTGATGAAGAAAAGAAACAATGCTTTTTTCCTCTTCATCCAAATCAACAAACAAAGCCGTTTGTATAGTCGTCGGCTTCTTTTTATCCACCCAGTTCATGATCTTTTTAATATCAGCCGCATGTCGTATTAAACCAGCTTTTTGACAATGAATTAAGTAATTGGATCCTTCAGACATAGGTGAACCATTATTTCCTGGAATTGCAAAGACATCCCGATTATAGGAAGCAGCAATATTTGCAGTGATCATGGATCCTCCTTTTGCTCCAGATTCAATAACCAAGGTTGCATCTGATAAACCGGCTATAATTCTATTTCTTTTTGGAAAATTTTCTCTGTCCGGAATAGTTCCACTTGTAAACTCGGTAATAACGCCGCCCTTTTCCATCATTTCTATCAAGGTATTTCGATGTACAGCCGGATATAATCGATCGAGACCATGAGCCACAACAGCCACTGTTGCTATGTTGTTTTTCACAGCTGCTCTATGCGCACAAATATCAATTCCATAAGCCATTCCACTAATAATAGTGAGCTTCGTACTTTGTAATTCTTCAATTATTGAGTTGCATTGTTTTTTTCCATACGCACTGGCTCGTCGCGTTCCAACAATGCTGAGTGTTCGCTTTGGATTCCATTCAATATTCCCTTTTCCAAAAAGAAGTAATGGACCATCACTACAAAACTTTAATCGAAAAGGATAATCATCATCCTGAAAGAAGCGGGTACTGATTTTGTGTTTTAGTATAAAACCGATCTCCTTTTCTGCACTATCGAATTGATTAAAATTCTTAATGTTCCTTGCGAGGTTTTTATTGATACCGTTTACTTGACTTAAGGCTTTAAAAGGCTCCTTAAAAACCAATTGTGCACTTCCTAGCTTAACAATAAGTTGCTTAGCTAATCGCGTACCAATTCCCGGAATTTGTGTAATAGCAATTTGATATAAAAGTTGATCTTCATTCACAAGGTGATTTTACTATAAAAAAAGGTGCATTGAAATAGTGTTTTTAACGTAGATTGAAAGGGGTGAAAAGATTGTTCACGCATAGCTGTAGACACGGCAGGGATGCAAAGGCCCAATATTAATTGGGACTCGAAGAACGCAAAGAATTAATGGAGATCATTTACAATTGCTTAGCGAGCATTGCGAGAAACAAAGTATATTGTAATCTACAACAGTAGCTATCACGAATTAGAAATGCAATATGATTAAAACCATTTTATCACTCCTTTTCATCTTTTTCACCTACTCACTTTCATTTGGACAAAACACAAACATTATGTCCTTCAATATCCGTTATGATAATGAATATGATATCGAAAATAGTTGGCAAGATCGTAGAGAGGATGTAGTGAATTTGATCATTAAACACCAAGCATCTATTATCGGAATACAAGAAGCACTGGTAAATCAGCTTGTTTATATTGACAGCTCACTTACTAACTACACATACATCGGCGTTGGAAGAGAAGATGGAATGTCAAAAGGAGAGTTTTCACCGATATTTTATGATACTACGATCTATAAAGTGAAAATAAGCGCTACATTTTGGTTATCGGAAACACCAGATAGCATCTCTGTTGGATGGGATGCAGCACTGGAAAGAATATGCAGTTATGGATTATTTGAAAATCGAAAATCCGGAAAGCAATTTTGGATTTTTAATACCCACTTTGATCATATTGGCAAGAAAGCCAGAAGTAATTCAGCCCGTTTAATTATTCAAAAAATCGAAGAGCTAACGACTGATAATTTGCCCGTCCTTTTAATGGGTGATCTAAACTCAAGCCCAAAAGAAAAACCCATTCGCATTATTAGCAAAGAAATGAATAATGCCTCTGCAAGTGCTATGGAACCTTTAAGTGAAGCATCCAAAACCTTTAATGGCTTTAGTGAAAACGACGAATGGAAAAGGATTGATTATGTTTTCACAAGGGGCATAAAAGTAACATCCTATTCAGTTATTGATGAAAGAAGAGAAAATAATAGTTTTATATCCGATCATTTTCCGATATTGATAAGCATAAAATAAAAGGACTCTGAATGCAAAAGATCAATGTTTTTATTGTCGATGATCACCAGGTTGTACTTGACGGTTTGACGAGTATACTGAGTCGTTATGAAGAGATCAATCTAGTTGGTCAGGCTTTGAATGGCTTTGATGCCCTGAGCTTTTTAAATAAGAACGAAGTAGATGTTGCTATTATCGATATTAACCTTCCAGGAATGGATGGTGTAGAATTATGTAAAGCAATAAAAAAGGAACACCCGGATTATAAAGTATTGGCCTTGACAACACATAATCAAGTCAGTTTTATTACCCGCATCATGAAATGTGGAGCGAGCGGATACCTATTAAAAAACACATCAAGTGAGGAATTGTTAGAAGCGATAAAAAAGGCGCATGCCGGCGAACAATACCTGTCAAAAGAAGTACAAGCTACCTTAATCTCCTCCTCATTCGGTCAAAAAGAAGAGACGTTTATTCCCAAACTTACTCGACGGGAAAAGGAAGTTTTAAGGTTGATAATGGATGAAATGACCACTAAAGAAATCGCTGAAAAGTTATTTATTTCTGCAGCGACTGTCGAAACCCATCGCCTTCACTTACTTAATAAAATGGGAGCGCGAAATACTGCTGGACTTGTTAAAACAGCTATTCAAAAGGGATTAGCTTGAGTAAGAGGATTAATTAGATAAGGGAACAATACTTTTTTCTAACCACAATGATACTGAGTAGAACAAAGTACACTGAGTATTGAAGAAAATCCCATTACAATTTGTGCCATTTCATTACCTACTATTCCTTGTAATCCTCGTGTATTCAACTTGGTGTCTTTGTGGTTAATATTTTTTATTCGTTGTTCAGTTTCCCTTATTTCCCTCCATGAAAACCTTGAGTTTTTAAAACCCATATTTTCTACGATGAAATAACTATCCCTTCAATTTATTTTCGTGTCTAAACTAATTTAAAACTCATTCACGATGAAAAAACTAAACTTAACACTCGTACTTTTATTAATTTCCGCACTCTCCTATGCAGGAATTATTACCGTTGATAACCATACTGGAAGTGGTGCAAATTATTCCACAATTTCTTCCGCTATAAGTGCTGCAACAAATGGAGATACAATTTATATCCAACCATCAACAAGTAGCTATGGTGGCTTTACCTTAAATAAAGGCCTTGTATTTATTGGTGCCGGACATAAGCCAGAATTTACAGGTGGAGTAGGAGCGATAATCACTGTCATTTCTTTAGCAAATGGCTCATCCAATTCTCAATTTATCGGATTGACTATAGATCAGATCAAATGCAATGTATGGCAAACAAGCCACAACATTTTAATACGAAATAATCTCTTCCTAAAGTATCAGGCAATTAAAGGAGCATTTGGCGATGCTAGCGAATCTAATGACTGGATTATTGAAGGTAATGTTTTTATTGAAAAAATTGGTTGTGGTAGTTGCGTTATAATTGATTTACAAACAGGTGCTACGGGTGTTACAAATTCAAATTGGATCATCCGAAATAATTTTATCCAAAGCAAAGGTTCACAAAACAACACTGTTATTTTCGGGAATCTCAATGCTTCTACAGTAGTAGAAAACAATATTATTCTGCATCGGAATACGAATGCTATTTTCGATTCAGATGTTGTGGGAGGAGAATTTAGAAATAATATCTTTTGGGTTACTCAAGCTAGTTTTACAGATGTTTCTTTAGACGCTAATAACGTGGTGTTTTCGAACAACCTCACCTATCATGCTAATGGTAGTTTAATAGCATTATCAGGTGACAATAATGTAGATAATAGTGATCCTGAATTTACATTACTTGATTCGAGTGATCCAATTTGGAATTACTTGAATGACTATCAACTCATTTCTACCTCTTCAGGAGCAGATGCCGGTGAAGATGGAACTGATGTTGGAATTTATGGAGGAGGATATCAGTTTAGAATGGAGGGTTATCCTCAGAATTTTCCTCGCTTTATTGATTTTGATGTCCTAAGCAATACCGTTGTTCCACCAGGAGGTACGATCGAGATTAGTATTAACGCCACACGTGCTGGACTATAATACGAGCAATTATGAGATCAAAATTATATAAATACATGTTGGTATTGTTGTGCTCGTTTGGATTTCTCCTTACTTCAGCTCAACAAATCACCAAAGCAGAATACTATTTAGATACTGATCCCGGAGCTGGAAATGGAGTAGATATCCCATTAACTCCAGGAGAAAGTATTGATTTGACTACTTCAATAGACCTATCAGGCCTAGGTGAAGGACAACATAATGTAGTTGTTAGAGTAATGGATGAGAACGGTGTTTGGTCGACAGGAGGGCTAAAGATCTTCTATATTGAACCAGAAGCTTCAACAGGGCAGATCATCGCAGCAGAGTATTTTTTCGATACAGATCCCGGTGTAGGAAATGGAACTTCCATCCCGTTTGCGGGGGCTGATATTATAGACGAAATACAATCCATCCCCATTCCATCAGATATGGAATTTGGAGAGCACAGACTTTATATTCGAACGCAAAGTTCAGATGATCTATGGAGTCATTATATGAGTCACTATTTTGTGGTTTGTGATTATTATGGACCAATTTCAGGTTTTGATTATCAAGTTAATCCAAATAGATGGGTCGATTTTACAGATCAGTCGGAAAATACAACGAGCCATCTTTGGGATTTCGATGATGGAAATACAGATACATCTGCTAACCCTCTTCACAATTATACCGACCCAGGTATTTACAATGTGATTCACTATGCAAGTAGTGGATGCGGGACAGATACCCTAGAAAAAACAATAGAAGTGCGAGGTATTTACGATGTGAAAGCTAATAAGGGAAGCAATACGGGAGCCACTACTGTTTATATCACAGGCTATGGTTTTAATGAGAATGTACTTCCATCGCTTAATAGAGATGGTTACTCTCCAATAGAGCCCGACTCATATTCAATTTTAAATGGTATCACTATCAAAGCTTTGTTCGACTTACGTGGACAAGAAATTGGTGATTGGGATGTTAATGTTGAATTACCCGGAGACACCACCTTTGTTGAGCTTGAAGGCTTTGAAATTGTAAATGAGCCACAAGCTAATTTAGTTATTACTTTTTCTGGAAGAAGTAAATTTCTAGTTAACAGAGAGTATTCTTTTATTGTTTCTGCACGAAATAAGGGCTTTGAAGATGTGATCGGATTGCCTTTAGTTATGAAAAATTTTGAAGATTATATGATCCTCGGTATTGAGGAGATTAATAAAACAGACCTGTGGTCGGATCCACATTTTGGTGACCTGACGGCATATATTGAAGCGTCAAGTATTGACTCATCAAACGTAGATTTTAATACGATGGATGACATCAATGCTAAACATGGAGCTGCTTTTATTATTCCACATTTACCAGCCGGGAAGAAACTGGATTTCATTATTAAAATTAAATCTACAGAAGCAGAATTTTTACACCCTCAATTCAGAATTGGAACGCAAGGATACCTTTCTTCAACAGCTCTTTTACAAGATAATGAGCTTTTAACTCCTTTTAATTGTAGAAGCGGTGAATTTCGTTCTGCACTCGAAATGGCAATGGATACGCTTTTTGATGACTCCGATTGGGATGCTTGTTTTGATGCTGCAAATCAAAATAGCTTGCAGTATTTGCGAACTGTAGCCATGTCGAATGAGGCAGGCAATCAGTTAATTCCTTATCAGGGATTTAATGGTGTTATGGTAGAGAGTATTGTTTCTTGCCTCTTGCCCGAAGCATTGAGTGCAGAGCTATTTAATGGGGTGGTAATTTTATTAAATGAACGATTCAATACGCTGGATCTTATTTTTGAAAGTGGCGAGGATTGTGACGAATTATTGTTTACAAACTCGTTTAATAACCTTGATTGGGAAGATCAATTGTATAGCATTTCAGATGAAAATCAGAACAGTCAGATCTTTAATCCAAAATATAAAAAGAAAGGTGATGGGGAAGGCGACCTAAACAAATGGCCAGGTGCATATGGTTCTCAATCCGATCCTGAATTATGGGCTTCGCTTTCTATGGATCCAAATGAAAAAGTAGGACCGCCAAGCTATTACTTAAATGAGAAACAAGTTATGTCTTATTCCATCCACTTTGAGAATGTGGACACGGCTACTGCAGCTGCAGGAATGGTTAGAATAGTAGATACTTTGGATGTAAATAGATTTGATCTGTCTACGATGAATTTCGAATCATTTGGCTATAATAACTCAGTGTTTGAAGGAATGCAAGATGGAAATAGCATGTTTGCGGTGATTGATCTTCGTCCGGAAAGACCTGTATACCTTAAAATGGAAGCATTTATCGATACGCTATCGGGTCATGTAGAATGGGTATTTGAATCCTTAGATGTTAATACGCTTCAACTTACTGATGATCCGGATGGAGGATTTTTACTTCCGAATGTAAATCACCCTGAAGGAGAAGGTTTTGTTAATTTTTCTATAGAATTAAAGAATGATCTTTCTTCAGGCGATGTAATTGAAAATAAAGCAGAAATAATATTTGATTCGAATGAGGCGATAGAAACCGACTATTGGACAAATGTATTTGATGATGGATTGCCTTCAAGTCAAGTAGAGACATTAACAGACACGTCATTTACTGAAACCTTTATGGTTGATTGGACAGGAGATGACGCTGTTTCAGGGATTAACTACTATGATATTTATGTAGCATCGATAGTAGATATAGATACTACCTTAACGATCTGGCGCTACCATACAAGTGATAATTCAGCAGAGTTTACTGGCGAATTCGGAGAGAAATATTATTTCTATTCTGTAGCGACCGATAATGCTGGGAATGCAGAAATTGAGACGGGTATTTTCGACACGGAAGTGGAAGTTTCTAATCCTTGTCTGACTATGGCAGGAAGTGAACAGTTTTATGCGATCTGTGCTGGAGATAGTATTATGATAGAAGGAATTTGGACCTATGAAGAGGGGATGTTTAATGATACATTGATTTCGGCCTATGGCTGCGATAGTATCGTTCAAAGTCAATTAACAGTGTATTTACTTCCTGAACAACCAGTAGCTGTTATAGATGCTGGAGTGTTGTCCTCAACCTTGGCAACAACTTACCAATGGTATTTTAACGGGACCATGATCGATGGGGCAACTAACCAGGATTATTCGCCTACGGAAACTGGAATTTACTCCGTTGAGGTGGCCAATGAGAATGGATGTACTACTGTTTCTGAAGGAATTCAGGTCATTATTAGTGGAATAGATTCCCTTTCAGGAATGTCATTTATCGATGTGTATCCAAATCCTACAAGCGGAGTTATTAATTTGCAAAACCTCCCAGAAGGAGATGTGATCATTGAAGTTTACTCTGCTCGTGGTAAAAAAGTACTATTTCTACAAACGAGTAATGAAACCGAGATTCTAAACCTAGATCAATTCGAGAAAGGTATCTACCATTTGAGAATTAGAAAGGATAATCAAACTATGGAAAAGAAAATCATCGTGAATTGAATGAATAAAACCTTTCTTAAGGTTTTTTCTTACCATAATTTGATTTAGAAACCGGGCAGTGGAAACATTGTCCGGTTTTGTATTTTCAGAATCCTCCATTAAATGTTGACTATTTTATAGCAACGGTAACAAAGTTAATTATGCATTCTATACATTTGCATCGATCAATTGAAAACAGTTGTAAATGAAAGTTCTTGGTATTATTCCTTCTCGTTTTGGTTCTTCCCGATTTCCTGGTAAACCTCTGATAGAAATCAAAGGTAAAACAATGATTCAACGAGTATATGAACGCTCGCAAAAATCAGATCTGCTCGATGACCTGGTTGTTGCAACCGATGATGAGCGCATATATCAACATGTTAAGAAATTTGGAGGCAAGGCTGTTATGACCAGTTCGGAGCATCAGAGTGGTACTGACCGATGTAAAGAGGCCATGGAAAAAACAAAAGGAGACTTTGATGTGGTGATCAACATTCAAGGAGATGAACCTTTTATTGATCCTTCGCAAATTACTGACGTGGCTAACTGTTTTAAGGATGAATCGACGGATATTGCCACACTCGTAAAAAAGGTGCATCACGTAGATAAGTTATTCAACCCCTCTATGGTTAAGGTGGTTATAAATAATAGAGACCAGGCTATGTATTTTAGCAGAAGTGTGATCCCAAACCTTTATGGGGTTCCGCAAAACGAATGGACAGAGCAGTATGAGTTTCTAGAACACGTAGGAATTTACGGCTATACCAAAAAAGCGCTAAAAGAAATTACACAATTACCTATTTCTTCACTTGAAGTCCATGAAAAACTGGAACAATTGCGTTGGTTGGAGAATGGATATACGGTAAAAGTAGCCTATACCGATGTGGAATCTGAGCCGATCGACACCGTTGAAGATTTCGAAAGAATCTTAAAAAGAATGGATTAGAGCCCTCAAGTAAAATTGTGAATGAAAATTTGAGGCCTCACCTTTGTTCACCCACTCATTTTGGTATATTAGCGCTAAGCATATATCCTTGAAACTCGATCAACACATATCTGAATTATTGTACCGCTACGACTGTGTAGTTGTACCCGATTTTGGTGGTTTTCTGGCAAATTATCAGCCAGCAAAGATCAATTCAAGAACAAATGTTTTTACCCCTCCTGGAAAGAAGCTAAGTTTTAATAGAAACTTAAGTGGAAATGATGGTCTTTTAGCCAGTCATATTGTTCAGCAGTACGGAGTTAGTTATAATGAAGCCTTAGGCTCGATCAACGATTGTGTAAATGAATATCAACGAGAATTAAACTCCGGTAAAAGAGTTTTAATTGAAAAAGTTGGCGTCTTATACCAAGATGAGAATAAAAACATTCTCTTCGAACCGGTTTCATCAGTCAACTATTTAAGTGATTCTTTTGGATTAGAAAAATTTCATGTTTCACCCACTACCGAGGAGGAGACGATCATTCCGATTCAAAAAACGAAGATCAGAAGAATACATCCAGGTAGAGTGGCAGCAGCTATTGCCATCCCTTTCTTCTTTATCGGATCGGCTTTTCTTTTTCAAAATCGTATCGATGAGAATTATGCCCAAGTTCAATTTTCAAACTTGGGATTCAATAAGGTGGAATCAATTTACTCAACGAGAAACGAAGTTGAATTGAAGAGTACAGAGCTTGAAGAAAATATAGCTTTTGATGCCATAGTTGATAAAGCAAGCACGCGCTCTTTTGCTCCTATTCCAGAAGTAATTGTAAACGAAAATTGGTTTATTGTAGGAGGATGTTTTTCAGAAGAAAGCAATGCGCGGTCATTCATTAAAAAACTTCAAAAACAAGGCTACCCAGCCAAAAAGATCGAACATTATAAAAAACTCCACGCTGTTGCATATAAAGGCTTTTCTGATGAGTCTGATGCCCGTGAATTTCTAGCCCAAGTAAAACAGGATGAGAATGTTTCTGCTTGGCTGTTGAAGAAGTAGAGTTCTATTGCAGCGTCAAATAACAATCAATAAACATGTTTGTTTTTTTAACCACTAAGTCCGCGAAGTAGGCTCCAAGTCCACAAAGAAATAACAAATACTAGCAACCAAACCTTGGTGATCTCCGTTCCTACTCGGTGTATTCTAAGACTATTCCAAATATTATTGAGCTAAAACTATATATGGAGTTTGCCTTTTAATAGTAGCAAAAGCTCTATACACGATTTTGCATGCAATGGCATTAATTACAGTTAAATGTTCTT
>JAUVAY010000212.1 GCA_030591505.1 Flavobacteriales bacterium | reverse complement strand
GTTAGCTTTCGCAAACATGTGCGCCTCCATGATCTCCTGTGCACTCCATTCAGAAGTACCCCAATACAGAATCTTACCTTGTTGAATTAAATTGTGCATTGTCCACACCGTTTCTTCGATCGGTGTTTCTTTATCTGGTCTGTGACAGAAATATAAATCTAGATAATCCAACTTAAGGCGCTTTAATGCGGCATGACAAGCTTCTACCAAGTGTTTTCTACTCAAGCCTTTTTGCGTTGGTAATTGTCCACCATCTCCAAAAAACGCCTTACTCGAAACGATGTAAGAATCTCTTGACCAATCCTTTTTTGATAAAATATCTCCCATAACGATTTCTGACCTCCCATGAGCATAAACCTCTGCATTATCAAAAAAGTTAACCCCTGCCTCATAAGCAATATCCATTAATCGCTCCGCAACATCATTCCCTATCTGATCTCCAAATGTGATCCATGAACCTAGACTTAACTCGCTGACTTTCAATCCAGATTTTCCTAAATTTCGATATTCCATTCTACTTGATTTTAGTTAATAGTGATACCCATCCTCTTATAATAAGCTGATTCAAAAATAAGCGTTAAATCACTTAAAAATGATTATTCAAAACCTTTTTAATTCACTAAATTTGACCTCAAAATTTAAAGAGAAAAGCAATGAGTGTTTTAGTAAATAAAGATTCCAAAGTAATTGTTCAAGGTTTTACAGGAAGTGAAGGTACTTTCCATGCTGAACAAATGATAGAATACGGAACGAATGTAGTGGGTGGGGTTACTCCAGGTAAAGGTGGTCAAACACATTTAGACCGACCTGTATTCAATACCGTTTATGATGCAGTTAAAAACACCGCAGCTGATGTGTCTATAATTTTTGTACCGCCAGCATTTGCTGCTGATGCAATTATGGAAGCAGCTACAGCGGGAATTAAAGTGATCGTTTGCATTACTGAAGGAATCCCTGTTGCTGACATGCTAAAAACAAGTCGCTTTTTAGAAGGTAAAGATACACGGTTGATCGGACCAAATTGCCCTGGTATTATTACAGCAGGAGAAGCGAAAATTGGCATTATGCCAGGTTTTATCTTTCAAAAAGGAAACGTTGGGATCGTATCAAAATCTGGAACGCTTACTTATGAAGCCGTTGACCAAACAACTAAAGCTGGTTTAGGTCAGACTACTGCAATTGGTATCGGAGGGGACCCTATTATTGGAACGACCAATTTAGATGCAGTTAAATTGTTAATGGCTGATGATGAAACAGAAGGGATTGTTATGATCGGTGAGATCGGTGGTAACCTTGAAGCTGAAGCTGGATATTGGATTAAAGAGCACGGAACAAAACCAGTTGTTGCATTTATTGCAGGTGAAACCGCTCCAGTTGGAAGAACGATGGGACACGCGGGAGCTATTGTTGGAGGTGAAAATGATACTGCACAAGCTAAGAAAAGAATTCTTCGTGAATGTGGAATCCATGTAGTTGATTCTCCAGCTGACATAGGATCTAAAATGGCAGAAGTACTAGGTGTGAAAGCTTAAGTTTTCTTAAATATATATCATTTAAAAGGTCGTTTTAAACGACCTTTTTTTGTACAATTAAATTAACCACAAAGACCACTGAGTAGGTACAAAGGACACTGAGTTTTACTTCGCACTTTCAACTTTAGACTTCAAACTCACTCCCCAATCCTTTTTCTCTTCCTACGCTTCACCTCTTCTTTTCGCTCACCTTCAAAAAGTGAATAATTAGCAATACGCACTTCGAGTGGACCATTAAATAATTTTATTTTCTTTTCAGGACGAAGTCCAACAAATTTCAACGCATCTTGATTAGAAGTGATGATCCATGCCTCCCAACCTGCAAAATTTCTTTTTAATTGATTTCCTATCATCTTATAGAATTCAACTATATCGTCTTTTTGCATTCGCTCGCCATAAGGTGGATTCATTAATACTACGCCTTTATTCCCTCTTGGGACTAAACTTTCAAATGTTAAACTCTCAGCATTGATCCACTTATCAACTTTGGCATTGGTCATATTATACTTTGCAATACTCACTGCCTTTGAAGAGCGATCATAAGCATAAATATTTCCAGTAAAAGTGGTGAAATTAGCACGTGCATTATCTCTGATCGATTCCCATAATGAGGCATCGAAATTCTTCCATGCCATAAATCCAAATTTCTCTCTATACCAACTCGAAGGAATATTTCTTGCCATCAAGGCCGCTTCTATCACCAACGTTCCTGAACCACACATCGGGTCTATAAGATCAGTATCTCCCTTCCATCCACTAATTTTCACCATTGCAGCAGCCAAAACCTCGCTTATAGGCGCAGCAACGGTTGCCGTTCGATAGTCTCTTTTATGCAAAGATGCTCCTGACGCATCTATCGAAATATTTACTTGTCTTTCCGAAATATGCAGATCAAAAAGATAATTTGGATTTTCCGTATCAACACTTGGCCGTTCGCCATATACATTTCTACATCTATCTACAATTGCATCTTTCAACTTTTGACTAGCAAACATTCCATGATTGTAGACTGTCGAGTGAACGGTAAAATCGATTGCAAAAGTATCTTCCGGAGTTAAAAGATCTTCCCATTTCATACGAGTTGCTTTTTCATAAAGATCGTCCGGACTATCTGATTTAAAATCGGCAATATTAACCAATACTCTTATAGCAAGTCGGGTCTCCAAACAGGCCCTATAAATATCTTCAAGGTTCCCTTTAAAATGAACGATCCTATTTCCTTTTTCTACTTTCTCAATTCCAATTGCTTTCAGCTCATCCGCCAACATTTCTTCTAAGCCAAAAAGCGTTTTGACAGATACATTTAATTCTTCTTCCCAGTTTATCATCTTATCCTCCAGATTGTTTGGCTTTATACCCTGCTTGTTTTAATAAATCAATAATTTTTGGTCTAAAATCCCCTTGTATCATTATTTCTCCGTTTTTAACCGTTCCACCAACTCCACATTTCGATTT
>JAUVAY010000012.1 GCA_030591505.1 Flavobacteriales bacterium | reverse complement strand
TTGGGTAGATTAGACTCCCATGGACTAACTCAATTATTAATTGTGGTAGTTCGCTACTTCGGTGGGGTAAAGTTAGGTGTTGGTGGACTCATCGTTGCCTACAGAAGTGCCGCCGAAGATGCTATATCCAATGGGAAGATCATCACACGGAAAATGAAAATGCATTTTCAGCTTAATTTCCAATATGCAAGTATGAACGAAATCATGCAATTGATTAAGAATTCGAATTTGGATCAATTGGAACATGATTTTGGACTCGATTGTAAAATAAAACTTGCTTGCCCAGAAGGGGATTTTCAAGTGATGAAAAGCGTATTTTTGGGTATTGATAATGTCAAAATAAAAGAACTATTTGTAGTCTGAATAAATATTGATAAAATGAAATTATTAGAAAGTCTTTGTGATATAAAAGCCACTTCAGGAGATGAGAGTGCAATGACAAAATTTATTTTGGATTACGCCGAAAAAAATAGCTCCAGTTGGAAAACGAAACCCGAAGTAATAAGCGGCCATGGATTTCAGGACGCTGTTATATTGGTATTTGGCAAGCCTCGTACTGCCATTTTTGCTCATCTTGATAATATAGGTTATGCTGTTAGCTATAATAAAAACTTAGTCAGAATTGGCGGTCCAAAAGGCGAAAGCGGTTGGAAGCTAGTAGGAAAAGACAGTCAAGGAAATATTGAATGCACACTCCGTGTAAAATGGCTGTGGGCTGATGGCAATAAAAAAGAAGAGTTAAAATACCGCTTTTCAAGAAAGATAGACCGTGGGACGGCATTGAGTTTTAAATCCAATTTCAGAGACAAAGAAAAAACCGTGCAAAGCCCCTACCTCGATAATCGCTTAGGAGTATGGAATGCTTTACAAGTTGCTAAAGATCTTGAAAATGGAATTATCGTTTTTACTACTTATGAAGAAGTGGGTGGAGGTTCTGCTCAATTTTTAGGGAAATACATTCAGGAAAAATATGGTGTTAAGCAAGCGTTAATTTCTGACATTACCCTAGCAACGGATGCGATAAAACCAAAAAATGGTGTTGCTATTTCTATGAGAGATAAAGGAGTACCCCGACAATCTTATGTTAGAAACATCATTGCTTTAGCCAAAGAAAACAAGATTCCTTATCAATTGGAAGTGGAAGATGCAGGTGGCTCGGATGGTACCGTACTTCAATATTCTTCGGGGGTTTGGGATTGGTGTTTTATCGGTCCGCCAGAAAAAAATTATCATACGCCAAATGAAAAAGTATGGAAGGTGGATATAAAAGCGATGACTGATCTTTATCGGGTTTTAATGGCTAAACTTTAGACAGATGTTTTTACAGCACAACCTTTAATGATCACCTGCGTATACTTTAGGTCTTAACTTTTTTTTAAACCGATAAAACATAAGAACATGAAAAAAATAGCATTTTTATTCACAAGTGTATTATTTATTTTTGCGTCCTGCAATAAAGATAATGATGAAAATACCGAAACAGATCCTCCATCGCCAACCAAAATAATGGTTTACATGCATGATCAGCCGAATGACTATCAGCAAGTAAATGTGGATATTCAAGAAATTAAGATCAAGGGTAATGGCTCGAATGATGAGTATGACCTTGAGGAAAATGCAGGCGTTTATAATTTGCTTGACTACCAAAATGGACTGGACACTTTGATAGGTGAAATTACCGTGAACTATGATACGATCAGTCAGATTCGTTTGGTATTAGGCCCAGAGAACTCCGTCATGGTCGATTCTGTACTCTATCCGATGGAAACACCAAGTTCACAACAGTCGGGACTAAAGATCAATGTACAGGGAGAACTTACTTATGTAGATACTTTTATTGTTGTTCTTGATTTTGATGCAAATGAGTCTGTACATCAATTAGGAAACGGAACTTACCAACTTCACCCGGTTATTCACCTTGATGAATAATTGAAAAGTGGAAGTGGGATCGCATATATCAATAATTAAAGATCTTTTACTCCACGAACATTCTAAATTTATTACTAATAAAGTAGTTGACTTTGTAGGAGATGACCCTACAAAGTTTTCTGCTTTAATGGAATTGTTTTTTGACGATGACTGGCTTTTGAATCAGCGAGCCGGATGGCCAATGGCATTTATAGCTATTGATCACCCTCAACTAATAGAACCCTACAAAGAGAAGTTGATCGATAACCTTTATCATCCTTCTCACAATGCGGTAATTAGAAATACCCTGCGATTATTTCAAGCGATAAAGGTGCCTGTAGATTATGAAGGTAAGATGTATGACCTGTGTTCCAAGCTCTTGCTTCAGATCAAAGAACCGGTTGCTAATAAGATCTTTGCCATGACAGTGATGTATAATATCGCTAAGCCCTATCCTGAACTTCTCAGCGAACTAAAGATAATCCTGGAAACACAACTTCCTTACGAAAAGCCCGGCTATAAAAGCCGGGCCAAAAAAACTATTATGCTTATTGAAAAGCATAAAGCATAAAAACAAAAGCTTATTTAGGCGGTAGTTTCAACATTTTTTGACCAGCACGATGCAATCCATCTGGTGGATGGCCCTTTTCATATACTTCCAGTATATAAGTCCCGGCATCAAGAATACCAAGATTTAATTTTATTGTTGAATCGCCTTTATCACCATGAAAAACGCAGGTATAAACTATTTTTCCCTGAAGATTATATATTCTCAGATCTAAATCCGTTGGGACATTTACATTATAACTAACCGTGATCTCATCCATTACAGGATTAGGGTAAAAACTAAGTTTGGCTTTAATATTCTCATGTCGGTTAACACCTAATGCTGTAGTATTTACAAGTTCTACATGTCCGAAAAATAATGAATCAGGTCCAAAAGGTTCTTCATTGGAAACTCTCCTTATCGTAATAAAATCAAAATCTGGCAGGTGATCACTGTATTGATCGGTAACAGCCATTATACCAGCAAACGAGGATCTATCGGCATAGTTCACGTCGCCCCATGTTTCTCCTTCATCTGTGCTTACATACACATGTACAGAATCAGAAGCAGTTGGATAAACCATTAAATTTAGAAGACCAGGTGTATAATGAATCTTAATGGCATTAACGCTTACCATCATACTTAAGTCGATAGGTATTTCTACCCCAGCTTGCAGATTATTTGACAAATAAACTTTGGGTTCAGGATCATTATTAAAACTAGCGATCCAAACGTCTCCTTCACTATTCACTGTCATATCCCATGACACATAATTGTGCAAATCAGTTGTAAGAGAAACGGGTGTTCCCCATGTACTTCCATCGTAATGAATCGTAGCTACTTCAGAAACAGCGTTGTTATTATATGGTCTACAATAAACCAAGTCTCTCACACCATTATCTTTCAATACTGAAAAAACATTGATCAAACTATGGTCAACACCTGTATCATTATAATCATATAGTACATTTATAGGTGACCATACTCCTTCTAAACTTCTGGTAGTTTCCCAGATCTCTCCACCATAGTCGTACCAACCATAGCGTGATCCAAGAATTTTAAATATCTCTCCTTCAGCATAAATTTCACTTACTCTAAAGCCATAATTTCCACTGTGTGTATATACGTTTTGCACAGACCAAGCGCCTTCTGCTTTATATACAAAATAGGCATCGATATTAAACTCTTGTCCAAAACTAATCGATGTCGGATTACCGTAGGTATAATAAGGGTTTACGTTTATAGCAATATAAGGATTTCCGCTTGCATCCGCACAAATCACCGCATACTTGATACCTCCTTCATATCCTGTAATAATTTGCTCTCCAGACCACGTTTCTCCATCATCAATAGAGCTATAATAGAATAATTCATAATTTGATAAAAAGGCGATGTGCAATCCCCCATTCTCATCTTCAAAAAAACTACGATGAGTCCAGACCGAGTAATTGGTATAGTAATCAGTATACCATGTTTCTCCTACTGCGATAAAAGTATTTTCAACAGTTAGCGAGTCATATCCACTCCCCTTTAAATTTGGTGTAATGAGAAGCAGAAAAACAGTAATCAATAAAGTAAATTTCTTCATCATCTTGCGTTTAAGTTAGTCAGGTCAAAATTTAATTTCGACTGTCTTTAAGATACGAAACGAAAGGCAAATTTCCAATGATAATCGTTTGGTTTACAACAATTTTTGCGGGAATGACTCAAGGTTATTGAAACACCTTTATCCAACTAAACAAACGACAAAATGCACCAAATCTAAAGTCTCTAATTAGGGATTTATTTAATGACTGATCATACTGATGAAAACCATCATTTCTTATGACCCTATAATCAGAAAAAACTTACTAAATATGCTCCAATTTGAGTGAAGAAGTCCGGGATTAAACTGAAATTAGTAAAAACAGTAAATATCACCCCGAAGATCGCCCCATAAAAATGGGCTCCATGTGCTATATGATCGCCGCCTTTTTTATCCATATACTGCTCAAACCATAAATACAAGCCTCCGAACACAAAAGATGGAATTGGAATAGGGATAAAAAACAAATAGAGAGATAAAGTGGGGTAAATAATAATATGCGAAAAAAGGATGGCTGAAATGGCTCCAGAGGCACCTAATGCTAAGTAAGAACTGTCATTTTTATATTGCAAATAATCACGCATGGAGGAAAAAACAATCCCTCCTAAATACAAGAAAAGAAAATAGAAAACGCCAAGTGAAGGCGAGTCCGACATAAAGAACTGCTCAACATTTCCGCCAAACTGAAAGAGAACGAACATGTTAAACAAGAGATGAAACAGGTTCTTCGGATCATGAATAAAGGCATGCGTAATAAAGCGGTAATACTCTTTATTATGGTAGATCAAATAGGGACTAAAAAGCAATTTACTTAACAGGTCTTTTCGTTGGAAACCAAGCAATGAAACAACAATAGTTACTATTAAAATCAGAATTGTTATACTCATTAGGCTTCTTCCATTAATAATGAATCCTCTTTCTTCTTACTAAAAATCCACATTCCAACTACGGTCAGCATACCATTGAATATTATCAACTCAAATCCGATATTATAGTCAAGATAGGCGCCAGCATACCAGTTGAATGCATAGCTTAATAGTGGCGCTAAAATTGCCACCATCGGCATGAATTTGTCCTTTACATTGATCTTAGTAAAGAGTCCTGCAAAATAAAAACCCAAAAGTGGACCATAAGTATATTTTGCTGCATCAAAGAGCGATTGCACAACATTATCATTATTGATCACTTTAAATAAGATGATCACAACGATCAAAGCTAAGGACATTCCAATGTGCACCCTTTTTCGAATCTTTAATCTTTCTTCCTCAGGTTTATTCTCAATATTTAAAATATCGATTGAAAAGGAAGTTGTTAATGCTGTTAGGGCAGAATCGGCACTGGAATAGGCGCTCGCTGTTAAACCGATCACAAAAGCAATACCTGCAAATACACCAAAGTAACCACCAATTGCCAGTTGAGGGAATAGGTAATCGGTTTGTTCTGGGATAGGGAAATTAATTTCTGCAGCATACAAGTACAGAAGTGCGCCTAAGGAAAGGAATATGAGGTTGACAAAAATCAGCATTACACCTAACCAGAATACGTTCTTTTGCGATTCATACAAGGTTTTTATACTCAGGTTCTTCTGCATCATATCCTGATCCAGTCCGGTCATCGTGATTGCAATAAAGGCACCCCCTAAGAACATTTTAAAGAAATTTCTGGGGTTAGAAGCAAAATCATCAAAAACAAAAATTTGAGAATACCCAGAATCCCTCACCGTCTCATAAACGCCCACCCAATTCAAATCCATGGCACTCATAATACTTTTGATAGTAATAAACACAGCCAGAAGCATAAATATCGTCTGCAAGGTATCCGTCCAAATAATCGTTTTAATACCTCCTCTGTTTGTATACAGCCAAATTAAACCTACTGTAACGATCACTGACGGCACGAATGAAATCTTCATGCCCAGTGGTTCAAATACTGCGATCTGAAGAACGATAGCCACTAAAAAGAGTCGGAATGAAGCACCTATTATTCTTGATAAAAGAAAGAAAGAAGCACCTGTTTTATAAGTAGCAGGTCCAAATCGCTGACCTAAATACGAATAGATAGATGTAAGCTTTAGTCTATAATACAAAGGAAGCAATACAGTTGCAATGATCCAGTATCCAAACATGTAACCCAATACCATTTGCATATAAGAAAACTGCGCCGTGTTTACCCATCCTGGGATGGAGATAAAAGTAACTCCTGATAAGGATGCGCCGATCATTCCAAAGGACACAACATACCATGGAGATTTTCTATTTCCAAGGAAAAACGCATCATTCCCCGCTTTTTTTGATGTGACCCGAGCAATAAGGATCAACAGAGCGAAGTAGGCAAGTAAAATAAAAATAACCAGGTAAGGGTTTATCATAAATTTAAAAGTTAAATCGGAAACTAAATCGAAGTCCAAGTCCCCGAACACCACCAACATCAGGGATATTAGGGTTCTCAAGGTAAGTGAATCGCTTTACTAAATCAATTCGAATTAAATTAAAAATATTCTCAATTCCAATACTTGCTTCAACATAAGGCTTTTCTTCCAATGAAAATGTTGTTGGATATCCATCAACATCTGTTGGAAACTGGACCAAGCCATCCGTTTGGTCCGGATCATTATTCTTTGTAACACCTCCATATAATAATCGCCCAGAAACCAGCGTTCTCCATTTTAATCGTTTAAATAATGGAATTTGATTCAAAAACAGTCCATCAAAATAATGAGTAAAGATCAAGTACACATACTGATCGGAAACAAACTCTAAGTAGTTCATCATATTGGCCCCATAATTCTCAAAAGTATAAGTTTGGTTTGCAGTATGCATTTTCATAAATAAAAAGGGAATGCCATCTCCGAAGGTTTTCTCTGTTTCAATAAAAATATCATTATAGCCTAATATTCCCATTGTATTTCTCTTATACAATCTAAGGTTCAACTTATGATATTGCATTTCGAAAGTAGGATCAAAACTTTGACCGTAGCTGTAATTCAACTCAAAAATCGGGTATTTCGTTACGATCTGTGATCGGAAATAATCGCCTTGGTAGTACTTTTGATTGGGTGCATAACGTTGTTTAATTCCAACTTCCCAAGTATCAAATTTATCGATCACTTCCTCTTCTCCATTCTCAACTTTAATAAACTCTAAAGACCCTAATCCTCTTTGTTCAATAACTTTACCTATAAACACCGTCTGAAGATCTTTTCCAAACTCCCAACTAAAATTAGATTCGAAATTTCTAAAGTCTATCATTTTATCCAAGGCACCTCTTTTAAAAGAGACAAAAAAGTTCCCCCCTGATAAGCTTGCATCTTTAGTACCCGGAAATTCATAATCCCTTCTGTATTGAACACTAAAATAATTTCTTTTCTCTCTGCTCCAATAATGCTTTAATCTCCCACCATATTTCCATTCCTTATCATTAAACCCATAAGCCCCGTACGCTCCCACTTCCCAATTATAACTCATTTCTTCAGTGGTTCGTAAGCCAATCTGAATTCGACTTCCTTCTATATCATTAAAAGAGTAAATACTTCCTACCGGACCTACAGATATTTTACCAAAATCCCAATATCCATCCAAAAACATTTTAACAACGGTATAAAAAGTTTTAAATGAGGGAAGTGATTGGATATGGTCGCTCATTATCTTGATCTGCTCTTCAGATTTACTTAAAGGAACAAAACGTTCGCTTATCCAGAACTCCTCATCCATTTGATCATAGCCGATCTCTTTTTCCATCTCTTCTGGCATAGAAAGAATACTATCCGGAATTTCAATACCGCTTTGAAGGTTTTTATAATAAAAGGAATTTTTACCATAAATACCTGCACCTACACCTGTTGAAGCCAGGTTAAAATCGATAGTAGAATGACTCTCGGTTAAAAACATACCCAGTCCTTCAAATTTGCTAAAATGAAGCTCTATAAAAAAGGTGTTAACCCAGTTAAGGTTCATCTTATCCATTTTCCCAAGTTCTACTTTCTTTACAGCATAAGTAGAATCAAGGCTTACCCAAATTTTTCCTTTAAATGCATTTGCTGCGTCATTTCGAGGAATAAAACCCAACTCAACTGTCTTGGTTTCTTCCACCATCACTGTATCCATTATATAAAAGCGGTAGACTGACGGAGCTATATTGGATATTGGACTTACAAAATCCTTACTTAAAAAAGAGATACTTCCTTCGTATATATCTATCTCTTTATAAATCACTCCCATCATATCGGCTATTCCCTCCCCGTCAATTATCTCTTCAAATCCAACTGAATGTTCGGCTAAAACAATTTCCTTGTGTTTCGATGGTTTTTTTTGTTCATAGATCCGAGAAATTGATTCATTAATATAAACAGGTAAATAGGGCTTGCCATTCACTTCAGAAGTATCTACATAGTCGAATATCTCCTGTATGCCATTAAACAGAGGGTTTTTAGTAAACCGCTCAGTAATATTATTAATATCTACTCCAATTTTTCGATAACGATCAATAGAGTATGAATCCAAACTTGATATTCGGTTTTGATCTCTATTTTTAATCACCTCCCGTATCAACATAACAGCAGGGTTTCCTTTCTTACGGTATTTTTTTCTCTTCTTTTCAGAAACGATGTTTACTTCATCTAATTCTATATTATTGGCTTTTAACCTGATCTTAAGTCCATAATTATTACTACCCATCGTGATCAATAACTCTACTTTCTGATAGCCCAATGAGGTTATAACCAATACTTTAGAAGCAAATCCCGATTCAAGGTAGAAGTCACCGGAAAAATCTGTGCTTGTTCCTATATTTTTCCCTTTAAATGCGACAGCAGCAAAAGGAATAGGCTCTCCAGTAGAAGCATCTATAACACGTCCTTTTACCCTTGTCATTTCTTGACTAAACGCGGAAACGAATAGAAAGAGCACAGGAATAATTAATGTATATTTATGAATCCTAAAATTCAACCAAGCAGTTTTAAATTAAAAGATAAATTTAGAATAATTAAGGTTATTTGATAAACTAAAAGTATGAAGATATCAGATATTATTCACTATCCTGTTAAGGCACTAGCCGGAAATCACTTAGCATTTTCGGAAATCCAAAACCGTGGATTAAAAGATGACAGGAGATTAATGTTAATTGATAAGAATAATAAGTTTGTAAGCCAACGATCCTACCCCCTTTTAAGTCAGATCGAAGCGGGTATTAATGAAGATTTCATTATCCTGAAAGATAAAAGAAGCGATCAGCTGATCAAACATCCTTTCGAACTACGATTAGATAAAACAACTGTTGGAATATGGGGCACAGAAGTCACATCCCACCGTTTTATTAACACGGAACTGGATGATTGGATCTCGGATCAAATTGGTGAAAAGCTTCGTTTTGTCTATATGGATGAAAGCGATCACCGACATATCAATCCTGACTATGCAGCGAAAGATGAATTGGTGAGTTTTGCAGATGGTTATCCTATTTTAATTTGCAATACGGCTTCTCTTGAGGCCTTTAATTCAACTATCTCGTCGCCTATAAGCATGGATCATTTTCGTCCTAATATTGTTATTGAACATAACATTCCATGGGAAGAAGATCAATGGAAACGCATTAGGATAGGTGGAGTGGTAATTCGAATTGCCAAACCTTGTGCACGATGTATTGTAACCAATATCGACCCTACTACCGGAATTGCCGGAAACAGTGTATTAAATGACCTTGGCAAGATCCGCTTAGTGGATAATAAAGTCCTTTTTGGAATGAATGCTATTGCTGAAGAAATGGGTACGATCAGGCTTGGTGATCAAGTTGAGCTTATTGAATAAAATAATATCACAAAGCTACCCACAGAATGCATAAAGGTCCGAGGGGCTTAAGGGAACCTTCATGTAAAACGCATTTTAGAATAAATCTTATTCTTTGTTCAACTCCCTATTTTTTTCTGTGCAACTCTGTGTTACTTTTTATTTTTTTTTAATATTTAGAGAGTCAATTAATTATAAAAAGCAGTAAACTTGCCAAGCGATGAATATTCCATCTAAAATATTGGAAAATGCTGTTGATCAGATTGCTTCTTTACCGGGTATAGGAAAGAAAACAGCATTACGCCTTTCACTTTCTCTTTTAAAAAGAAGTAATAGTGAGGTTTCTGACTTTGTTCATGCAATTGATGAGTTAAAAAAATCGATTCAATTATGTGACACATGTTATAATCTCTCGGATGAAAAAAAGTGTAAAGTTTGCAGTAATTCATCCAGGGATCATGGTCTTGTTTGCGTAGTTGAAGACATAAGAGATGTGATGGCCATTGAATCTACCAGTCAGTTCAAGGGCGTTTACCATGTACTGGGTGGAATAATTTCTCCTTTAGATGGTATCGGACCTAATGACCTACGGATCACTGAGTTGTTATCGAGAGTAAATAACGCTCCAAAAATAAAAGAACTCATCTTGGCCTTAAGCACTACTATGGAAGGGGACACAACCGCATTTTACTTGTATAGAAAACTGCAGGATCAGGAAATTGAAATTTCCACCATTGCAAGAGGAGTTTCTATTGGGGATGAACTTGAATATATTGATGAAATAACATTGGGTAGGTCTATCTTACAAAGGACACCTTACCAAAACACCCTTCATAAACAATCGTAGGATGAACTTATCCATCGTCATCGTTAATTATAATGTGTCCTACTTTTTGGAGCAATGCCTGTTTTCAGTAGAAAAAGCCATTGTTGGCATAGAAGCTGAAGTTTGGGTAGTTGATAACGCTTCGGTTGATACTTCGGTAGCCATGGTAAAGGAAAAATTTCCATGGGTAAAGTTGATAGAAAGCAAGGAAAACCTTGGTTTTTCAAAGGGGAATAACCTTGCTATAGAAAAAAGTATTGGGAAATATATTCTATTGTTGAATCCTGATACTGTGGTAGAAGAAGATACTTTTTCCAAATGCATTCAATTTATGGATGAACACCCAGAAACCGGTGGTCTGGGTGTTAAAATGCTGGATGGAAATGGTCATTATTTACCTGAATCAAAGCGTGGTTTACCTACTCCCGAGGTTTCATTTTACAAAATTACCGGACTTACAGCACTCTTCCCAAAATCAGAACGATTTGCAAAATACTATATGGGTAATTTGTCAAACGATAAGACCCATACTATAGATGTATTATCAGGGGCTTACATGTTTATGAGAAAATCAGTACTCGATAAGATAGGGTGGCTGGATGAAACTTTTTTCATGTATGGTGAAGATATCGACCTTTCTTATCGAATAATAAAAGGTGGCTATAAGAATACTTATTTTCCGGAGACGCGAATTATCCATTATAAGGGAGAAAGCACCAAAAAAGGTTCGATCAATTATGTAATGATGTTTTATCAGGCGATGATCATTTTTGCCAACAAGCATTTCTCAGTAAAAAACGCAAAATTGTATCAATCGGTAATAAACCTTGCCATCTATTTCAGGGCGGGTGTTGCTTTATTAACGCAGTTTATTCGCAGGACGATCTTACCTGTAATCGATTTTTCCATGATTCTTTTCCTTCTATATCTGGTAAAAAACGCTTACGAAGAATATAGTTCAAAGACCTACCAGAGCGACATTACCAGTATTGCATTTATAAGCTATGCGGCAATATGGATGATCACTGTTTACTTTTCAGGAGTTTATGATAAACCCGTTAAGTTTAGAAGTATTTTTAAAGGACTAAGCATTGGAACCTTATTCATATTAGTCCTTTATGCACTTTTGCCAGAAGATCTCCGTTTTTCAAGAGCGATCATACTTTTAGGGTTCATCGCTGTACTTTTAGGCTTTACAATAAGCCGATTACTACTTAGTTTATTTAAGGTAAAAGGTTATTCCTTTCTGAGGAGTAAAATAAAGCGCTATGCGATTATAGGTGCACTGGATGAATCAGAAAGAGTAAGAAATATCATTCGTCAGTCGACAAGATCTAGCTATAATTTCACACAGGTAAGTCCGAAAAGTGATTTTGATAAGGGGCGATTTGCAGGACCGATCGATCAATTAAAAGAGATCGTTACTGTTTATAAGATAAACGAAGTGATTTTCTGCGCAAAGGACCTTAGTTCTCAATTGATCATTCATTCTATGTCGACCCTCGATCCTGGTATAATATGTAAAATAGCTCCACCTGAGAGTTTATATATAATTGGTAGCAATTCGATCGAATCGGAAGGTGATTTCTATATGTTGGATGTGAATTCGATTAATCGAGCAAAAAATAAAAGAACAAAACGCAGTTTAGATATTAGTTTTTCACTTCTATTTATCTTGCTCTTCCCAATTCTCTTATTTATTGTAAAATCGCCCAATCACTTTTTAAGAAATATCTTTCAAGTGCTGATCGGAAAAAAAAGCTGGGTAGGTTATTCTAAGTCGGATTCATCAAAAATTGATCAATTACCACCTATTCGACCAGGAGTATTGAGTCCTATAAGCGGATTACCTAACAATAATGACCAAATTTTCGCGAGTAAGTTAAATGTTATTTATGCCAAAGATTACAATTTAAGCACTGATTTAAGGATCATTATGAAGGGGCTGAAGTTATTGGGTTCCTGATAAATAGAAATAAAACATCATTTTAGCATTAAAGCAAAGCTAGGATTGGTAATTTTCCCGTAATTTTGCGTACAAATATTGCAAAGGCATGGCTCAAGTAGAATTATTACTACCCAAAATGGGTGAAAGTGTAACCGAAGCAACAATCGTTGAATGGTTAAAGGAAGAGGGTGATCATGTAGAGGCGGATGAATTCATTGTAAATATCGCAACAGATAAGGTAGATAATGAGGTTCCTTCTGAATATGAAGGTAAATTGATTAAGAAATTATTCAATGATGGGGATGTTGTTCAGGTTGGACAAGCGTTTGCTATCATAGAAGCGGAAGCTGAAGTTTCGACTCCCGCTATTAAAAGCCCAATCGAACCTGCTGCAGTTGTGGAAGCAGAAGCTGTAGTAGCAGAAGTTGTAGTAGCAAAAAGCAGCATTGAACCTATTGTGGTAAAAGCAGATTCAAACGGACGATTTTATTCTCCTTTAGTTAGAAACATTGCTAAGGAAGAAGGAATCGGAATGGATGAGTTGACTCAAGTTAATGGCAGTGGTAAAGATGGAAGGGTAACCAAGAAGGACATGATCCACTACCTTGAATCAAGAAGTGATGCAGCAATTATAAAAGCGGCACCAGTAACAAGCAATAAAACGGCAGCAAAACCGGCAGCAGTTCCTGTTATATTAGATAATGGCGATGAAGTGATAGAGATGGACCGAATGCGTAAGCTTATAGCTGATCACATGGTGATGTCTAAGCAAACTTCACCCCATGTAACCTCTTTTGTAGAAGCCGATGTTACTAACATTGTACAGTGGAGAAATCGAAATAAGAATAAATTTATAGAACGTGAAGGTGAGAAAATCACTTATACTCCACTATTTATCGAAGCTATTGTAAAAGCTATCAAGGACTTCCCTCTTATAAACATCATAGTTGATGGTGATAAGATCATAAAACGAAAGAATATAAATATTGGGATGGCTGCAGCCTTACCAAGTGGCAATCTCATCGTTCCTGT
Source organism: Flavobacteriales bacterium (assembly GCA_030591505.1). Classification (GTDB taxonomy): domain Bacteria; phylum Bacteroidota; class Bacteroidia; order Flavobacteriales_D; family JAHECK01; genus JAHECK01. Next base: position 19,467 of record JAUVAY010000012.1, on the reverse strand, counting down.
AATTAAAAATGCAGATCAATTATCCTTGGTTGGACTAACAAAACAGGTGAATGGTCTTGCTACAAAAGCACGAAATAACAAATTGAGTCCGGATGATATTTCAGGCGGTACTTATACAGTTACAAATGTTGGAACATTTGGTAATATATCTGGGACACCTATTATAAATCAACCACAAGTAGCGATCATGGCCTTAGGTGCTATTCGCAAAAAACCAGTGGTATTAGAAACCCCACAAGGAGACGTTATTGCTATAAGACATATGATGATCTTAAGTCATGCTTATGACCACAGAGTTGTTGATGGTGCATTAGGTGGAATGTTTGTCCGAAGGGTTGCTGACTACCTTGAAAACTTTGATCCTGAGCGAGAATTTTAGATACTAAATTTTGAATTTTTCTTCTATCTTAGCTCATTATATTGAGTTAAACAAAATAACTATGTCGAAACGACTGATCCTACTACTTTTTATCCTTACATCTGGGAGTTTTATCAATGCACAAGATGATGATGATGATGGTTTTTACGAGAAATTTAGTGAAGCGCTTCATTTAGAAGAAGAACGCTTTAATAAAAATGCGGGAGTTCTCTGGCTGGAATTACATGAAGCGGAACCTGATAATGCGAATATCAACTTTAGACTTGGCCTTAGCTATCTTAATTCTAATGAAAATAAATTTGTTGCCTTAGACTACTTAAGGTTAATAAAATCCAGTCAACTCACCGGGAATTTTGATTATTTGAATGCAAGAGAGAAAAAAGCACCCTATGAATCCTATTTTCATTTAGCACATGCTTATCACATTAATTCACAGCTAGATAGTGCTGAAGCAACTTTTCTTAAATTAGAAAATCTTATCTCCAATAAGCATTATATGCGGCCATTAATTTCTCATCAGCTTGCTATGATCAGTTCAGCAAGAGAGCAAATTGCAAATCCTAAAAAATATGAAATTGAAAATTTAGGAAGTGTTATTAATAGTGAATTTGCTGATGTTTCACCTGTTATATCATTGGACGAGTCTGCCATTTATTATACAACAAATAGAATTCGAAAAGATAGTTCTAACTGGGATGTTATAGATCAAAATTATGGTAATTATTTCACTGATGTATATGTATCCTATCGGAACAAGGAAAAACAATGGATGGCACCGGAAATTTTGAATATTAATGAAATCAGTTCTCATACTGCTACAATAAATGTCTCCCCTGATGGTCAGCATTTATATTTATATATCAGTAGTGGAAACAACGGAAATGTATATGAAAGCAGTTTAATAGGTGAAATATGGGGAGAGCCCGTTCAAATGTCGCACGAAGTAAATTCAGATGCATGGGAAACACATGTTGCCCTCTCAGCTGATGGAAATACGATGTATTTCGTTAGTGACCGCTCAGGAGGAGAAGGTGAAAGAGATCTTTATCGATCTGTAAAGTTACCGAATGGTGATTGGAGTAAAGCTAAAAACTTAGGTGATGTAGTCAATACAGAATGGGATGAAGAGGCTCCTTTTATACACCCTGATGGAAGAACATTATATTTTAGTTCAAAAGGACATACATCAATGGGAGGCTTCGATATCTTTTTTACTACACTCCAAGAGGATGGAACATGGACAAAGCCGGAAAATGTTGGTTACCCACTAAATACTTGTGATGATGATATGTACTTTGTTACAACACCTGATGGCTTAAGAGGTTATTTTTCTTCTGACAGACCAGGAGGATTAGGAAGTGATGATCTTTACATTGTTCATTTACCAGTTAGCGTAAGTCAAGGATTAGCTGTTCTTAAAGGGTTTATTTATCCACACGAAGGACAGAGTTTACCTACTAACTTGTTTATTGAAGTAACAGATCTCGAATCTGGTGAAACGAGTTCGTATGTACCACGAATGAGGGATGGAGGCTACGTTATTATTTTACCTCCATGTCAGGAGTATGAGATCAATTATTTCCAAGGAGAAAGTTCTATACATAAAGAAAAGTACTTTGTACCCTGCGAATCGTCCTATCAGGAATTACATAAAGAACTTTATTTAAACCCACTTGAAGTTGGAGGAATTGCCATTGTTGAAGATGAAGATGAAGGTGCGGATACTGGCATAGGTGTTATTCCGATTGGAACAAGAACGGATAAAAACCTGATTGGTAAATCTGAAGAACATTTTCAGTATAATCAAACAAACATAGCAGCTACTGAAGCAGGATTTAAGGCCTTTATGGAAGACCTTAAGGCAGGAACGGAAAAGTATGATTATGTGGAAGTTACTATTGAAGGAAGTGCATCTAAAGTCCCGACTAAAACCTACAATACAAATGATAATCTTGCAAGAATAAGAGCTACTGAAGCAGAGAAAAAATTGCTATCTTCCTTAGAAAGCTATGGTATTGATAAATCGAAAGTTCGGATTGTGGCTATAAACTCTTTAACTCAAGGACCTGATTATAAATGGGATGCCAAGAAAAACATGAAGGTATACGAACAATACCAATATGTTATTCTTAAAGCATATCATTAATGGTCTATTATCCATTTTAAGTTATTGATCTGGTGAAGAAGTCATTAATTTTATTACTGATCGTCGTGTTTTCAGGTGTTCAAGTTTCTTTTGGACAATCAAAACAAGCGAAGGATTATCTTAAAGATGGTAATTATATTGATGCCTTAACATTACTCCTAAAATCGTATAAGTCTCAACCAAACAATATAGATATAGCCCATGATATTGCTATTTGCTATCTCAATACAAATATCAATAGAAAATCCGCTCTCTTATACATAGAAAAAGTATATGAACTTGAAGGTGATAAAGTAGATCCTGATGTTATCTATGAATATGCACTGGCATTAACTTTTCATTTTAAATTTTCAGAAGCGAAAAAGCTCTTCGAAAAATATCAATCAAAAACTAATAATGGAAAGTACAGCAAAATTGTAGAACGGAATATTGCCAACTGCAAAAGCGCACCTTTATTGTTAGCAAAACCGTTGAATGTAACATACAAAAATTTAGGGCCTAAAGTCAATACGAGATTTCCCGACTACTATCCCTTTGTATCTAAAAATGACTCTATTCTCTATTTTACTAGCAGAAGGCAAGGAAATTTAGGTGGATCAAAAGAATTTGATGGCTACTACCCTGCTGATATCTTTTTTTTCATATTAAAAAAGGACTTGGCAAAAGCTAAAAACTTAGGTAAAAAATTAAATACACCAGGGGATGATCAAGTGGTAGGATTATCTAATGATGGAAGAAGTTTATTCGTCTATTTTGATGTGATAGATCATTTTGGAGATATTTATATGTCAGATAACGACGCTGGAAATTTTTCTAGAAATTTCAAATTAAATAGCACTATCAATTCAAAATATTTAGAAACTTCGGCATCAATATCAGCAGATGGTAACACGCTCTTTTTTGCCAGTGACAGACCTGGAGGAGAGGGTGGTTTAGACCTTTATATGGCGCGTATATTGCCCGATGGAAATTGGGGATTAGCTCAAAATCTGGGGCCAACCATCAATACTCGTTACGATGAGGATTTTCCGCAACTTTCGAATGATGGGAACACTTTATATTTTAGTTCAAATGGATTTCCCGGAATGGGAGGCGCTGATCTTTTTCATTCAGACTGGTATCCGGAATTGAATAGCTGGAGCGTTCCAGTAAATATCGGATATCCAATCAATACTCCTGCAGACAATATGACGATATCATTTAGTATGGATGAAACCTTTGCATATATCTCGTCTACCCGAGAAGATTCTTATGGTGATTATGATATATACCGAGTTGAATTTCACGATGGTAAAGGAAGTAAAGCAGTATTTATTTATAATACGCCTGAAAATGTAGATGTAAACAACTTAGAACTAATTGTTAGTGACGTGAACAACGAAATTATTGGAATTTACCGCCCAAATAGAAGTGGGAATTTTATTGTAATTCTAGAAGCTGGCGATTATAACATCGATGTAGAAAATGATGTAGAATCTATTTATACTGAACACCTTAAAGTAAATGGTAAGCATTTTCTGAATATTACGAATTACAAAATGCTTAATTTAAAATAATACTGTTATACGTTAATAGCTGCTTTCATGAAATTAAATATTCAACGTCCACTAGCCTTCTTCGATCTTGAAACTACTGGGATAAATGTTGCCAAGGATAGAATTGTAGAAATTGCAATACTAAAAGTTCAACCTGACGGAAAAGAGGTCGCTTATAAAAAGCTTATTAATCCAACAATTCCTATTTCTCAAGAATCTACATCGATACATGGAATTAGCGATGAAGATGTTAAGGATGAAGCCACTTTTTCTGATCTTGCAATGGAAATACTTCTTTTTTTAAAAGATTGTGATTTAGCAGGATACAACTCCGATCGCTTTGATATACCTATGCTAATGGAGGAGTTTTTAAGGGCAAAGGTTAAGTTTAATCTAGAAGATCGTCGACTTATAGATGTACAAACAGTTTTTCATCTCATGGAACAACGTACACTAACAGCAGCCTATAAATTCTATTGTAAAAAGAAATTAGTAGATGCACATAGCGCCATGGCAGATGTTCAAGCTACCTATGAAATATTGCAATCACAATTAGATTACTATCCTAATCTGAAAAACGACATGGACTTTGTTAGTGATTTCACACGAAAGAATGCCAAATTTGCTGACTTAAATGGTCGTATTGCTTTTAATAATAAAGGAGAAGAAGTCTTTAACTTTGGGAAATTCAAAGGAGTAAAAGTAACGGAAGCCTTTACAAAAGAACCCGGCTATTACCATTGGATGATGAATGGAGATTTTCCACAATACACTAAGATCATTATTAGTAAAATTTGGAAGAAGATGGATCATCCTAAAAAGAAATAAAAATTACGAATTTAGGTAGATTTTAAAATGAAGATACTCTGTATAGGAAGAAATTATGTTGATCATGCTAAGGAATTAAACAACCCTCTACCAACATCTCCTGTAATATTTATTAAACCCGAAACAGCTCTTATCCCCAAAAATCATCCCTTTCATTATCCGAAATTCACTAAAGATCTTCATTATGAAGTTGAAATAGTAGTTCGAATAAATCGTGTTGGTAAACATATAGAAAAGAAATTTGCACATAAATATATAAGTGAAATTGGTGTTGGAATAGATTTCACAGCGAGAGATCTGCAGTCACAATTAAAAGCAAAAGGACTCCCATGGGAAAAAGCTAAAGCCTGGGATCATTCTGCACCTATATCCCGCACATTTATTCCTTTTGACAAAATAGATTCCTTAGACAACATTGCATTTTCATTAAAGAAAAATGGAAAGCTTGTCCAAGAGGGAAATTCAAAAGATATGATCTTTTCTATTGAGCATTTAATTTCTGAAATATCCTCTTACTTTACCTTAAAAATTGGTGACCTTATCTTCACAGGAACACCCGCAGGTGTCGGAAGCGTTGAGATTGGAGATAAGCTTGATGCTTATATTGGAGACCAACAATTACTATCGCTTACAGTACACTAATTACTGAACTTTACGAACTTTTCTTAGGTCTAACATATTCACAGGACTACTTGGTAAGCCTACTAAATTCGGTTGCAAAAACTTGATCGCTTGTCCATAAAATAAAGGTACTATCGCTTGTTCTTCCGCAACTAAGCTATCCATTTTTTGATAGAGATGCATTCGCTCTATCCTATCTATAGTGAAAATACTGGTCTCGTATAAGTTATTATAAAGATCGCTTCTATAATGTGTGTAGTTAGGTCCATCAGGACAAAAATTAGTCTCATAAAATAATGCCATAAAATTCTCCTCATCCGGATAATCGGCTAACCATGACTTTTTGAAAAAGAATAATTTGGATTGAGCTACTAATTCGTTGAGATTTCCAGCTTCTAAAACACTAACACTCATCTTTATACCTACCATACTTAATTGGTATTGAATAAATTCAGCCAAGGCAGTATAGGCAGCGGTTGTATTAAGTTCAACTATAAGAGGGTTTTCAGACGTATAGCCATTCATCTTCAACAAGGCCATTGATAAGCCAGGGTCATAATCATAATTTTCAAAATGAGAAGTATGTGATTGAAAACCTTCAGGTATAAATCCTCCCAGTGCCGGACTTCCCAAATTTCGAAGCAAAACTTTTGTCATTAACCTCCTATCGATCGCATGGTTTACAGCCAACCTGATATCCCTATTTAGAAATGGGTTAACAGAACCATCAACAATAGAATCCAATAAAAAACCTAGGTAATCAGTCTTTAGCCATGGCGAACGGTCCAATATAACTTTATCAGCATACTCCGTTCGCAAAATCCCGTTCTCATCGAGTAATTCTTCCTTATAATTACCTTCAATACCTTGAAGCATATCATAGGATCCTTTAAGGAAATCAAGAAAAACAGCATTTTGATCCTTTTTAAATGTTATGGAGATCGCTTTTAAATAAGGTAGCTCATTGCCTTGTTCATCCTTTTCGTAATAGTCAGGGTTTCTCACCATTGACAATACCTGACTCTCCTCCCAAAATTTAAACATGAATGGCCCTGAACCAATCGGATTTGATCTAAATTCCTCTCCATATTTCTCTACAGCTTCTTTTGGAAGAACGGAACAATACTTCATACTCAAAATACCTAGAAAAGGAGGGAATGACTCTTTCAGCCTAATACTAAAGGTTTGATCATCAATAGCTAAAAATCCATTCTCTTCCACAACATTAAACACCCATTTCCCCGGAGAAGCCGTCTTTTCATCTACTATTCTTTCGAAACTATACTTAAAATCTTCCGCAACTACCTTCCGTTTTTCAAAATCAATATTTGCATGAAAAAACACGTCATTTCGTAAGTGAAACGTATAAAGTAAACCATCTTCAGAAATCTCCCATGTCTCAGCGATAGAAGGAGCTACTTTCATCTCTTCATCGAGCTGAACCAAGCCTTCAAATAATTGATTAACCGCCCAAAGATTCTCAAAGGTTCTGGAAAATGCAGGGTCTAAAGAAGTGATGCCTGCAGCTTCGTTATACCTGAATACATATTGCTCATCCAGATGCTTTTTACTCCCATTACAAGAGTTTAAGAGGATGATCAATGAAATAAAAGCCAATTGCCTAAAAATGTTCCTTACCACAATACAAAGCTATCAAAGACAAGCATTGCTGACCATTTTACATTGATTATTTTAATTTACTTTTTAACATCTAATCAAGAATTACCCAAAAAGAAGGTTAACATTTTTTGTATTTTTGCGCGCTCATGAGTCAATATCAAAAAGTTGCCTATTATACGCTGGGATGTAAATTGAATTTTTCAGAAACATCCACTATTTCCCGTCAGTTAAAGGATGCTGGCTACGCAAAGGTAGATTTTGAAGAAAGACCCGATATTTTTGTGATCAATACCTGCTCAGTAACTGAAAATGCTAATCGAAAATGCAGGCAAATCGTTACAAAGGCAAAGAAAGTAAACCCTGATGCGAAAATAGTTATCATCGGATGTTACGCTCAACTCAAACCTGAAGAATTGGCAAGTATTCCAGGTGTTAGCATGGTGCTTGGTGCAAACGAAAAGTTCAATATTGAAGATCATATAGAAGATGAGCAGATCGATCCTGAAAAAGCACTGATCATTACTGGAAACATAAAAGACGTCAATACCTTCGTTCCCTCCTATTCCATTGGCGATAGAACACGCTCTTTTTTGAAAATTCAAGACGGCTGTGATTATTTCTGCTCCTTTTGTACTATCCCTTTAGCACGAGGGAAAAGCAGAAGTGCCAGCATTGCAAAAACAGTAGAAGAAGCACGAGAAATTGCAAATACCGAAGTGAAAGAAGTTGTGCTGACAGGTGTTAACATAGGAGACTTTGGTATTGATACAGAGGAAGACTTTTACGGACTGATCAAAGCCTTAGATAAGGTCGAAGGTATCGATCGCTATCGTATTTCGTCAATTGAACCAGATCTTTTAAATGAAGAAATAATCACTTTTGTGTTGAGTCAAGCACGACGATTTGCTCCACATTTTCATATTCCTTTGCAATCTGGTTCTGATAAATTACTGGATAGCATGCGACGAAAATATAAGTCTTCTTTGTATGCCGATAGGGTTAAAAAGATTAAAAGCATCAATGTTGATACCTGTATCGGAGTGGATGTGATCGTTGGATATCCTGGAGAGAGCGATGCAGAATTTCAAAAGACCTACGATTTTTTAAACAAGCTTGATGTATCTTATCTTCATGTCTTTACCTATTCTGAAAGACCAAATACAGGAGCCTTAAAGATAAATGAAAAGGTTGATAAGGGGCTGCGTAACGAAAGAAGTAAAAAGCTACAGATCCTCTCTTACAAAAAGAAACGGGCATTTTATGAAAGTCAGCTGGGTAAGAAAGCCACTGTTTTACTTGAAAGTGAAGACCATGATGGCTTTTTGCATGGTTTTACCCAAAACTATGTAAAAGTGAAGATTCCTTATGATGCTTCATTAATAAATAGCCTAATTCCGATCAAACTTGAGGAAATAGATAGAGACGGACTTGTTATTGCTCGTATGGAAGAATTGGAAACAAGTACTAAATAACATATTCATGGATCTTAAAATACTATGTAATAAAGTGGAAGAGATCTCAAGAGAGGTCGGTTCTTATATAATAGAAGAGAGGATAAATTTCACTGAAGAAAAGGTAGAAGAAAAAAGTTTTAACAACCTCGTATCTTATGTTGATAAAACAGCTGAGGAGAAATTCATCTCAAAGCTTGCTAAACTTGTTCCTGAGGCAGGTTTTATTGCAGAAGAAAGCGAATCATTAAAACCGGCGGATGAATGGAATTGGGTTATCGACCCTTTAGATGGAACAACCAATTTTATTTTTAATATCCCGATGTATTGTACATCTGTGGCCTTACTTAAGAATAATGAGTTACAACTTGGTGTGATCTACGACCCTAATCACAAGGAAATGTTTTCAGCGTGGAAAAATGGAGGTGCTTATTTGAATGGTAAGTCAATTCATGTAAGTAATAAATCAGATCTAATTCGCTCTTTGATCGCAACCGGTTTTCCTTATGACGATTTTAATCGAGCTGAAGAATACTTAAAGTTATTAGGGAGTTTGATATCAAAAACGAAAGGGATCAGAAGACTTGGGTCTGCAGCACTCGACCTTGCTTATGTAGCATGTGGTCGCTTTGATGCATTTTATGAATATGGATTAAACCCTTGGGATGTTGCGGCTGGAGCTCTTATCGTAGCAGAAGCTGGCGGAAAAGTTAGTGGTTTTAACGAAAAAGATGATTATATATTTGGGAAAGACATCCTGGCCTCAAATACAAAAGTTCACCAAGAGCTACAATCTGAAATTCATCATTTTTTCTTATCCTGATGAATCAACAAAACAAACTTCTTGAGGTTGCCGGAGTAATGTTCAAAATAGGAACAATGGCCTTTGGAGGTCCGGCTGTTCATATTTCAATGCTTGAAGAAGAAGTGGTAACAAAAAGAAAATGGATGACCCATGAACATTTTCTGGATCTTATGGGAGCTACAAATTTAATTCCTGGTCCGAATTCTACTCAAATGACCATGCATTGTAGTAAGGAAAGAGCTGGAAACTGGGGACTATTCATTGGTGGGTTTGCTTTTATTTTTCCTGCGGTCTTTATTACAGGTATAATCGCTTGGCTTTATTTCCGCTACAGTACATTGCCTGAATTTGTACCCTACACATACGGAATCAAACCAGCAGTTCTTATTGTTATCGGGTCGGCGGTACTAAAATTAGGAAAGAAAGCACTAAAAAATTGGGAGTTGGCTATTCTTGGCTTGGGCGTATTTCTCGCCAGTGTTTTAGGCGTGAATGAAATAGCAGCATTACTAGGCGCAGGTTTATTAGGCTTTATTTACTTTTCCATCAAGAATAGCAAAACGAAACTTAATAGCTCAATCCTGTTTCCTGTATTAATGAGTAAAATTTCTTTTCCTGTACTTGCCCAACTAACTAATCTTAATATTTTCTTATCCTTTTTGAAAATAGCATTGGTATTATACGGAAGTGGGTATGTATTATTTGCTTATGTAGATGCCGAACTAGTAGAAAAAGGCTGGCTTACGCGACAACAATTGTTGGATGCCATAGCGGTGGGGCAATTTACTCCTGGACCAATATTATCAACGGCTACATTTATTGGTTACCAATTAACAGGAATTTGGGGTGCCATACTTGCAACGGTCGGACTCTTTTTACCATCATTTATTTTGGTAATGATACTTAATCCACTCGTGCCTAAAATGAGAAAATCAGAAAAATTCCGATACCTACTCGACTCCGTAAATATCGCGGCAGTGGCAGTGATTGCTGCGGTTCTTTTTATCATGGCAAAGGAAACACTACTCGATTGGAGAACGATAACCATAGCGGCCACAAGTATTGTAGCTACGATGATCTGGAAAAAGATAAATACCATGTGGATCGTTGCCGGTGGTGCTTTTCTAGGTTATTTATTAATGATGCTCTAAGTTTTTTTGTCCCTTTAGTAGAGAAAAAAAATCTCCCAATTTTCTCATGGATATTGTGGGCTTTCGCAAAAGAATAAAAATGAAAAACTACGCATCTATAATAGCTATAGAATTTGAAATAGTACTGTTTATTCTCTCGCGGATTTTCGCAGAGAGCAACTCATCAATACTACAAGTACATCAGTATTATTATTGTAAATAATAATCTGCGACATCTGCGGGAAACACTAAACACAATATATTCTTTCTGTATACAACTACTTAACCTGTGGAACCAAATAAAAATAATCTATCAAATTTTGAGGATAGTATCGTTTACTATGGAATCCAAATTTCTACATTATTAATTATTAGGTTGAAATAAATTATCCTATACCTTTGCGCCCCGAAACAAGCAAGCACATTTTTATGTATGAATTAATCAAAAAGAAGTCGAAAAACGCCAAGAATGATATCTTATCCGGTATTACTGTGGCGATGGCATTGGTGCCTGAAGCTGTAGCTTTTGCATTTGTTGCTGGTATCGACCCTATTATTGGTTTGTATGGTGCTTTTATGGTCGGCTTGATCACTGCTGTTTTCGGTGGCCGTCCAGGAATGATCTCAGGAGCTACAGGTGCCTTGGCAGTTGTAATGGTTTCTCTTATAAGTGAAGGTAATTCAATGATTCCCGGTGTCGAGAATGCAGGTCTTCAATATTTATTTGCAACGCTTGTATTAATGGGATTACTTCAGATGGCAGCAGGAGTATTGAAATTAGGAAAATTTATACGCTTAATACCTCATCCTGTGATGCTGGGTTTTGTAAATGGCTTGGCAATTGTGATTTTCATTTCTCAATTAGGAATGTTCCAAGTTGAAGGAGAATGGTTAGCTGGTGAAAGTCTATATACCATGCTAGGTTTAGTTTTACTTACTATGGGGATTATGTACGGTTTACCAAAACTTACAACTAAAATACCTGCAGGATTGGTCGCTATTGTAGTGGTATCTACTCTTGTGATCCTTACCGGAATAAACACGGAAACGGTACTTTCATTTGTGCAATCAAATGGAGGTAGTGGAATAAAAGGAGAATTACCTTCTTTTATGGTTCCACAAATTCCATTAACATGGGAAACCCTGAAATTTATTTTCCCTTATGCTCTGATCTTAGCGGCGATCGGTTTAATTGAGTCATTGATGACCCTTACACTTATCGATGAGATCACTGAGACCAGAGGAAGTGGAAACAGAGAATGTATTGCACAGGGTGGGGCTAATATTGTAAATGGTTTCTTTGGAGGAATGGGAGGTTGTGCGATGATAGGGCAATCTATGATCAATGTTAATTCGGGAGGACGTGGAAGACTCTCGGGAGTTGTAGCAGCACTGATGTTGTTATCTTTCATTTTATTCCTATCCCCTGCCATAGAAATAGTACCTATTGCTGCTTTAGTTGGTGTGATGTTTATGGTAGTGATCGGGACTTTTGCCTGGTCAAGCCTTCGAATAATTCGTAAAATACCCCTTTCTGACGCCTTCGTACTGATTCTCGTTTCGGGAGTTACAGTCTTTTTCGACCTGGCTATTGCCGTTATTTTTGGAGTTATTGTTTCGTCTCTTGTTTTTGCATGGGAAAACTCTACACGTATTAGGGCGAGAAAAATCATAAAAGAAGATGGTACGAAGGTATATGAGATCTGGGGACCGCTTTTTTTCGGGTCTATACATGCTTTTAATTTAAAATTCAGTCCGGCAGATGATCCTGAAAATATCGAGATCGATTTTATCGACTCCAAAGTATCTGACCACTCCGGAATTGAAGCGATAAATACGATCGTAAACAAGTACGAGAATTTGGGAAAAACAGTCAAGCTAAAACACTTAAGCCCCGATTGTCAATTGCTCTTAAATAAAGCTAATCCAAAATTCCAAAAGATCATCATTACTGAAATTGACGATCCGCGTTATTTTGTAATGGATGATACGGTTGGGATCATTGAGTAGCTAAGATAGTGAAGTACAGTATTAGTAATCAAATTGTTTTGAAAGCTCCGTTTAGTTCTAAAGGAGCAAGAATTTTTTAATTGTAGTTCCAATTTTCTTAACAATTACTTAATCTATACATCTATCTTCGGTTTAGTAATAAACATACATTTGCCTCAGAAAACAACGATAATGTGTCGTTGCAAAATGAACGCGGAAGCTACATAAGAAAAAGTAGTTGCTCGCTAAGGTTTTACTAACCTACTAAAGTTGCTGCTGGAGAGATCCGGCTTTTTTATTGCCCTTCGTCGATCATCTCCGTCACTGTTTCGAAATATGATTCTTTGAACTTCCCTACAAATTTCTTGAGTATCATTCCATTCGGGTCGAGAAGAAAAAACAAAGGCTTATGTTTATCTTCAAAGCCCAAGCTTTCTTTATAGCCTTTAATTTCTCCTTTGTAGAAAATCACGTGTGTGTAGAGTCGCTCATCAGTGAGTTCTTTAACTTTCTTAAAAGCACTTTTATAGGTCAGTTTACTCACACCATGAAACATTGGAATAAAATAAATATTCACATCGTACTCCGAGTCGAACATTCCTCTTTTTAGAATAAATTTATCAATAGAATCATCGTACCAGGAACGAAGTTCAGCTTCTGCTTTTTGACTATAAGCAATTCCAATCAAGCTGTACTTCCCCTTACAGTCATCGGGTAGCGTAATTGCTTCTGATGTTAATAATTCTCCCGTAAGTGCTGGGAATTCTTGTCCGACCGAATTAATTCCGATCAGGAGTAATATAAGCCCTATGTGATATCTCATTTTATAAATAATCGTTTGCAACATTTGCTAATTCACTTCTCTCTCCCTTCTCTAACGCAACATGTGCAAATAAATGATGTCCTTTTACTCTATCTATTAAATAAGACAACCCATTGGTTCGCTCATCCATGTATGGTGTATCAATTTGTTTGATATCACCCATGAATACAATTTTGGTATTATCACCGGCCCTCGAGATGATTGTCTTTACTTCATGAGGGGTTAAATTTTGAGCTTCATCTACGATAAAAAATATCTTTTGCAGACTTCTACCTCGAATATATGCCAAGGGTGATACAATGATCTTTTCCTGTTCGATCATCTCATCCAGGCGACTTCTATTCTTATCATGCTTATTCATTAAGCTTTTGATAAATTGGATATTATCGAAGATCGACTGCATGTAGGGTTCCATCTTACTTTCAATATCTCCGGGTAAAAATCCAAGATCCTGATTAGTAAGTGGGATTACCGGGCGAGTCACAAAAATTTGACGATAATCACTTCGTTGTTCCAATGCGGCTGCTAAAGCCAAAAGCGTTTTCCCCGTTCCAGCTTTCCCTTGTAAGGAGACAAGCTTTATATCTGGATTCAGTAAGGCATGGATGGCAAATGTTTGTTCGGCATTAAGGGCTTTAACATTAAAAACTTTTAAGGGGTCAACACGCTCTATATAATTTGTCTCTGAATTATAACGACCTAAAGCAGATTGCTTACCACTTTTAAGCAAGTAAAACTCATTAGAAATGGGATCTTTTACTTTACACAAACGTGGACTTACATTCCCTTTGGCATAGAGTCTATCAATGGTTGAAGGCGCAATGTTTTCAATAAATCTTCTACCAGTATATATATCATCTACGTTCTTTACGGCATGTGTTTCATAATCCTCAGCCCTAAGGTTCAAGGCCTTTGCTTTTAAACGCAAACAAATATCCTTAGAGATCATTGTAACTATTGCTTCCGGAAATTGCTCTTTTATTGATAGAGCACAATTAAGAATACGATGATCATACTTTCTACTTCCTAATAGTCTTTCAGCATCAATATTCTCCACTTTACTTGTCAAAGCAACCTTAAATTTTCCTAAGCCCTTCCCTAGCGGTAACCAATCACTGATCAATTTATTAACTGATATGGAATCGATAAATCGAATAAACCCACGTGCTTCATAGTTAACCGTATCGTTTCCTTTTTTAAAATTATCAACCTCTTCAAGCACTTCGATAGGAATCACTACATCATGCTCATCAAAGCTCACAACCGATTGACTATCATATAGAATAACTGATGTATCTAATACAAATATTTTATGCTTCTCTTTAGTCTTCTTCTTCGCCATTTCCTCTATTTTTATATACATCAATTTATTGCTTTTAAGAGTAGTTTTTAATTAAATTCTAAAAACGTATTCACAATTGTAATTGGAAATTGTTAAAAAAAAGATTGGTTATTTTTACTCGGAGGAAGGGTTATCCTTGGCCTGATAGACCTTATATTTTTGAGCCAGCGCATTGATCAGCTCCGCTTCAGTTGAATTCACAATAAAGTAATCACTAAATTGACAAAACTCCATAAAGTGAATTATTTCGTCTTCATTATCTATTCCTGTTGCCCGTTGAATTATGTAAGGATTATATTTTGAAAAAATATAATTCCGTGTGGACTCTTGTGCTTTAACCTCCTGTATTTTTGCTCTTTGCTTCCCTTCTTTTCCATATTTATCATACAGACCAGAAAAGATACCATTAAAGGTTAAGCCAAAGCCTCCACTTGCTGGCATATCCTGATAACCATACCACTCCCAAGGAATATCAAAACCCACAGACCTATCTTCAGCAAGAGGAAGTTGGAGGAGTTCTTCTTTAAACTCTTCATAAGTCAACGACCCCAGAACATTAAACTCTTCTAATTGATAAATTTTTGGCTCAAGAAAAAGGTGAATCCTGAAATCTCTATTCATAATGAGATCTTCACAAACAATCTGCATTGTTTTAAACCCGATCGTTGAAATATACAAGGTATCTTCAACTGTGATCTCCATAAAAAAGTAACCGGATGGACTAGACATAATACCTTTATTACCAGGTAAAGTATAAACATTAGAAGCCTGCACAAAACTACTGTCCATTTGATTAAATAACCTTCCTTCCAGTGCATATACCGTTTGCGCATTTAGTGTATCTAATTGCAGTAAGAACAGGAAGAAAAGAAGTACTTTTAATCCTGATTTAGAAAATATATTTTTACTTAATTGAAACAAAATTTAACTAGCTATTCAAATGAAAAAATCCTCTCTTTATTCTCTGGTATTGTGTACGCTTTTTTTAGCAACAATTTCTGATGTAAAAGCGCAGGAGCAAAGTAATAAAAAACTCTACTCATCCACGAGTTTAGAAATTATTTTCTCCTTAGCTGATGTTAGTGCTGATAGTATTTCAATTTCTAATGTATTACGCTTTGCCCCCGTTTTTAACTTTCAATGGTTACTCAATTATGATATGTCAAAAAACATGAGCTTTTACAGTGGACTTGACATTCGAAATCTTGGATTTATTAGAGAAAACAAGAACCTTGAACCTGAACTAAAATTTAAACATCGGGTTTATACTTTTGGCTTACCCCTTGGAATGAGAGTTGGAAATTTACATAATGGTGTATCGCTTTATTTAGGTGGGCAAATAGAATGGGCATGGAATTACAAGCAAAAAAGATTTGAGAATGGTAATAAAGTCGACAAATTTGTTGAATGGAATTCTGATAGAGTTAATCAATGGCAAACTTCAGCTTTTATTGGGGTTAATTTTCCTTATGGAATGAATATTAAATTCAAATATTATTTTAATAATTTATTGAATGAAGACTTCAGAGAGATCGATGCTACTGGAGCAGTTAGCTACCCTTATGCAGGTCAGCAATCACAAATATTCTATTTTTCACTAAATTTCTTCATGTTTGAACCTACACGAAAGTATACTGAAACATTCTTTTAAAACTGAGCGGTAGGAATAGGTATTTATTAAAATAAATACCTATCCAACTACTTATTCTCATTCATAAATCGTATAAGCAGGCCTTCTGTTTGTTGATTTAACTTCTTCTTAAAAAAACCGGTCCAACCTAGCAACTTTCCCTGAATACCAAGTCCTTGAGATGCCCAGCTGTGCAAATCAAATGAATCTGTATGCTTAATTATTAACCCGTCCTTAATTACAAAAGAAGCATTGATCTTATTATGAATCTTCCTCCCTGTTCTACTAAAAGTGTATTTCGCCTCCCAATATGCCTTTACTTCATTTTCAGTTGATGAAAGAATTTTAAAACTTATTTCCAGGTCTTTAGCAGTTGAACATAGCATTATCCACATTGACTTAGCCCTTTTACCATTGAGAACACCAAAAGCAGGATCTTCAAAAACTATTTTATCATCATAAAGTTCAATCATTTTTGTCCCATCTTTAACATGGAAGGCACTATAAAATTTATGAATGATCTCTTCGTTGGCTGTCATAGTTTTATTTATCAATTAGAATCTAGATTTAAAAAAGAAGCTGTTGGTGAGTCCTTTTGTAAAAGCAGATCTTCAGGGATTCCGCTAAATAACACTTCTCCTCCTAAATTTCCACCTTCAGGCCCTAATTCTATTATCCAATCAGCAGCACGAATCATATCAGTATTGTGTTCGATAACTAATACACTATGACCTAGTTGTACTAAAGCCTTAAGAGCGTTAAGTAATTTAGCAACATCATGAAAATGCAAGCCAGTGGTGGGTTCATCAAAAATAAACAAGGTTTTGGGATTCTTCTTTCCTTTTATCAGAAAGGAAGCAAGTTTTATACGTTGCGCTTCTCCTCCACTTAATTTACTTGATGAGAGTCCCAACTTCACATAGCCCATTCCTACATCCTTTAATGGAGTAAGCTTAGCAATAACCTTCTTGCAATATCTATTATTCAGATCTATGGAAAAGAATTCAATCGCTTCATCAATTGTTAGCTCCAGAATATCAAATATGTTTTTCCCTTTATACTTAACCTCCAAAACCGTGTCTTTAAATCGCTTCCCATTACATTCATCGCAGGTCAGAAAAACATCGGCCATAAATTGCATTTCAATTTTCACCTGCCCTTCCCCCTCACAGGTCTCACATCGTCCACCAGCAACATTAAACGAAAAGAATGAAGGTTTCATTCCGTTCATCTTAGCCATTTTTTGATCGGCATATAAGGCCCGAATCTCATCATAAGCTTTAACATAGGTAACAGGGTTTGATCGGGAAGAACGACCGATTGGGTTCTGATCTATCATTTCTACGCCTTCCAGCTTATTATAATCACCTTCAAGTTTTACAAACTGGCCTGTTTTTTTTCCATAAACACCGTGCATCTTTTTTAATGCCGGGTACAAAATATCTTTAACAAGTGTTGATTTACCACTTCCTGACACACCGCAAACAACCGTAAAAATATTGAGGGGGAATTTCACATCAATATTTTTGAGATTATTCTCTGAAGCTCCTATTATTCCAACTGAAGAAGACCATGAAAGCCGCTTACTTGAATACTCCACACTTCTTTTGCCACTCAAGTATTCAGCGGTTAGTCCGTTTGTTTTTTTAATCTCACTCAGCTTACCCTGAAAAACAATTTCTCCTCCTAAACTACCTGCCAATGGTCCCAGATCAACAAGGTGATCAGCAGCCTCAATAATTCCTTCGTCGTGTTCCACTACAATTACCGTATTACCCAAGTTTCTTAAGTTTTTTAATACTCGGATCAAGCGTTTAGTATCTTTTGGATGCAGTCCAATTGAGGGTTCGTCAAGAATATACATAGCACCTACCAAGCTGCTTCCAAGGGAAGTCGCCAAATTAATCCGCTGTGATTCTCCTCCTGACAAACTATTTGAATTTCTATTAAGATTAAGATAACCCAAACCAACATCTCCTATAAAATGAAGTCGGCTACTTATCTCCAATAGCAAACGTTCTGCAATTTTTCTATCAAAATCAGATAAGCTTAATTCATTGAAAAATATGCTCAAGTCATCAATAGAGTAAAGCATCAGTTCTTGTAAGGATACTCCTCCAACTTTAACAAAACCAGCATCTTTTCTTAGGCGGGTTCCATTGCAATCTGGACAAGTCGTTTTACCTCGATACCTGCTTAATAAAACACGATATTGAATTTTATAGGACTCCTTTTCCACCATTTTAAAAAAATCATTGATCCCTTTAAAATGCTTATTTCCTGACCATAGTAAGTCGTATTCATCTTTTGACAGATCAGCGATTGGACGATGAATTGGAAAATCAAACTTTGTTGTCGCTTGTATCATCCGCTCTCGAAATTTCCCCATTTTCTCTCCTTTCCACGGAGCTACTGCAGAATCAAATACAGACCTTGATCTATCCGGAATAACGAGGTCAACGTCAACACCTATTATACTACCAAAACCTTCACATGTTTTACATGCCCCTAAAGGGTTGTTATAGGTAAAGAAGGCAACACTAGGTACTTCAAATTCGATACCATCAGCTTCAAATCTATCTGTGAATTTACGAACAGTATTCTTCTTGTTATCATTTACTTTTTCTATAATACAATCGCCATGACCTTCATAAAAAGCCAATTGAACAGAGTCTCCAAGTCGCGAATGATTATTCTCGTCGTCATGTTGGACCATTAAACGATCGACAACTAAACTACATTTTTGAGAGGCCTTGATCTTTAATTTAAGTGCCTGATCTATTCTAACCACTTCATCATCCACTTTAACACGGCTATATCCTTGTTGATGAAGAATCTTTAACTGATCATTAATGGGCCGATCTTTCAATGAATGGATCTTAGCGTAGATAGCAATTTTAGCTCCCTCTTCGAAAGAAAGAATAAAGTCTACAACATCACTTACACTATCCCTTTTCACTTCTTTACCAGAAATAGGTGAGATCGTTTTTCCGATTCGGGTATATAATAATTTAAAATAATCATATATCTCAGTCGAAGTACCTACAGTAGAACGAGAATTTCGAGAAATAACTTTTTGTTCGATGGCCACTGCCGGTGAAATACCTTTGATATGGTCTACGTCAGGCTTTTCCAACTTACCTAAAAACTGCCGAGCATAGGAAGATA
>JAUVAY010000005.1 GCA_030591505.1 Flavobacteriales bacterium | reverse complement strand
GCTCTGTAAATGACCTTGCGGAAGCAAAAGACGATACTGTAGCAGCAGAGAAATTTGAAGCAGTTCAAGCTTCTATGGCGACATTTAATGAGTACTTTGAATAAGGAGTGATCCTTCTTCGCTAAAGCTACGAAGGACGAGGGAGTGAGGGGAGTGAAAAGAAGTGAGGGGGAATGATCCATATTCGTTTCGCAACCCTTAAGAAAGCGAACACGATAAAGCTTCAACGGCACGCGGACGGAGGACGAAGGGAGAGTGATTAAAGTAAAATCCATTTTTACAAATAAATGAGCGAAGACATTTCTCAATATTTTGCGCAATTTCTACCAATTGAACGTGAAAAACTCGATATTTTTCTTTCAAAATTTAAGGCTAAATCCTTAAAAAAAGGAGATTATTTTATCCAAGAAGGACAGGTAAGTAGAGAAGTTGGTTTCATTACAAAAGGGGCTATGCTATGTGCTTATAATAAAAATGGAGAAGTGATAATTGATGAATTCTCCTTAGACAAGGAATTTATAACTGATTACAATAGTTTTTTGACCAACACGCCAGCAGATAAAGATGTAACGTGTTTGGAAGATACAGAGTTAATGGTTATCAGCTATAATGATCTACAGGAACTCTATACCTTAGACGCTGCCTTCGAAAAAGTTGGAAGGTTAATGGCCGAAGCCCTTTTTATGGGTTGGCAGCAAAAGGCAAAATCCTTAATGCTGGATGATGCCGAAACTCGATATTTAAAATTGATTTCCAGAAGACCAGACCTCCCACAACGAGTACCTCAATACCTAATCGCTTCTTATTTAGGTGTGAAACCAGAAACCTTAAGTCGGATCAGAAAAAAATTAGTCAAAAATTAAATCTCTTTCCTATTTCTTGATGTAGGTCAATGAGATTGGCCTGCCCTCCTACGTAGTTTTGTTTTAATAATTAGAAAACAGATATGAGGAATAAAAAATATTTAATACTTGGAGCGACGGGTAGTATTGGGTTTGCATTTACCAATGAACTATTATCAAGAGGAATTAAAGTAAGCATACTAGTAAGAAACAAAAAGAAAGCTGAAGACCTCTTTAAAAATAATGCATTACTTGAAGTTATCGAAGGTGATGTAACTAATCTTGAAAAACTGAAGGCCGTTTCAAGTGATAAGGATGTGATCTTTCATGGTATCAATTACCCTTACAATTTATGGGAGCAGTTTATGATGCCGATTACCAAGAATGTAATTGATGCAGCCAAGCAGAATAAAGCTACCATCTTATTTCCTGGAAACATCTACTCTTTTGGAAATGTAACAACAAAAATAACGGAAGAAAGCATAGCAAGACCCTCAACGAAAAAAGGAGCGTTACGTTTGGCATTAATAAAATTACTGAAAGAAGCGACTCATGACGAAGCTTGTAATGTGATAGTACTTCGCCTGCCGGACTTCTTTGGTCCGAATGTAACAAATGGTCTTATCAAACCCATTTTTGGCAATGCAGCTAAAAAGAAAAGTATCGAGTGGATCATCAATGCTGATGTGGCACATCAGTTTGTCTACACGAAAGATGCAGCCAGACTGTTTTATATGCTTTCTGAAGAGGAAACCCTTCCTACTTATTATCTCCTAAATTTTGAAGGAGAAACTGTTCCCAGCATTAGAGAATGGAGCAAAACGATAAGTCAAATTGCCGGAAGTCCGAACAAAGTAAAAGTGACTTCGAAGACAATTCTAGGTGTATTGAGCCTCTTTGTTCCTGTAATAAAAGAGCTAAAGGAAAATTATTATCAATTCGAGAATACAATTCTCTTGGACGGAAGTAAACTAAAATCCCTCTACCCCACTTTTTGCCCAAGTAAAATGGAAGATTCAATAGCTGAAACAATTACATGGTTCAAAGAAAATTCTAACTAAATCAATTAATAAATCACATTTAATACTGAAATTATGAAAACGATAAAACAAACATTTACATTATTCATCTCATTAGTAATACTATCCACAGTTTCCGCACAAGAATTCAAAGCAGAAGATCTTGTTGGGACTTGGTTAACCTCAGATGGTAGCGGCTTAATTAATATCTATGAAGAGTCCGGAAAGTACTTTGCAAAGTCTACTTCGGCTACAGACCCAGAAGGTGATAAAACGAAAAAGGATACGAATAACGCAGATAAAGAAAGACAGAATACACTTTTAGTCGATGTCTTTATTCTTAAGGATTTTGAATACGATGAGGATGGAGAATGGGATGATGGAACGATCTATGACCCTGCAGATGGAAAAACCTATAAATGTGTGATCGAAATGACAGACAAAAACACCATAGAAGTAACGGGATATGTAGGTATTACACTTTTTGGAAGGACGGAGAATTGGACTCGAACAAATTAAACATGGATAATCATCTTTTATTAAAATATCTACATCTAATTGGAGTGAGCATGTTTATCGGGAATATGCTTGTCACAGCCTTATTAAAAGGTATTATTGGAGCTACAAAAACACCTAATTTAGTAGCATTCGGACAACGATTCATCACTATTACAGATATAGTATTTTACGGTTTATCTTCTTTACTAATTAGTATCACAGGTATTTATATGAATCCAGATTTTCTTGATGTCACCTATTTGAAATGGGGGTTTTGGCTCTTCATTTCAGTAGGAATTATTTGGATCGGCTATTTTATTCCTATTCAAGTCAAACAATCAAAATTGGCTAAGGAATTTAAAGATAAAGAAGAGATTCCACCCTTGTATTGGAAACTAGAAAAAATGTGGACGGCCGGTGGGATCATTGCCATGATCTTGGTCTTCACTATTTTCTATTTTATGATATTCAAACCTCAATAAACAGGCAGAATAAAAAGGATTATTTTTGTTTTTCAGTTATGAGCAACTACGAACAAAAAACGGCAATAAAAAATGATTGTTCCATAGAAAAAACATTGAATGTTATTTCTGGAAAATGGAAACCTGCCATATTAAGTGAATTGCTTAAAACCAATATCAGACTTAAAGATATACAGAAAGGACTACCTGAAGCTTCCAAAAGAACATTAACACAGCAATTAAAGGAAATGATTGATGATGGATTGATTCAGAAGGAAGATTTCAATGAATATCCTAAGAGAACAGAGTATTCTATGACGCCTTTAGGAAAGCAACTTTTTACCGTTTTCGAGGAGTTAAGAAGCTTTGGTGATAAATTATAATAGGATAGAATTATTAATGAAATTCAACGGAGAAAAACAATACAATGATTTTAGTTCATTCATAAAATCAAAATTTACTAAACGGGTTCAAAAGATTTCATTAGACACTGGATTTACATGTCCTAATAGAGATGGAACAAAAGGTATTGGTGGTTGTACATATTGTAATAATAATTCATTTAACCCCTATTATTGCAAACCAGAAAAAAGTATAACACAGCAGCTTGACGAAGGAATTTCATTTTTCTCCAAGAAATACAAAACTCAAGAATATCTTGCATACTTTCAGGCCTATACTAACACTTATGCAGACATTGAGCTTGTAAAAGAACTTTATCTTGAAGCGATTAATCATGATCAAATAGTAGGTTTGGTAATTGGCACACGACCTGATTGTATTAATGAGGAACTCATTAGCTTCTTAGAAACCCTTTCGAAAAACAATTTCATATCATTAGAATTTGGGGTAGAAAGCACATTAGACAGAACCCTTGAAGCAGTTAATCGCTGTCACAGCTATAGTGATACAATAGCTGCATACGATTTAGTAAAGGACAGAGGAATTCATTTGGGCGCTCATATGATAATTGGTCTTCCAGGGGAATCAAAAAATGACATTCTGGATCATGCTGAGAAATTATCAAAACTTCCTATCCATTCCATAAAACTTCATCAGTTACAAATCATCAAGAATACAATGATGGCCACACAATTAAAAAACAATCCTGCTCTTTTCACATTATTTGGAGTGGATGAGTACATTGACCTAATATCTATGTTTATTGCTCGATTACGCCCCGATATAATAATAGAACGTTTTATTAGTGAATCTCCTAAACACTTATTAATTGCACCAAATTGGGGTGGCTTAAAGAACTTTGAAGTTGTGGCAAAAATTGACAAACATTTGATAGAAAAAAAGCTTTGGCAAGGAAAGAATTATAAAGAATAATTTAAGTGGTTTGGAGAAAATTATCATAGGGTAAAAATCACCCCTTATTTGATAATTGAATTTTTCAAAATAATTTTGTTCCTCATTAATTAACAAGGAAATGAGTAAACGAGGAATAATAATACAAGGAAGCTCAAGGGTAAATGGAAATACGAATAAGATCGTAACTTTTATTAAAGAGAAAACTGGCTTTGATAGTATAAATCTAGTATCCAAAAATATTTCTGCTTTCGACTACGATAAAAAGAATGAAAATGATGATTATGCTCCATTAATGGAGGATCTAGTTAATAATTATGATCTTATTGTATTTGCTACGCCTATCTACTGGTACGCCATGAGTGGTATTATGAAGAACTTCTTTGATCGTTTGGTTGATATTCTTAATGACGAAAAAAAATTGGGAAGAAGATTAAAAGGTAAGTCAATGACCATGATAAGCTGTGGATCAGGTCCGGAGATAAAGGAAGGCTTTTCAATGCCATTTGTAGAAAGCGCCAATTATTTAGGCATGCATTATATAGGAGATGTTCATACCTGGCTTGAAGATGAGCTAATTTCGGAAGAAGTTCAGAAAGAGCTAATTTCTTTTAGCGAACTGCTAATAAGTAAAAAATAATAAGAGGGTCTTAAAAATTTGGCGTAAATGAATTCGTATTGAAAGGTGATCCGCCAAAATTAGTATTGTTATTAGGGAATAAAGAAGGATAATCTTGTTCTTGATATTCTACGCTTACACCGATTCTAAACTTATCAGAAACTTTGTACTCCGCATCAAATTTCACCCCTTGACTACCAAAATCAAAGTACGATGGATTGAGTGGTTTTGTTGCTGCAGGCGGAGTAAGCATGAAGGTTTTGTAAGCAGTACCACGAATCGTTAATTTTTCATTTACCTGATAAGTACCAGAGACAAACAAACTTCCATAAGATGTATTTGTTTGTCCTCCAAACTCTCCCGGAGCATTCATAAACATCATTGAATAGCCCATTCCTACACTCATGGATAATTTATTAGTCACGGGAACGGAAACTTCTGGTGCTATATATGTTCCAACTGCAGAACTACCTGCCCCGAAAGTGGAAAAGGAAGATCCCATTGAAACATTAACAGTAGGTGTAAACAGATCAACCTCTTCTCCAACAATAATGGAAGAGTCATTATGAAAGCGATCGCCTCCTACAACAGGTTGTGCTTGTAAATTATTATTTCCGGAAAATGAAAATAAAATAAATAAAACTGCTAATGTTTTTAAAAGGTCCTTCATAGTTATAATGAGGTAAAAATAGAAAAGCAAATGATGCTATGCAAATACTAGTGTGAAAGTATGTTAAGATTGGAGGGATTCTCCTTCACTTCTCGTTCGAAGTTCTACAGAGAAGGATCCTTCATTATGTTATTGCTGATAAGGAGGAGTGAAATGGAGATTCACAAAGATTGATCTCGTTCCACATGAAATAGTAGAAATAATATTAGTTAATTCTTAAGAAATGAGGATGTCTTACTAAATTGTAATGCATTTTATTGTAGCACATATTTTCATCATAAATCATAAAATCGTATAAAACCTACCCATATCACGCTAATTAACTGCCCTTTACACTATCTAGCTGTATTTAATCATCCTATTTTGTCATCAATCATGATTGATGACAATCCTAGTTATAATATTTAAATGTGTAATAAAGCACATACAAACATGACAAATGTCATGTTTATATGTCTTGCAAAAATTAATTTCGCATTAATTATAACGAAACAATTAATACAACTATGATTCAAAGAAAATTACTTAGTCAATCCCTTAAAATTGCCACATTAATAGGCCTTTTTTCTTTTGTTGCTTGTTCTCATGAGGAGAATGCACAAAAGAATACTGTAGATGCTTCTACAATTCCTGTAACAGGGGAAATTGAAGCCGAACTTACTTCTCCTCCATTTGTTCCCGCTTCTGTTGGAAATAGATCTGCTAAAAAACTAATTGTCAACATGGAAATTCTAGAAGAGGAAGGAGAAATGACCGATGGCGTAAAGTATATCTATTGGACTTTTGGAGGTTCTGTACCAGGGAGTTTTATCAGAACTAGGGTTGGAGACGAAGTTGAGTTTACGTTAAAGAACCATCCGGAAAATAAGTTACCACATAACATCGATTTACATGCTGTAACTGGCCCTGGTGGAGGAGCCGCTTCTTCATTCGTAGCTCCAGGTCATGAAGTAACTTTTTCATTTAAAACGTTGAATCCAGGTTTATACGTTTATCACTGTGCAACAGCACCCGTTGGAATGCATATTGCAAATGGAATGTATGGTTTAATTTTAGTTGAACCCGAAGGTGGTCTGCCAAAAGTGGATAAAGAATACTATATCATGCAGGGTGATTTTTATACAAAAGGTGCAAATGGCCAACCAGGACTACAGCCATTCGATATGCAAAAAGCTGTTGATGAGGATGCAGATTATGTAGTGTTTAACGGAAAGGTTGGAGCTTTAACGGGTGACAATGCACTTACTGCTAAAGTGGGAGAAACTGTTCGTTTATTTGTTGGGAATGGAGGCCCAAACTTGGTTTCTTCTTTTCATGTTATTGGTGAAATTTTTGACAGAGTAAATGTAGAAGGCGGTAGTACAATTAATAAAAATGTTCAAACCACATTAATCCCTTCTGGAGGAGCTGCCATAGTAGAATTTAAGGTTGATGTTCCTGGAACATTCATTATTGTTGATCACTCTATTTTTAGAGCTTTTAATAAAGGAGCTTTAGGAATGATTAAAGTTGAAGGAGAAGATAATAAGAGACTTTATTCTGGTAAGCAAACAGAAGGAATCTATAATCCTGAAGGAGGATCAATTCAGTCAATGCCAGGTAATAATGAAGTGACTGCGCCTAAAGCAAATTCTGTAGCTGAAAGGATTGAATTAGGAAAACAAATTTATTCCCAAACATGTTTTGCTTGTCATCAAGGAGAAGGACAAGGTATTGCCAGTGCATTCCCTCCCCTTGCTAACTCTGACTATTTAAATGCAGATGTAGATAGAGCAATTAATATTGTATTGCATGGTAAAACAGGTGAAATTACAGTAAATGGAGATAAATATAATAGTGTCATGACAGCACAAACCTTAAGCGATGAAGAAGTCGCTAATGTTTTAACTTTCGTTTATAACAGTTGGGGTAACAATAAAACTGAAGTAACACCAACGATGGTTCTTAAAGCAAAAAGCTCTCATTAAAAATGATTAGGCTAATTATACTATTAGCATCTGTGCTTTTATCCCTTGCAGGTAGAAGTCAAGGCCCAACAGAAATGAAAAAAATCAATGGGGGGACATTTGTCCCCCTATATGGTTCAGATAGTTCTGGCGTTTTTGTTGATGATTATATGCTGGATATTTATCCTGTAACAAATCAACAATTTTTAGATTTTTTAAAAACCCATCCTAAATGGAAAAGATCGAAGGTAAAAAGACTATTTGCAGACGGAAATTACCTAATAAAATGGGAAAACGATAGTACGTTGGGGGACAAAGTGAACCCAAATTCTGCTGCTACCTCTATTTCATGGTATGCGGCTAAAGATTATTGTGCTTGTCAAGGAAAAAGGTTAGCAAGCATGGATGAATGGGAATATGCTGCTATGGCAAGTGAAACAAAGGCAAATGCACAAACAGATAGTATATTTAATTTAATGATAATTGAAAGCTATGAATTACCAAAAACCTATAAAAAAGAAATAGGTTCTACCTATAAAAACTATTGGGGAATTTATGATTTGCATGGATTGGTCTGGGAATGGACGAGTGACTTTAATTCAGTATTGATATCAGGAGAATCAAGGCAGGATGTTGATACTGAAAGAAGTTTGTTTTGTGGAAGCGCAGCAATAAACGCTTCAAATTTAATGGATTATGCTGCTTTTATGCGTTATGCATTTAGAGGTAGTTTAAAAGCTAACTATGCCATTCAAACTTTAGGGTTTAGGTGTGCAAAAAGTAACTAATAATGAAAAATATATATTTTAGATTTTCATTTCTATTTTCGATACTACTAGTATTAAATTCTTGTTCGAGTGAAAATAATTCGCAGAATTCTTCCCTTTCGTACAAATGTCCGATGGAGTGTGAAGGTGAAAAAAGTTATACTGAGCCTGCAAGTTGTCCTATCTGTAGAATGGACTTAAGGCAAATGGAAAAAGATAGTAAAATTGCTATGGGTGAATTCGAAATCTCTGACGAGTCAATTTTTAATCTCACATCAACATGGAAAACTCAGAATAATAAAAGTATTGAATTAAAAGAATTGAAAGGAGATGTTTTGGTAATGGTAATGATCTATACTTCTTGTAAGGCTGCTTGTCCACGACTTATAGCAGATATGCGAAACATACATAAGAAGGTGGATAATAAAGATGTAAGGTATGTTTTGGTAAGTATCGACCCTGAAACGGATACTCCAGAACGTCTAAAAGAATTTGCCATAGAAAACCAGATGGATGATGAGCAATGGATCTTCTTACAAGGAAGTGTGGATGATGTAAGGGAATTCTCAAATGTATTAGCGGTAAAATACAAACAGATTTCTCCACTTGATTTTTCACACTCCAATATTATCAGTGTTTTTGATAAAGGAGGTGTACTTTATCATCAGCAAGAAGGATTGGGTGTTGATAATACAATTACAGTCGCAAAGGTTAAAGAATTAACAAAATAGGATTTTAGGTTAATTCATTTTTTTAAAGGGCTGTAGTATCACAAAGGTAAAAGAAGATATTTTCCTACGCTTCGCTTCGGAGAACAAGGAAGGAGTTACACAGAGTTTAAATAATTGATCAAATTTATTCGTTCAAAGTAATTAACGTTGATAGTATCATATGATACTATTATAATGAAGTTTACTTGTTTAGCTACCTATTCATTTTTCGAAAAGTATTGCTTCTCATTCTATAAATAATTATATATTTGCGCCCGATTTAGAAAAGTACTTATTTCTAAAAGTAGAATAAGAAAGTGCTTTTCAACAAAATGGCCCCGTAGCATAACTGGATAGTGCACCTGATTACGGATCAGGAGGTTAGGAGTTCGAATCTCTTCGGGGTCACTAAAGTGATAAAAGCCTGAACGAAAGTTCGGGTTTTTTTAGTTCCAAAATATGGCAAGCTCGCTTGTAAATATTTGGGGACTAAAAAAGGGAAAAGCATGAAATGCTTTTGAGGCTTTTATTATAGACTTCGGAGCGCAATGCGATCGCCGTAGGCAATCTCTTCGGGGTCACCAGAGAATCAAATATAAAGAGATTTTCAAAAGCATAGAAAAGGGAAAGTTTACTTTCCCTTTTTTTGTGCGCTGAAAATAAAGTTGTGATAGCAACTTAATATTTGATTTCGACCTTGGACGTATTATAGATCGCCGTAGGCAATCTCTTCGGGGTCACTTGATGATCAAGTCCATCGCGAAGCGATTTTGGTTTTTTTCAGGGAAGAATTCCTCATTCTCCAAGAATATTTCTATTTCTCTAAATCCAAGCGAAAAGCTTTTCCCAGTTTAGTCGATTGTTTTGTAGAGATCCCTGCATTGTTTGCATACATCTCCCAATTTGAAATAACTCCAATAATTCGATCAATACTTTCCGCTCCTTTTTTATAATTTATCTTTTTTGCAACTTCAAGCAGGTCTTCACGCTCAATTTGTTCACTCTTTCCATTGATAAGCATTTGATGACTACTTGTCCATATACCTGTTGGATTGTAACTATAAGTAACATCGTAAGCCGGTGAAAGTCTCCAAACTCCACTTTGATCCATTAAAAAGGAAATGTTTTTTGTATGATCATCCTGATTTCTTGCTACACTATTAAAAACCATTCTATCAAATAAATCAATTGCTTCTTTATGTGGCAGTTTTAATTGTCTCATTAGCATAAATGCATCTTCATAACTATATACTCGTGGTTTTTTATAGTCGAAATGAGCTAAGGAACAAAGTGTTTGCATATGGATTTTTTCATCATTATCC
Source organism: Flavobacteriales bacterium (assembly GCA_030591505.1). Taxonomy (GTDB): domain Bacteria; phylum Bacteroidota; class Bacteroidia; order Flavobacteriales_D; family JAHECK01; genus JAHECK01. Next base: position 31,669 of record JAUVAY010000005.1, on the reverse strand, counting down.
GTTCTATCAAATCGCTTCGTCATAAAATGAGCTCTTCCATTTTCTTCATATAACTTAGAAGGCATCATATTTATACCACAATCTAACGCCATTAAATAATAGGCATATTCAATTCTACCATATCCCTCAGGATCTGAAAGCTGGGCATTGTTTACACCATCAAATTTAATAATGTAATGTTCATAGCCATCGGGCATTGTAGTTTGACCTGATCTAATTTCATGACTTAAAGGATTATAGGCTATAATAGCTTTTGCTCTTTGTCCACCGGCAGATGACCCCACTTTTATCAGCTCATTCAAATCATTCGTTTTATCAATATTAAGCTGCATATTTTCGCGTTCATTTAAGATAATTTGAGATATCTCAACTAAGTTGCTTATTTCAATTTTTGTGGACTGTTGTGCTCGAGACCCTATTTCTGGTTCAAACTGCAAAGCTCCCATTGCACGACTTCCTATATAACACAGACGATCTAATGGTGTGAAATTATCTTTACTGATACTCTTAATTGAGAGCATGCGATTGATCAATCTATTTCCAAAATCATCAGGTAAAACATCTGAAAACATTCCCGGCAAGCCCTTAAAGGTATCTTCATTTAAATTTGGAAAACTGAAGATTTTCCCCTTAGAATTAACTATTGGAAGATGTATCGGGGATATGTCTAATCCACTTTCAATAAAACTCGGAAAAAACTCAAAAGCTCCAAAATTATGGCGTTTATCCCAACTTAAGGCTCCTACCTCTTTACCCCATAAACTAATTTTGGCTACATCTACCATTTTACTTCATCTTTAGTGGAATCAGCCTTTCCTGAAGCTCTTTCTCGCTCCTTACCTTTTAATTTCAATAATTCAATCGGACTAATTCCAGGTTCAGGCAATAACTTATCCAAGGATTCCAATTCACCAAATGCACGTAAAAGTTGAATCAAGGTTAATAACTTACTGCCTTTTCCCGATTCGAAATTTTTAATTGTTTGTACATGTAAGCCAGAACGTGATGCCAAATCTCCTTGAGTTATATTCTGATTTAGCCTTTTTTGCTTAATGCGTCTAGTTATCTCAAGTAAAAGCTGTTCGTCTGTTTTATTTATAAAACTCATACTACTCTATTTAAAGATATAGTAAATATACGATATAATGTATAATATTTTATACATTAATGCGATTATACTACAACTAGGTATATTACATTATACTTTAAAGATGTGTATGTTTTGGATTTACTAGCAATTCTTTAATTAACCTATCGCGCTGAACTACTTAATTAATCCCCCTTTCCTCTCTATCCTGGTCTATTTTTTTCTGCTGATACTCAATATCACGTCTTGCCTTCGTTTTTCGCGTGCCGGATCTTGTTCTACAATTCGAGAATGAAAAAATGAATGTCGTTAATACTAAAATGGAGAATAGGGTTGAGAATTTTTTCATCTTTTTTAATAATTATATGGAATTGGCAAAACTATAAAACCTTGGCAACTTGTACTGTGTAAAAAATTACCTTTTTACTACTTTGTAATTCTGCTTCGTATTTCCAGAACTAATCTCAAGGATATAAACACCCGCTTTTGCATTCATCTCAAATTGATACGAGGGCCCACTAATATTTTCTTTTTTATAAATCACCTTTCCATCAATACTCATCAGTTTTATCGATACTTCAGATAAATCACCAAGATCAATAGTTAATAAGCCATAGTTAGGATTTGGATAGACAGATACATTAGAAAATAAAGTGTTTTCGCTAATACCAACATTCGCTATTATAACACAGACCGAAGTATCCACACATCCATTATTTTCTATCTCAACTGCATAAGAACCATTTTCTGTAACGATAAAGTCTTGATCATTGGCTCCATCTATTTCAGCATAATTATTATTGCAATCCAACCACTGGTATGTTGCATCACCTTGATTTGAATTAAGTGAAAGTCCAACCTGACTTACACTTAGGTCCAGATTAGTAATGCTTAGATCTATATTCACTAAGCTATCGCATCCAAATTCACTTTGAAGATAGACTTCATATACACCAGATAGATAATAAATATCCCCATTTGGGTCAGTATAGCTTTCGCAAGCCTGCTCAATAATGTTAGTAATACTACTGTAGTTTATAATCAAATCTATTGTAACTACTGAATCACAATTAGCAACATTCGAAAGGGTATCGGAATATACTCCACTTTCGAAATAGCTGTAATTTCCGCTCGGGGATATAAAACTATCACAAGCAGAAACTTCAATATAGGAAGCGCTATTCATCGCATAATAAACAGCTATAGAATCCCTGAATGTGCAGCTATTTAAACTCAACTCAACCCAGAATTCACCACCTTCTTCTACATTAAAACTTGAATTAATAGTGGAATCTTGCCAACTATATGTCGCATAAATTAAGTAAGCATCGAGCGTATAACTCTCCCCTTCACATAAATAAAGATCCTCTCCTAAGTTTATTTCTGGCAAGGGATTAAATATCAGACTAATACTATCTCTTGAAATTCCACAACTATTACTGATATCAACATAATAAATTCCACTTTGAGTTGCACTAAAAGTTGAGTTGCTTGAAGAATCCTGCCACAAATAAGTAGCATTTGCATAGTTGGCATCAATCAAATAAACATCTCCCTGGCACAAGGAGCTATCCTCAGCCAAATTAAATGAAGGAGCTTGCAAAATATGCACTGTTACATAGGCTGTATCGGTATTTGTGTAGGCAAAATAAGTTGTAGTAAGCTCAGGAGAAATGCTTAAAAAGGATTCATAAGAAAGCAAAACACCTGGTTCATCAATCGTAGCCCAGGCAATAACTAAAGAATCAGAATGTGCAGTGAGGTAGGCTAGATCTCCCTGGCAAATTATAGTATCCGGACTCAGGTATAAATCCTCCAAATATACCCGACCAGTAATAATATCAAAATTTTGGTAATTAGCAGAGCCTATAAATACAATTTGATTCCCTTGCTGTAAGGTCATTTCGGTAATTCTATCTGTTCCGTATGACAATGTCATCTTAAAGACTCCCCCTTCTCCAAAACTTTGATCCAAGCTTCCGTCCTGCATAAAACGAGCAATAACACAGTCTGTGACAGAACCTCCATAAAAATTAAAGTAGCTTCCACCTACAATAATTTTTCCATCATTTTGTATACTCACTGCATTAGCATAATCGGCATAAACACCGATACCTAAAATTGTATGTCCATCAAAGCTAAAAGTACTGTCGATACTTCCATTGGAATTGAACCTGCAAATAGCCATAGCTCCAGTTGTTCCTTGCGGATTTAGTCCGGTAGTTCCCACGCACACAATTTTTCCATCTGTATGGACTTCCATATCAGATAATGCCAAAATATTCCCAATGAAAATTCCATTGCTTGCAAAAGAACTATCGATGCTACCGTCTTCATTTAATTGAAGAAGAATAAATTCATTTATTTCACTACCCCACTCATCTTGACCAGTCCTCTTTCCATTTACTAGCATTTTTCCATTTGGAATTAAGGTGAAATTCCCTAATGTATACTGATAATTAGTATCCAAATCAATTGGAACGCTACCATTTATACTATATAAACTATCCAAATACCCGTCTGCTGTAAATCGCATCGTACTATAGGTATATTCATCATAATAAGTCTCTTGGAATTTACGCAAGATCATAATCTGATCATTGTCTTTAATTTCAAATGTGTAATAATCTTTATAGTAACCATCATCAAGAATTTGCGATAATCCCCCATTAATAAAATTTGTATCCAGACTTCCATCTATATTATATCGAAGAATAAAGCGATTTGTGGAATACTGCCCCCCAAGAATCATTTTCTGGTCTGACTGAAATCCAAAATCATAAAAAAAGGTCTGGGAATAATTGAATACACCTAATTTAGTAATTCCACTATCTCCAAAAGTCGAATCTAAACTTCCATCATAGTTATACCTGATAATGGCAACAAAATCATCAGCATAAAGAGGGTGTGCCGCTGTAGATCCAATAGAAATTATTTTATTATCGTCTTGAATAAAAACCGCACGTCCATTATCATAGCCTTCAATGTTTTCCTTTACAAATCCATTTATTCCAAAGTATGGGTCGAGTACTTGAGCAGTTAAAAGACCACATAAAAGGCTAAAAAATGCCGTAACAAAAAAATGTATTCTCATTGTATCAATAGGTCCTATAAATATTCAAACTCAAAAATAGACTTATTTATTAATTCGCTATATAAATTAAAATAATAGTAAATAAAATGACCCAGAAATATCTCTTGATTCTTTTACATTCTAAGAAATAATCTTAATTGTTACCTTATCTTAAAACGGGTAAAGTTAGAAGGATCACAATTCATAAAATTTTGTGTATATACTTAATCTGTAGATGCAAAAGGTAGTGTTATACCGTACGTTTTATCTATAAAATTGTCATTTTCAATCTCTGCGTAATAATATAAGTCATAGGTTGTACTTCCTAAATTTCCACTTTCCATTAAAAAATTTACTTGTACTTTATCCTCCGTATTCTCAAATTTATAAGTGTAGATATAGGATGAATTCCAATATCCGCTTGCATTGGTGTTTCCCAATTTGGTGAAACGACCACTTTCTTGGCCACCACAATAATTTTTCCAAATAATATATTTAACCGTGCCTTCGTAGGGTACGCCATCTGAATATTCTATTTGAACTTTTAGATTAAAGGATGCCTCTATTAAAGGGCGAACAGTATCATCACAAGGATCAGATGTCTCAACTTTGGAACAATCACTAGAAATAAAGATGAATGATCCGAGAATAATAATTATGGTAAATTTTAATACCTTGAATATTGATTTCATGACTATTTTGTTTTAAATATTAGTACAATTAAATTTAAAGCAAGCCGCTTAAACATTCTATGACATTGGTCATTTTAGAGGGTTGGGTTAGGCTATAATTTTAACAAATAGCACTTTATACAAATGCTTTTAACATTATTTATTCAGAACTAATTTCTGGAAATAAGAAGGAGTAAATGTCTTCACGTTTAAAAATCATTTTCTTTATTGTAACTTAATTGCGACCTTAAACGTCAGTTTAGTGTATGGTATAATTATACATGGAAGTATTCGAGTTCAATCGAAGTGTAGATCAGTTTTCTGATTACATCTATCGGTACATAGTGAAGCAAATAAGAGATGATGAACTTGCCAAGGACATTGTGCAAGAGAGTTATATGAAATTGTGGGAGCGTGTAGACACAGTCGAATACCTAAAAGTAAAATCATGGCTCTTTAAAACGGCTTACCGTACGATGATCGATATTATAAGAAAAAGAAAGTTTGAGAAAAAAGTGGATGAGCTTCCACAAGAGAGTCATTCTTCTTCTTATAATGACCTTAAGTATTGGCTTGATAAAGGCCTGGAAACCTTGCCGGAAGTTCAACGTTCGGCCATACTGCTAAGAGATTATGAAGGATATAGCTATTTAGAGATCGGTGAGATCTTGGAATTAAGTGAGTCACAAGTCAAGGTGTATATCTACCGAGCACGAATAGCCCTTAAAAAATTCATTGGTGACCCTCATTTATTAGTATGAAAAAGATCACGCGCAATAACTATGAATTATATGCCATCGATTATATCGAAGCAACACTTTCTATGGAAGATCGTGAAGCATTTAAGTTATTCTTGCAGATCAACCCTGACATTGTTGAAGAATTAAAATCTTTGCCTGAATTTACTTATGATCCTGAGCTAAGTCTATCAAAAGAAGAACACCTTGATCTGAAAAAAGGAACACTTCTCTCCTCTCCTGTTTCACTGGATAATTATGAATATTATTTTATTGCTTTTCATGAAAATGACCTTAGCGAGAATGAAGCTTCAGAAGTAAAGTCATTTCTAAAAAACCATCCTGATAAACTCATCGATTTTGAGCAGTTAAGCGTACTTAAGTATCATCCTGACAACAGTATTATTTATGCTGATAAAAACAAGTTAAAACAGGCTGTTCCAATGCCTATTTCTCGTTTACTTTTGAGGGTCGCAGCTATTTTTATATTCCTTTCAGCATTGGCTATTTATCTATTCACTGCACCTAATAAAGCACTGCGCTATACAGAACGTCAATCAGAAATTGAAATGCCTCTAAAAACAGTTGAGGAGGATTTAATTGTCCAACTAAATGAGACTCCTGAAACAAGTCCTGTTAAAAAAAGTGTTATCCAAAAAGACGCAGAGAAGGAATCGATTAAGTATAAAAGTGAAACTCCGATATATATAGACAATACAGAAGAATTAGCAGAAGTAAAGGTGGAAGAAGCTCTAGTTGAATCTCCCTATTCAAGTGAAGAAATAGTTGATCTTCCTATTGAAGATGAAATTTCAATTACTGAAAATACAGACACTCCAGAAGAAGTAATTACAAGTACAGAAGCGTTTTTAGTTCCAGCTAATGAATCGGATGCTATTATTAAATTTAAGCGACCTCGGTTTAAAAAACAAAAAGATGGTGAGGAATTGCTAGCTTCTAATGATGATGTAGTTCTTCGAGTAGCCAATCCATTTAAGAACAGTAAAAAGAAGGGGCTCAAATTCGGACCTATAAAGATCAAGCGAAAGAAAGGGTAAGAAAACTTAACCGTATTTTATCTCCCGCAGACCAGCCTGTCGGCTAGGCAGGTCTCACATATTTTTACCCTGAGGAACTCTACCCTAAACATTATAATGCAAATTGAACCCCTTCGGGATTGAAAAGTGTGATGCTACTTCTAGTGAACCCCGATAGGGGTTAAATATTTTAACTTCGAGTGCAAATCGAAGTTAAAAAGCAATAGAAAACCCAACACCGAAGGTGTTGAACATCAAACTATTTCACAATATAAATTGTACTTATATCCTTCTAAATAAGCGGGTTGATATCCTCTAGTTTCTCTACTTCCTCTTGACGTGTAAATATCAAAGCCATCATCATGATAATATTCGTGCTCAGAATAAGCATTAATACTAGGTCTTGTTCAAACCCAGCTACCCTCATTTCATCGGGCATAGAATAAAAAAGTAATATAGTGATCAGTCCACGGGGTGCGATGAATAACTCAGGAAGCAATCGTGTTCTGAAAAATACGGCAAGACTTATCGCTCGGAGCAAATAAATTACCAATAAGATCATTAACGTAATGGAATAGTATTCCAATCTGCTAAAAACCGCAATGCTAATTGACATTCCAAAAACAAGAAAGAAGAAGGTTCTTATCAGAAATGATGTTTGACCGGTAAACCCTTTTAAATTTTGTAAAATAGCCTTGTAAGTCCCTTGTTGTATTAACTTTTGCAAAAAACCCGGGAAAAATAGTTTGTTATTATTAATGATTAATCCAAAAACCAAGATCATTATCAGGCTGCTTAAATGCAATAGCTTTCCGAGAGCAAATAATAACATCAGCAAGGCTAAGATCAAATAGTAATTTATGCTTCTTCCAACCCGTTGAATAAAAAGAATCATGATATAAGAAAGTCCAACTGAAGCAATAAGCGTCAAAACATTATCAATGCTCGTTTGTTTTACTACGCTTGTCCATTCTCCAGCGTCGACAACATCGATCATCAGATAAAAAAATATTATACCAAGAATATCCGAAAAAGTAGATTCATAGATCATGAATTCCCTTTTATTCTCTGGAAGTCGACTAACGCTGGGAATAATTATTGCTGAACTTAAAATACATAGAGGAATAGCATATACTAAGGCTAAATCTAATTCAACATCAATAAAGAGCATGATAATATACGCTGTGGCTAATGAAGTGACCAATAACAGCACTAGGGCAATGATAAAGGAACGTATTATCATCCCTAGCTTTTCTCTTTTCAATTCAAGGTCCAAGGCAGCTTCCAAGACAATGATCATAAGACCTGTTATCCCTAGAACTTCTAATAATGGACTAATAAAACCGACGTCAAGGATTTGATACTTTGTATTTAACTCCCCTAACACCATCCCGGTAGCGATCAATAATAATACGGTTGGAATACGGAGTTTTTTTGAAATGATATTATAAAGAAAGGCGATGATAATTATTCCAGACAGGAAGATTATAAAGGTATATGCGTTGATGTCTAAATGCATTGTTTTGTTTTTGTACTTCTAAAAATACAGTTTTTACTAAAATAAAGACATTTCATGAAGAGGTAATTAATAAGCAAAAAGTTGAACCCCTTCGGGGTTCTCATTACATATATCCTTTATAAGCACAAGTTTCACTTGTGCTTATAAAGTTTAATCCCTTCGGGATTGTATGAAGTTACTCCTAGAAAACCCCGACAGGGGTTAAACTCTATAACTTCGAGTAAAAATCATAGTACAGCCTACTCCAAAGGACTAGACTCTATACCCTCAAATAAAACTCACTGTATAGCTAATAACCCCGACAGGGGTTAAACTACAAATAATAAAAAACCCCGACTAAGATGTCGGGGTTTAAAAAAGGGTTTATTTCTTAAGCAAACGTCGTACTCTGTATTCTGATTTCCTCATAAGAAAATACATCACTGGGACGATGATCAATGTAAGGAAAGTAGCAAAAGTCAGACCGAAAATAATAGTCCAGGACATTGGCCCAAAAAAGACCGAATTATCTCCTCCAAAATAAATCTCTGGATCCAGTTTAGTAAACAAGGTAACAAAGTTGATATTCAATCCAACAGCCATAGGAAACAAGCCTAAAACTGTAGTAATAGCAGTCAGTAAAACAGGTCGTAAACGTGTTTTACCACCCATAATAACAGCTTCCATCACATCTGCCATTTCCAGGTGTTCGTCTTCACCTAAATTCATGTCGATCTTCTTACGATCGATAAGTAAATTTGTATAATCAATCAAAACTATCGCATTATTTACAACAACTCCAGCTAATGATATAATTCCAATCATCGTCATAATGATAATGAAATCCATTTGAAAAATTATCAATCCAAATAAGACCCCGATCAAACTCAAAATAACAGCTGTTAATATCAATATTGGATTAGTAATTGAGTTAAATTGTGAAACTAAGATCAAGAAAATAAGAAATAGTGCAAGCATCAATGCCCCTGATAAAAAGGCCATCTCTTTCGCCTGATCTTCTTGCTGGCCAGTAAACTTCCAGGCATAGCCATTATCTATTTTATAATTCTCCAGTCCTTCTTTAATCTCAGCTACAACTTCATTTGCATTGTAACCATCAATTACATTCGAAACAATTGTAACCAGCGGTATTTCATCCAGTCTTTTTACTGCACTGTAAGTAGAAACAGGTTTAACCTCTTTTACAACAGCTGAAATCGGGATCTCATGAATTTTACCAGAGCCTTGATCTCTATAAACTATTTTTTGAGTAAGTAATTCATCAAGATTGTAACGGTATTTTTCAGCATATCGAATATTGATCTCATAATCATCCTCACCTTCTTTATACTTAGCTACTTCTTTTCCAAATAGAGCTGTTCTGATAGTCAAAGCAATCTGTTGAGTAGAAAGATTAAGCATTCTCGCTTTTTCTCTATCGATCACTATTGGTAACTCCGGCTTTCCTGTTTCAATATTTAGTTTTAGTTTTTCAATACCTTTTATATTTAACTGCTCAATGAAATACTTCATTTTTTCGGCTTCAGCAATTACTTCATTATAACTGGTATTCCCTCCTTTAATTTCAATATTAACAGGCGGTTCCATTGGTGGTCCTGCCGGATTCTTATCAACAATAATCTGTACATCTGCAGAAAATTTACCTTTAAACAAGTCCCTAATATCATGCATGACATCGGTAGTATTCAATCCTCTCCTATACTTTGTTTCATAAAAAGAAACCGTTATTCTGGCCTTATTCGGTGTGGGCGCAAAAGATGGACCTTCCTGTGGGTCGGATGTTCCTTCCCCTACTTGAGCAATCACTGACTTTATCATAAAATTGCTTATCACTTCTTCTCCATTTACACTAGTAGTATCATTATATTTTGTGATATAATCTTCTATAAGTACTTCAACATCCTTTGTCGTTCTATTGGTTACTTCTATATCAGAACCAATGGGCGTTTTGATAAAAATATTTAGGTAGGCAGGTTCATTAATGGGAAAGAACTCCGTTTTTGGAGGAAATACTATCATTAAAGCAATGGCTGCAAACAGTAAAACAAATGAACCAAAAAAGAAGAAATATATGCGCTTAGCTTTTAATGCAAAACGCAATCCTTTTTCATACATCGACTCCAATATGGGCAAAAATTTATACTGAAAGAATTGAGAAAAATCGTACAGTACAACAACATATAAAAAATACAATATACCCGATACAAGGAGCAACATCCCACCTAAGGTCATATCTAAGAAAATCAACATCGTACCGATGATCATAAATGGAATGGAGATATACAAGCCTCTTCTTTTATTTGGAGTTGCATCCTCTACCTTCATTAAAACTGATGTTAATGTTGAATTAACCACCAGTGCAACGAATAATGAAGAGGATAATACTATGATCAGCGTGATAGGAAGGTACTTCATAAATTGCCCCATAATTCCCGGCCAAATTGCCAGCGGTAAGAAAGCGGCTAAAGTAGTAGCAGTAGATGCTATAATTGGCATAGCAATTTCACCTACTCCATAGATAGCAGCCTTTTTACGGGACATCCCTTCATCCATGAGTCGATAAACATTCTCTACTACTACAATTCCATTGTCGACCAGCATTCCCAGTGCTAATACCAGTGAGAACAATACCATCATATTTAATGTATAGCCAATCGTATCGAGAATTATAAAGGATAGGAACATGGACAATGGAATCGCAATCCCAACAAACAATGCATTTCTAAGTCCTAAAAAGAAGAGCAAGACCAAGACAACCAGTATAACTCCAAAAATGATAGAATTCTCAAGGTTACTAACCGTATCTCTGATCTGCTCACTTTGATCATTCGTAACGGAAACTTCTAAATTCTTTGGAAATACCTCTTCCTTTGCTTCATCGATAAGCTGATTGATCTTATCAGAAGCCATAATTATATTTTCTCCACCCTTCTTGATCACATCTAACATTACAACAGGACTTCCATACTCTCTTGCATAGCTTTCTGCTTCCTTTTCTTGAAATGTTACCGTAGCAATATCCCTTAAGTAAACGATATCGAGATTTTCCGTCTTAATAATAAGATTTTCTATCTCCCTAAAGTCCTTAAACTCCCCATCGATCCGGACCGTACGACGATAGTTATTAAGTAATAATTCACCTCCTGACATGGTGAAATTCTCTTCAGCTATCGCCTTTTCAATATCATAAAAGCTAATATTCCTGGCTTGCGCTTTAACTTTATCAATTTCAACACGAACTTCCTTATCCTGTACTCCTCTCAGGTCAACCCTATCAATTTCGGGAAGTTTTTTTATCTCATCTTTAAGGTACTCTGCATAATCGCGTAGATCTTCCTTATCAAAATCTCCGGAAAGATTTACATTAAGAATAGGGAATTCGCTTGGTGTGATTTCAAAAATATTAGGTGGTACAGGTAGATCCTTTGGAAACTCAGATTTGGATTTAGCGATATCTACTTTGTCTTTAACCTTCCTCAAAGCTTCGGTCGGTGTAACGGAGAAATCGAATTCTACAACAATGGTTGAGAAGCCCAAAACAGAAGTTGACGTTAATTTATCAATCCCTTTAATTGAGTTTATTTCTTTTTCTAGTAAGCGAGTGACCTTATCCTCCACTACTTTAGCAGAAGACCCCGGATAAGCAGTACCAACATAGATGGTCGGTATTTCAATTTCCGGAAAACTCTCTCTTGGCATTGAAACATAAGCAGAGAATCCAGCAAATACAATAATTGCAATGATCAGATAAACTGTCTTATTATTTTTTATCGACCAGGTCGAAAGCTTAAAATCCTTTAATTTTGATTGTAGTTCAGTCATAATTTGCTCCTGTTTTATTGATTCCAACGAACCGTTTCACCATCAACAACACTTCGAGCTCCTTCTGCAATAATCCTATCATCGGATGATAAGCCATCAACGATATAGGTATGATCCATATAACTTTGTCCTCTTTCAACAAATATTTTCCTGGCAACACTCTTTCCATCCTCATTTATCACTATAAAAACATAATTTTGACCTTCACTGTCTTGCATAATATTTTCCTGACGAATAAGCAAAGCATTCTCCAATTCAAAATCTTTGATCTTTACCACACCTATTAAATTAGGAAGTAAGTTATCATCATGAGGTAAATTAATAGTAATTACAAATGTTCGATTCAAGGGTTTAATAAAACTTCCTCGCTGATGTATCGTTGAAAAATGGCTTATACCTAGATCAGGAAAATTAACTTCCACTTGGTCACCTGCTTTAACTTTACTTAAATAAGATTCAGGAACGTCAACTTTAATACTCACTTGACCTAAAGAAACAAATCTTATCATCGGGAATTGCGGTCCTGCCATCTCTCCTGCTCTTGGATAAATCTCATCAACTACTCCATCGTAAGGAGCTCTGATCTTAGTTTTAGACAATTGAGTTTGGGTAGTTTCCAAGGCCCTCTCCAGCGATTTCTTATTATTCTTTGCCTTTTCAAAATCGAGTTCAGAACCAATATTCTCTTCGCGAAGATTTTTTTGTTTCTCATAAATAAAAGTTGCGAGTTCGAGCTTGGTTTTCAATTCCTGGACTTGATTCATAATTATCTCATCATCCAGCGTAACTAAGAGAATTCCCTTTTTTACTTCTTGGCCTTCTTTAACATGTATTTTAGTAATTACCGCAGGTATTTCGGCAACAAGCGTTACGTTGTTTTGCGCTTCAACAATTCCCTGTACCTCAAAGTAATGTTCGAATTTCCCTATAGTAAGAGTGTCGATACTAACAAGGGCAGACGCTTTAACATTTGAGGTGTCTAGCTCTTCGATTAATACATTCAGTTCATTCATTTCTATTTGAAGTGAATCGCGTTTAGAAATGAGTTTATCTAGATCGCTTTGCTTTGCTTGATCACAAGAAAACATTGCTGAGGCGATGAATATGGATATAATAAATTTATACATGATTATGTTTGTTTCGTAATTAGTTATTTAAAATTTGGTCGATCTGTGTTTTAGCTTCGAATAGTTTTAGAGCTGCACCAACAAGATTAAATTGGTCACTTATAAGTTGAGACTCTGCTTGAGTAACTTCAAAACTGGTTGACATTCCTTCCTGAAATTTTCTGTAGGTCTTGTCCCTAATTCTTTTAGCTAATTCAACATTTTCTTTAGAAATATTAAATGCCGCAAGCGCTTGATTAAAATTTGCATTAGAGCTTAATAACTGTAGGTTCAAGCTTTCTTTCATCTGCTCTCTCTGCACCTGCATGATCAATGAGTTTACTTTGGCTCTTTGTACACTATTATGTCGTCCCATTCCGCTGAAAATCGGAATTTTCATATTCACACCAAGAAAGGAGGCCCCATACCAGTTGGATGTTCCTGTAAAGTAATTAAAGCTCTCATCATAAGAAGTACCTGAAACATTTAGCATTGCACTTAATGAAGGCAGGTATTTCGATTTTTCAAGTCTCACTTGCGTTTCTCTAATGTCTACCCATGCATCAGCTACTTTGAACTGAATATTTTGACTTACATCATAAACATATCTTCCTGCGATCTCAAGTGTAGCATTATCGATCAATTCCTGAATATTATCAGTAAGGGATATCGAATCCGATAATACAATTCCCATCTGAAATTTTAGCATGTTTCGTGAGATTACTATTTGTCGCTGAGCATTTTCAACTTCTATTTTTACCTTACCAGAATTTAGTTTTAATTGGTCAACGTTTTGCTCATCAACTAGTCCATTTTCATACAACTTAGTAGTTTGAAATAATTGCTTATCGATTTCTTTAAGGTTATCGATCAGCATCTTATGATTTTCAACTGCGACTACAGCCACATAATAGGCATCAGATGTATTCTTTTTTACTTCAAAATCTGTTGCTCCTTTTTGTTGCGCTACTAAAGCATTATAGATCTTTGCTCCTTTCAAACCAATAATATAAGTCCCATCAAAGATCAATTGACTTAAGGACGCGCCGGCTGCCATAGTGTTTTTTGTACCAAATTGAATTTCTGCAAACTCACCAGGCTGACCTCCAACGAATTCGGCAGGTAATAATTGAACCGGGAGCGCGATATTATATGCATAATCAATCGTTCCATTTAATTGGGGAAAACCAATTGCCATCGTTTCTTTTACCTGATATTCCGATTCTTGAACATCATATTGTGCAACGCGGGCTTTATAACTATTTTCAATAGCATAAACTTGTGCTTCGGAAAGTGTGAATTCGTGAACTTCCTGACCTCTTACCTGAGTTGATGTAAATCCAATGAGTAAGATCAGAATGTATATTCCTTGTTTATATTTCATTCTGCTTTTAATTTTGATTGTAAATAATCCAGTCCCTTTTGACTTGATATTCCATGTGTGTGGTAAATAAATAGCTCTCTATATATTGTAGAGAACGAATAATTTTTAGTGTTCAATAATTTAGCTGATATTAAATTATAAATGGTTGTCAAGTATATGCTAACGATGATATCGACATTCAAATCTGAACGATATAAGCCCTCTTCGATACCTTTCTCCATATTCTTTGTCATTGAAACACGAATACATGTATCTTGATGCTCCTCATACATTTTATAGGCATCAGGATAATAGTTTTCCAATTCATAAAATAACTGAGGTGGTAATTCTGAAATGTTATCCATCACATGATGGGATATCTCAAAGCTTTCATCAATGGCATTTAATCCTTTTGCCATTATCTCTTTAACTTCAGAATCTGTTCTTTCCAACTCAGAAGCCATTACCGATTTTACCAGATCGTCTTTATCCTTAAAGAATTTATATAAGGTCTTTTTCGAGATCCGCTGAAAAGTACAGATCTCACCCATCGTACAACTTCTGATTCCTCGTCTTGAAAAGAGGTCCATCGTCCTACTGAGAATTCCTTTTTTTTTCGCTTCTTCCAACTTGATTGTTTTATTTGGGATCAAAAATAGAACTCTTTTTTAAATTGGAAACGTTTTCCGTTTATTTTGTTTCCATCGGTAAAAATTAGTGAGAAACGGTAGGTAGGATATAATAATTGGAAAAGGGATTGAAATGAGGTCAAAAAATCGTTTTTTTGCATTCTCAAATTAATAATTGACAATCAATGTCGCTTTATATTTGGGGAGATAAATAAAACGCAGTACAATGAATGTTAAGAGATTATTGAATACAGAGGCCAAGGAACAAGAGGTAGTTGTAAAAGGATGGATAAGAACATTTAGGAGTAATCGTTTCCTGGCGATAAGTGATGGATCGACAGTTCATACTATTCAAGCTGTGATCGATTTTGAAAAACACGATGATTCATTATTAAAAAGGTTAAATACTGGAGCAGCTGTAGAAGTAAAAGGAAAACTAGTTGAATCTCAGGGTAAAGGTCAAAAAGTTGAGGTACTCGTTTCCGACTTTACTATTCTTGGCGATGCTGATGCTGATGAATATCCATTACAGCCAAAGCGACACAGTCTCGAGTTTCTAAGAGAAAAGGCACATCTTCGATTTAGAACAAACACTTTTGGATCGGTATTCAGACTTCGCCATGCGATGACATTTGCGGTACACAAGTTTTTTAACGATCGTGATTATTTTAATATTCATACACCAATTATCACAGGTTCTGATGCAGAAGGTGCAGGAGAAATGTTTCATGTCACGAATCATGATCTGAATGCTATTCCTAAAAATGATAAAGGGGAAGTCGACTATGAAAATGATTTTTTCGGAAAGGAGACCAACCTAACAGTATCAGGTCAGTTAGAAGCTGAATTAGCTGCTACAGCCCTCAGTAAAGTTTATACATTCGGTCCGACATTTCGTGCTGAAAACTCTAATACTTCTCGGCATTTAGCGGAATTCTGGATGATAGAGCCGGAAGTTGCATTTAATGACATCAACGATAATATGGATCTTGCAGAAGAGTTTCTTCAGTATCTATGTAGGTATGCATTAGAAAACAACAGAGATGATGTTGAGTTTTTGAATCAGAGAGAAATTCAGGAAAACAAAAGTAAACCGCAACAAGAAAGACCAGAATTGAACCTTATTGAGCGTTTAGAATTTGTTGTAAACAATACTTTTGAGCGAATTACATACACTGAAGCGATAGAAGTACTTCAACGTTCGAAACCGTATAAGAAAAAGAAATTTAAATACCCGGTAGAATGGGGCAAGGATCTTCAATCAGAACACGAGCGCTTTTTAGTTGAGAAGCATTACAACAAACCTGTTATCATAACTTCCTACCCTGCATCATTTAAAGCTTTTTATATGCGAAGCAATGAAGATGAAAAGACAGTAGCCGCTATGGATGTTCTGTTTCCGGGTATTGGAGAAATCGTAGGTGGATCGCAACGTGAAGAAAGACTGGAAGTCCTTCAACAAAAATGCCTTGACTTTAATATTCCTGAAGAACATATCTGGTGGTACCTTGAAACAAGAAAATTTGGTACGTGTGTGCACAGTGGGTTTGGTTTAGGCTTTGAGCGTTTAATGATGTTTGTAAGTGGAATGGGAAACATAAGAGATGTTATACCTTTCCCTAGAACGCCCGGAAACGCTGAATTTTGAACAATTATAATTATTCTTTTCCTTTTTTGTAACCTGGGTTGATCTGTTGGCGTCAAATGAAGTGAACCAATAAAAAACAAAACAATGCCTGAAATAGTAATTCCCGTAACCTTATTTGCATCAATATTCGGAGTCGTGTATATGTTTCTAACCACTCGACATAAAGAGAGAATCGCAATGATCGAAAAAGGAATGGACGTTAGTTTATTAACTAAAAAATCGGAAAACAGTAGTCCCATCAATTTTTGGGTAATTAAAGTAGGTCTCCTAATGGTTGGTATAGCTATTGGAGTTTTCCTAGGTAGCCTTGCTTCAAAAGGACTTATGGATGAAGATGAAGCTTACCCAACGATGATCCTTCTTTTTGGTGGACTTGCATTATTAAGTAGCTACTTTTTAGAAAAAAAGCTAAGAAAGGCGGATTAAAAAACATAGCCAACTGAAATAAAAAGACTAATTATTAATTCGCAATTCGTCTAAACCCTTCTAACCTGATCTCTTTGAATAGCCTCCCCAAAATTGTGGGTGGCTTTTCCTTTTTTCTTAAGTTCCCGATAGTAATTGGCATAGTAATTTAACACGAGCAATGACATAGCATAAAAAGGTAATGCAGGAATTTTATATCTTGCTAATGCTCCAAAATTATAGGTTGAAAACCCCACTGCAAACGAAAAGAATATTGAAAATACCAAGCTCATTAACAAGAAAGAATCTTTTCCAGCAGCTCGAATCATAACAAATGGTCCTACCCTAAAAAGGATATAAATTGTAAAAAGAAAAAAGGCAAATGATTCCATGGCCAAAACAGCCATAGCAGGGTTCTTTACTTCCCAAAAATAAGGACGATATAATGCCACATTTACAGCAGGAATAAATTTTTTCATCACACCCAATGGTGTTGGGTTATACTCACCTAGCGTATAACTCGACCCTCTTCCATGCTGCTCGCTCGTATTCTGTCCTTCAACATAGTGCCAATGTTGATATGACCAAGCAGTTCCAATTACATTATCAACTGAAAATTGGGAATTATACTTTCCTAAATAGAAAAAAGATGCCACCACTCCTACCAACATCATTACAACCATAAAAGGCATAAATATCATCTTCATTAATGGGTTACGTATCTTATCCTTAAAGCCAAGCGATATCCAGATCATCATGGCAGGAAGAAGGCCAAAAATAATATAAGCCCTTACCGATAATATTACATAAACGCTCAGTCCAATTAGCAGAAGATGCCACAAACTAAGTTTTCCTCGCCCATAAATATGATTGACAGAAAAGATGAATATCCCCAAGAAACCAATCGCTAAAGTATCTTTCATTATTCCTGATCCCCAAAAAACCAAGGATGGTAAAAATAATGCCGCCCATGCCATTTGCTTCCAAATTGCAGGGTACTTATTAGCGAAAACAAGAAATAATTGCCAAGTTCCAACAAAACTAAAAGAAGCAAAAAGAATGGTTGTTGACCAATATGAATTCAGGCCTAGTATATTTATGATCGTGGCGATCCTAACTAAGAAAAACTCCTTCGTTCCGTAAGAAAAAACAGTATTCCTGGCTAAATCATTATTCAAATAAGAATATTTATTAAAAAGATAAGAAATTGTTGCTCCAGGATCTTGAAAGAAATACTCAGTAATTATACTCATATCGTGGAAATAGGTCTTCGTATCTCCACCATAGGTGAAATAAAAGGTATGTACCAATCCAAAGGCAATCCCCCCTAATAGTTTTACCAACAAACCAGGTATAAGAAACTTTTTATACAAAGGGTTCCTGATATACCTCTTTCGGACTAGCATGCCTATAGCCAAGGCTAAAACAAAGTAAAGAAACATCAATATAAAATCGAGAAAGGTCAAGCAGTAAGAAGCATTATTTAATTTTGATTAAATATAAAGAAGAAATATAAGGGATATAAAATTGAATTAATGGATTCAATAAAGTAAAGACAGTATTAGCATAAAAAGTAGAGCCGCAATACAATGCGGCTCTACTTTTATCAAAAATATGATTATAAATTTCGTACTACCTTCTTCTAAGGTCCTTTAATCTTCAATTAAAACACCTGAGGCTTCAAAGGTAACGACAACTTCAGGTTCTGTAATTGCTGCTATTTCTTCTTCACTTAAGCCTTCATCTTCGGCATAATGACGAAGCATTTCAACCGATATCGTATCAACAAAGGCAATACCTTCAAAAATGGCTGCCTTATCTTCCATCCCTTCTTTTGGAACAAAGAAGCCATAATCTTTAAACGTGATATGCATTGGCACCTCTTCTCCTTCAACACTAACCTTCATCCAGCATCCTTTTACTTTACAGGTTTTATCAATTTCACCACTTAATTTCACCTCTACAGTATCCTTTTCATTTAATAAAGAAGCAAACTCATCATAAGAAACAACACCTTCAGCATTGATCTCATCACCATAAACAGTGTAATTAATGGCTTCTTTTAACTCTTCAACTTCTTGTTTCTCAGTGCTTGTATTCTCCTGAGCATTCTGACACGCAAAAAGTCCAAATGGCAATATAAGCGTATAAATAAATTTTTTCATAATTGTATTTTCTTGTTAATTAGTTGTCTTGTCGATGGCAAATATAATCTCAAAATAATAACATTGCTATACCTCTCCAATAGAATTTTACACAGACTTATTTTTCAACTACTTTAAAGGTAGTACGACGGTTCAATGCTCTTCCAATATCTGATTCATTTGTTGCAATTGGTTTAGCCTCTCCTATACCTTTAAAATCTATTCTGCTTGCCACTACACCATTACTTTCCAGGAATAATTTCACGGTAAAGGCTCTATCTGCAGAAAGGGCATAATTGGCCAGGTCATCTCCTACATCATCCGTATGCCCCATAATTATCACACTCAAATTCTGATACTTAACCAGGTAATCAGCAAAAGCCAATAACATATATTCTGAAG
Source organism: Flavobacteriales bacterium (assembly GCA_030591505.1). Classification (GTDB taxonomy): domain Bacteria; phylum Bacteroidota; class Bacteroidia; order Flavobacteriales_D; family JAHECK01; genus JAHECK01. Next base: position 12,026 of record JAUVAY010000005.1, on the reverse strand, counting down.
CTTTATCAAAATCAGCCGAATTTGTTTGGTAATGAATATCATTAATAATATACTCCTCACCTACCTCTACCAACTTAGGTGTATAATCAACATGTGAGATCACTTCGATTGTATCGTTTTGTGTAAAAACATGCGCTTCGAAAGGAGCTCCTTCCTTTTCTACCTCAAGAATAAAATCATTTTCTTCAACATTCATTATAATGGTAAATTTACCATCCTCCATATCGAGATCTACTTCCGTTACTTTTTTTGTCTGCATATTCTTTAAGATAACTTTAATATCCTCAAGGTAGTCACCTTCATCCATATCTACTTTACCTTTTACTAAAATAACCTGGTCAGGTTTTGCTTCAACAGGCATCTCAAAACTAAAAACATCATAACCTCCATGTCCTTTTAATTGATTGCTTGCATAATATGCCTTCTTTCCATCCGTACTTACAATTAACCCATGCTCATCTTTATCCGAATTTATTGGATAGCCAATATTTGCAGGTTTTGACCATAAGCTATCGTCTAATGATCTCACATAAAAAATATCATAGCCTCCAGCACCTTCTCTATTATCACAGGCGAAGTACAACGTTTTTGAATCGGAATGAATAAAAGGAGATTTTTCGTTTCCTGAGGTATTAATATCCCCTTCAATAGGATAGGCATCAGTCCACGACCCATCTTCTAATCGATCACTTTTATAAATATCTATACTATGATCTAAACTAGCTTCTCTTGCGGTAGCAAAATATAAGGTCAATCCATCACCAGAAATACTTGGTTGCGCTTCCCAACCATCAGGTGTGTTAATTCCTTCTCCTAAATTAACCGGTTGGCCCCATGCCCAATTCCAGCTAAAATCACTCTCATCGAAGTGTTTTTCATACTTACTACTATAGATATCGCAATTATTGTATCCGTCCATTCTTTTATTGCAAATGGTAATAAACATCTCTTTGTTATCAATCGAAATAGAAACACCCCCATAATTATCCCCGAGGTTAAAGGGCGCCTCCATTGCCTCACCAACACTAAAGTCTGAATCCATAGAAGGCCTTTGAGCAAGTACCAACTCTTCAATTTCTCGAGCAAACAAATCACCTTTTGCTTTTTTCATACTCTTTCGAGTAAAGAAAATAATTTCATTATCAGGCGAGAGCATCGGTAAGTACTCATCATTTTGCGTTGAAATCTGTTGAACTTTTATTGGTTGAAAAGGAACCGGATTTCCATAGAAGGAGGCTTTAAACTCCAATTCTTTGATCACCTCTTTAACATCATCATATTTTTTGTCAGAATCTTTTGAAAATTTACTCTCATCATCTGTAGGAAAACGAACATATTCACTAAAATAATTTAAGGCATCTTGATAATTATTCCTTCCATAGTTTATCACTCCCAAATAATAATAGGGATCGGAATGAAAATCGGGACATAAGCGAATGATCTCCTTATAATTTTCTTCAGTAATAGCATATGAAGCATGCCCAGCCTTTGCTTTTATAAAATATTCATACCCGAGCAGGTACATACACTCCAGACAATCTTCATCGATTTCCAATGCATCCTGTAAAAAATCAATTCTTTCTTGTCGTGAATACTTCTTGGACCCTCCTTTTTCAAGGAGCTTATTTGTTTTTGAACTTAGATCTTGCTCGCACTTATCTTGGGCCACCACAGTAAAAGAAAAAAGAAAGGCCAATACAAAAAGTAGAATGTTAATTCTTAAGTCTGTCTGCTTGTTTCTGCGCATCCGCTAAAATTTTATCCGCCTTTGCTTTGGCTTCTTTCATGGCATTAGCAGCTTGCTTATCTATCTGTTTTTTCAATTCAGTTGCGGCTGCCTTCGCTGCAATTTTTTCAAAATAGTTTGATGCCTCAGCCTCTAATTTATCAGCCTGTGCATATCCTTCTTTCTTTAATTGATCAATGTTTTTCTGTGCTTCCTTCAATAATTTTGCGGCCTCTTTTTTAGCATCTTTCATTATCTTTTCAGCTTCTTCAGCTGCTTTGTCTAAAGCCTCTTCTTTCGCCTTATCAATCTCTTCTTTGATCTTTTCCTTAACAACTTCCTTAGCAGTACTTCCCGAAACGCCAGAAAAATTTGGTTTAATGATTGGCTTATCAACTGTACCGGTAATCTTAATATCCATCTCTATTTTCTCCGGAACTTCAGACTCTAAACCTAATCCGCTTAATGCTCCGGCAAGCTGCCCCAGTAATTGGCCTGCCCCACTCCCTAACATCTCAGTTGGAACCGACATATGTACATCAAAATCTATTTGTTGATCCAGACTCAGACTCCCAGAAGAATTACCTGTTAATTGATCAATCTTAAAATCAAAAGGCTTTATATATGCCTTTCCATCTATAATCTCGTAATTGATATTAATATCTTCGAATTCATTATCCAATACTTCTTCCATTTTTGTCAATGAAGCCAATTTATCGATCACTTCAAAGCCTTCCACTTTTACTTTTTTTGATTTGATATTCCCTTTTGAATAAACACTTTCGTATATCGGATTCCATTGTTCGTCCAATGAAGTTTCCAAACTTAGTTTTCCTGAGACCTTTCCGCTGGTATATTTTGTAATCGGGGAATAGTTAGCGATCATCTCGATTTTTTCACCACTTTCCTTTATATTGATATCTGTAAAGGAAAAGTTCAATAATGCCATCGGAGCCTTAACAATACTCTCGTCAAAACTACCACTCATATTAAGTTGGCCCCCAAGTGTATTCGCTTTGCATGAATTCAAGGTCAATATCCCATCTTTCAACACCAAGTCACCCTGAAAATCAATCAGTTCAAGTTGTTGATACTTCAGTTTACTGACTCCCGTTCTCATTTTAAAATCAATATTCTTTGGTAGCATTGCCGACACAGTATCAATTTGTGGCTCTACCAATTCTGTTCCTTTTTCACTTTGAGTCACTTCATTATTTGCAGTATCCTCAATCATAATCGACATCATTTCATTAATATTCAAGTTTGTCGACTTAAGGTTTAGCTCTCCATAAAGTTGTTTATCAAACAAAGCATAGGGAATAAAGTTCTTCAACTTACCATCCAGCATTACATTGCTTTCACCAATATTTGCTTCAAAGGATTCCAGTTCCAGCTCATCCATTTCAAAAACAAGAAGGGCTTTTTGAATTTTAACCGGCATAGAAAACTGAGTAGAATAATAGTTAAACGCTTCAAGGTGAAGCTTACCATTGGCTTCTAACTCCTCGTAATCTTCTGCTTCAATTTTAGTCAAACTTCCCTTAGCATTCATATTAGCCCGCATAATTCCACTATAAACGGCCTCATTGTCTTGCGGCAAAACATCTTTCAATGTAGTGAAATCGATAGCAGCGCTTAAGCGGGAAGTAAAATCCATGCTTGTTAATGGATGATTAAGTGTAAAACCAGCAGCAATTAAATTACCTCCAAGATTTACATTAAACTTCTCAATATTTATCCAAAGTTTATCCAGGTCATTTACATCAGGAAGTTCTACGTGAGTTTTAATTTCAATATCCTCAGCTGTTTTAGGAAGGTCAGGGTATTTAAAAGATCCATTATTAACTTCCAGATCTAAGGCAAAAAGAGGGTAAGTAGAATCAGTGTAATCACCTTTGACCCATGCATTGAATGAACTATTACCTCCTATAGAGACTCCATCAAGGTCGGAAGAATAGGTCGGCGGCAATAATGAAATCAATTGCCGTAGGTCGATATTAGGTGCCGATACATTAAGATCCATATAAATGGAACTATCGCCCATAATTACTTCACCTTCTGATTTTAATAAAAACTCATTGATCTTTAATTCATTATCCGTTAATCGAAAACTATTCGCTTCCATATTAACATCAAGGTTGATTTTAGTGTCAAGACCCCAATTATTTACATACTTCTCACCTTCAAATTCAACTAATATATTTTCAATACTTGTTTTTGTTAATAAGGCAAAGGTTGATTTTGAAAAATCGCCTGAACCACTATGGCTTAGATTATCTATAACAACTAAAGTGGCACTACTTTGATCGTGATACTTAAGGTGAGCATTGGTAATTTCATAGTAATTCAATTGAATACTAAAATCGCTTTGTTCATCTACGGCAGTATCTTCATTTGTACTTATATCAGTTTCACCAGAAGATTTAACGATATCCCAATTTGCAATACCGGAAGGTTTCACAATCAAATTTATGGAAGGCTCATGAATATATAACTTCAGAATTTCAGGTAATTCACCTTTAATTACTTTTCCAAGTCCGAGGCTCATACCGAAAGTTTGAAAAGAGATCAATTCAACACCTTCAAAATTATCGACGCCTACAATTGACAGTTCATTGATCTCAAGTGTTAGCTCAGGAAAATGGGAGAAAAAACTTAGATCAACATCCTCGAACTTTAACTCGGCATTCAATTCCTTATTCGCTTCTTCTTTAAGCTTATCTACTAGTTTGTCTTTAAATATATAGGGAACAATAAGTAATCCCAGAAATAAAAGAAGGAGAATAGCTCCAATTATCTTTAGTCCTTTTTTCACTATTCATTAGTATTAGGGTCATTAATTGAATCTAGATCAATCTCATTTTCACTGTAGGCAATAATCGTGGTAACGGATGCATCTCCGGTAACATTTACAGTTGTTCTGATCATATCTAAAATACGGTCAACCGGGAAAATTATTGCAATCCAAGCAGGATTAAGTCCAACAGATTGCAATACAATGATCAACATTATCAATCCTGCACTTGGCACGGCAGCCGATCCAATTGAAGCGAGTGTAGCGGTTAGAACAATGATTAACTGTTGAGTAAATGAAAGGTCAACCATGTGCAATTGAGCCAAAAAGATCACTGCTATTGCCTGGTACATACTGGTACCATCCATATTCACTGTTGCTCCAATAGGAAGAACAAAACCAGCTACATTCTTCGAAACCTTCATGTTTTCTTCTAGGCAGTCGATGGTTACAGGTAAAGTAGCGGCACTTGATGAAGTACTAAATGCCATTAATTGGGCTGGACTAATATTTCTTAAAAAGGTTCTATATTTTACCTTTCTCACAATAGAACTAACCAAGGTTGGATAAACAACAAAGATCATTAGCAATAATCCAATTGTCACGACTATGGTATAAGTCCCAAGAGATTTAAAGATCTGAAATACTTCTGCAGGTGTATCTGCCATTTTTGAGATCACTCCGGCAAGCAGAGCAAAAACAAAATAGGGCGCATACCTCATCAGGATATCAACCATTTTCAGGAATATTTCATTCATTCCATCAAAAAAGGCTTTGATTGGCTTCGCCTTATCTTCGGGTATAAACAGTAATGTTATTCCAAAAAAGATGGCAAAAAAGATAACCTGCAGCATATTCTGATTACTTGAAATAGCCGCTCCAATATTATCAGGGATCATATTGACGAGGAAAACCAAAGGAGATTCTTCCTTTTTCTGATTCGCTGACATTATCTTATCTTTAATAGAGTCATCTTTAAATTCAAAATCATCTTTTAGATCGGCTTTTAAATAATCATACTTCGGGTCTTCAAGAAAATTCAAATTATCTTTTAGTTCTACACCAGGTGTAGCTTCAACCCATAATTCATATTGCATCCGATTTTTAGCTCGTTGCTCGTCATCCATAAAAGATCCAGGCTTTATTACATTAACTAAAAACAAGCCTAGACTGATCGCAAAAATAGTCGTCACCAGATAAAAACCGATAGTCTTTGCTCCCATCCTTCCTAACTTGCTTACATCAGATAAACTTGATACTCCGGATATGATAGAAAAAAGCACCAATGGCAATGCCATGAATTTTAATAATCGTAAGAAAATAGTACCAAAAGGATCGATCCAATTCCTTGTAAAACTGTTCCAACCGAAATAGCTTGAGATAAAGGCATAGATTATTCCAATAATCATCCCTATAATAATTTGAATATGTAGGGGTAATTTCTTTCTTGCTTTGCTCATAAATTAAAGGTTAATGGTACTTATGAATTAAATTGACGTTTTCAAATGTAAGCTATTATTAATCAAAATATGATCTAATATTACAATTGCGGCCATTGCTTCAACTATGGGAACGGCTCTAGGTATAACACAAGGGTCGTGACGTCCTTTACCTTTAACAATTATTTCATTTCCTTCTTTATCGATCGAAACTTGATCGTTCATTACAGTAGAAACAGGTTTAAAAGCCACTTTAAACTCAATGGGCATACCATTTGAAATACCTCCCTGCACACCACCTGAATTATTGCTAGAAGTACTGATCTTTGATCCCGTCTTTACAAATGCATCATTGTGTTCACTTCCCAACATTTTCGTTCCTTCGAAACCCGAACCAATTTCAAATCCTTTGGAAGCATTAATACTCAACATTGCTTTAGCTAGAGTGGCTTCTAATCGATCGTAAACAGGATCTCCCAAACCTACAGGCACATTTTGAATATGGCACTCAACGACACCTCCAATAGTATCTCCTTTGGCTCTAGTATCTTTTATCAATGCCTCCATCTTAGCCGCCAATTCTTGATCTGGACAGCGAACGATGTTCTTCTCAACTTGTTCAAGGCTGTAGTGTTCATTTACCTCTTCCATTTCGAGTTTACCAATAGCACGAGTAAAGGCCTGGATAGAGATTTTTTTTGTATCCAAAATTTGTTTTGCGATCGCTCCTGCAACAACACGCACAGCAGTTTCTCTTGCCGAACTCCTCCCACCTCCTCTATAATCTCTATTCGCATATTTCATTTGCCATGTAAAATCGGCATGAGAAGGTCTATATTGCTCTTTAATATGGGCATAATCAGCACTCTTATGATCAGCATTTTTTATTAAAAAAGCGATAGGCATGCCTGTTGATCTACCTTCGAATATTCCCGAAATAAATTCAACCTCATCTTCTTCTTTTCGCTGTGTTGTGATTTCAGATTGCCCCGGTCTACGTCGTTGCATTTCTTTCTTTATCTTCTCAAGGTCAATTGGGAAATCTGGAGGACATCCATCAATTACACCACCAATAAATGGTCCATGGGACTCTCCAAAACTAGTAAGACAAAAAAGCTTTCCAAATGAGTTTGCTGACATAACTTCAAAAATAACAATTCTCAACATCTGTCAAGAATTGAAATGATATGAATTCAGGTGACACTAGAATGAACCATTTTTCAAACGGATCTCTAACATCTTAATATTTCTTTTCTTTTTGGGTTTTAATATATCAATCCCATAAGAGGTATAATACATATGTCCCTTTAAAAACTCCAGTGATAGCTGCCACATACGAATCTCTTCTCCAGGTTTACCACATTCTCCCCACTCATTAAAAAGTTTTTTACTGAGTTCGAAATAAGCATCTGTTCCTAAATCGAAAAGATCAGCATCCACAATCATCCTTTCCAGTCTGTTTTTAGGTTTTTGTGGCATTCTGGTAGAATCAATTCCATTAAGTATTGCTTCTACTAGAACATTTTCCACCCCTTCCTTTTTAAGAAAGGCTGTCGCAATTACTTTACTCTCGTCTTCATGGCCATCATAAACATTTACATAGCCAAGATCATGGAACCAAGCAGTAGCTTTAAGAATAAACATTTCTTCATCGGAAACTCCCTCGTGAGCACCAATCACTTCAACATTTCGTACAACTCTACGAGTATGCTCAATATTGTGATAGCACAAATCGCATACTGCTCCTTTAGAGAGTAGCTCCGTGGCATAGCTTTCGATTTTCTCGAATAATTCTTTTCTACTCAAATTACGCTATTAAATTATTATTAAGCGTTCTGTTTTTTAATAAGATTTAATGCAGAACCTGCTCTAAACCAATCGATCTGTTGTGAATTATAAGTATGGTTTAGTGCGATGGTATCACTGCTTCCATCATCATGATTGATCACTAGGTGTAACTGTTGTTTTGGTGTAAAACTATCAAGATCAGAGAAATTAAAGGTATCGTTCTCTTTGAACTTATCGTAGTCAGCCTCATTATCAAAAGTCAGCCCTAACATACCTTGTTTCTTTAAATTCGTTTCATGAATTCTCGCAAAGGACTTTACAATTACGGCTCTCACACCCAAATGGCGTGGCTCCATGGCCGCATGTTCTCTTGACGATCCCTCTCCATAGTTATGATCTCCAACAACAATTGAAGGAATGCCGGCTGCTTTATAAGCACGCGCAACATTTGGAACTTCATCATAGCTTCCATCCAGTTGATTTTTCACTGAGTTAGTAGCTTCGTTAAACTCATTAATCGCTCCAATAAGCATATTATTGGATATATTATCCAAATGACCTCTATAGCGTAACCAAGGACCAGCCATTGAAATATGGTCGGTTGTACATTTCCCTTTCGCTTTGATCAATAATTTAGCTCCTTCAATATTTTTTCCATCCCAAGGGTCAAATGGTGTTAACAATTGTAAACGTTCAGAATCAGGATTTACAGTGATCTCTATGGCTGATCCATCTTCAACAGGTGCTTGATAGCCATTATCATCAACATCAAATCCATTTGGAGGCAATTCCCATCCTGTTGGAGGATCTAATTTCACTTCCTCTCCATTTTTATTCGTTAATGTATCAGTGATAGGGTTAAAACCAAGTTTACCTGAAAGTGCAATAGCCATTACCATCTCTGGTGATGCAACAAAAGCATGCGTATTTGGATTACCGTCTGCACGCTTCGAGAAATTTCGGTTAAAAGAGTGAATTATAGTATTTTTTTTCTGCTTTTCAGCATCTTCCCTTGCCCACTGACCGATACATGGACCACAAGCATTGGTAAATATTCTTGCGTTAAGGTCTTCGAATGATTTTAACAAACCATCTCTATCAGCCGTAAATCGTACTTGTTCTGAACCAGGGTTAATTCCTAAAAATGATTTCATCTCTAATCCTTTCACGCTTGCCTGATCAGCTATTGATGCTGCTCTAGACAAATCTTCATAAGAAGAGTTTGTACAAGAACCTATCAATGCCCATTCAACATCTTGAGGCCAGCCATTTTTCTCTGCTTTTGCTTTCATCTCTGAGGTAGGCGTGGCTAAATCAGGAGTAAACGGACCGTTAATATGAGGTGTAAGTGTAGAAAGATCTAATTCAATAAGCTCATCAAAATATTTTGCTGGATCAGCATAAACTTCAGGGTCACCTGTTAAATACTCTTTTATTTTATTTGCTTCATCTGCAACTTCATTTCTACCTGTTGCCCGAAGGTACCTTTCCATTGATTCATCGTATCCAAAAGTTGAAGTAGTCGCGCCTATTTCGGCTCCCATATTACAAATGGTTCCTTTTCCGGTAGCCGACAAGTTAATCGCGCCATCTCCGAAATACTCAACAATTGCACCTGTTCCGCCTTTTACGGTTAAAATACCTGCAACTTTAAGAATAACATCTTTGGCCGAAACCCAACCACTTAATTTTCCTGTTAATTCTATACCGATCAATTTCGGAAACTTAAGCTCCCAAGGCATATCAGCCATTACATCAACAGCATCTGCACCTCCAACACCAACTGCAACCATTCCTAAACCTCCAGCATTCACAGTATGTGAATCAGTACCAATCATCATCCCACCTGGAAATGCGTAATTTTCAAGTACTACTTGATGAATAATCCCTGCTCCTGGTTTCCAGAATCCAATCCCATATTTATTCGAAACAGATGATAAAAAGTTAAATACTTCATTATTCTTATTCAATGAATCTTGAAGATCTTTATCAGCTCCCAATCGGGCTTGAATAAGGTGATCGGCATGAGCTGTAGATGGAACAGCTACTTTTTTCTTTCCAGCTTGCATAAATTGAAGCAAGGCCATTTGCGCTGTAGCATCTTGCATTGCTACACGATCCGGGGCGAAATCAACATAAGACTCTCCTCTTTTAAACACTTCATTACTTTTCCCATCCCATAGGTGAGAGTACAATATCTTTTCTGCTAAGGTAAGTGGGGTGCCAACTAATTCTCTTGCTGCGTTTATCCTTTCTGGCATACGTTGGTATACCTTTTTTATCATATCTAAATCAAAAAGCATCTTCTATTGTTTATGTAAATGAACTGTAAAAACGAAGCGCAAAAATACGCAATTTTCAGGCAAGCGAAAAGAGGAAAATCGCATATTCGCCGAGTAGTAAACCTCTATTGAATATTGATTCTCACATAGCTGATTACCAAAGGTTAATAATAAAAATAGTCAACATTAATCAGGGATTGTCATTTTCTTCGCGCTTCGTGCTTCGTACTCCTAACAATCCTTCTCTTCGTTGCGGCTCGAAAAAGCATTTCATAACATTAAATACTATTCTTCGCCGCTCTCATTTTCAACCATTACCTCAACCCGGGACTTCATCCCGGGCAATTAAGATAGCACTCCTTTGGAGCTAAAATGCCACATTTAAATAAATTGATCGGTCTTTAATAAAACGGTCAAGCAAAATCAGGGATGGTAAATTTCCTTCGAGCTTCCTTTAATCTAGCTCTTTATAAATTCGTAATTCGTAATTCGTAATTTACTTTATACTCCCGTCTCCTCATTATCCAAAGTAATATTATAAAAGCCTCCAATATTATTTTCTCGCTGCATTGATTGTTGGGTAATAAGATAAGCTACAGAAATAATATTTCTCAATTCACAGAGAGGAACAGACAAGGTTGTATTTTCATAAAGGTCTTCCGTTTCCTCATACCATAATTGATGACGCTTAACCGTCCTCTCCAATCGGTCGTTTGACCTTACGATTCCAACAAACTTACTCATGGTCTGTTGAACTTCACTTCGGGTATGATTTATCAACACGAGTTCGCGAGGATCTTTTGTTCCAACTGTATCCCAATCCGGAACATGATCGATCATCTTAACCTTAGCTTCTTCTTTTGAAATATCTTCGGCTATTCGATGGGCATAAACAACGGCTTCTAATAAAGAGTTTGAAGCTAAGCGATTTGCACCATGCAGTCCTGTTCTACTAACTTCTCCACATGCATACAACTGCATAATATTTGATCTTCCATTTTTATCTACATCAATTCCTCCACATAAATAATGGGCTGCAGGGATCACCGGGATCATTTCTGATTCAGGATTAATTCCCATTTCCACACACTTATCATAAATATTTGGAAAATTAGATCTAAACTCCTTTGCATCCAGATGCCTGCAATCCAGATAGACAAAGTCTTCTCCCGATCGCTTCATTTCAGAATCTATCGATTTAGCAACGATATCTCGAGAAGCCAGTTCTCCTCTATCATCATAGTTGAATACAAAACGCTCTTCTTTATGATTTTTCAAATGAGCACCAAATCCTCTTACCGCTTCTGAAATTAAAAAAGCTGGACTTTTACCCGGTTCATATAGCGCAGTAGGATGAAATTGGATAAATTCCATATCGCTTATCTTAGCTTTCGCCCGGTAAGCCATAGCAATACCATCCCCTGTAGCAATAGAAGGGTTTGTAGTAGTTTGATATACTTGTCCTATACCTCCAGTCGCCATTAAAGTAAACCTCGATTTGATTGTTCGAACCCTATTTGTTTTCTGATCCAAAACATAGGCGCCAAAACAATTGATTTCATCTTCTCTTTGTACTTCTAAGCCAAGATGGTGCTGAGTAATAAGGTCGATCGCTAAACAATGCTGAATGACCTCAATATTGCTTAATGAATTTATTTTAGCTAGTAAGGTTTGTTCCAATTCAAATCCAGTAATATCCTTATGATGAACAATTCGATGTTTTGAATGCCCGCCTTCTTTACCTAAAACTATCTCACCATTATTCTTTTTATCAAAATGCGCTCCCCAATCGATTAACTCACGTAAGCGGTCTGGTCCTTCCCTAACCACCATTTCAACTACCGACCTGTCATTTAGATTTGCACCGGCATTCATCGTGTCTTCGATATGCTTTTCAAAAGAATCTTCTACATTATCAATAACAACGGCAATACCACCTTGAGCATATTTAGTATTGGACTCACTTTCATCAGATTTAGTAATGATCACAGTCTTAT